>NZ_JBEZYN010000003.1:0-496148 GCF_040638605.1 Streptomyces sp. NPDC026092
AGGCTCCCAGTAGACGACTGGGTTGATAGGCCGGATGTGGAAGCCCAGTAATGGGTGGAGCTGACCGGTACTAATAGGCCGAGGGCTTGTCCTCATTTGCTCGCGTCCACTGTGTGGTTCCCGGGTTGCGAACAGTCGCACCGGTTGAACCAGTTTCACTTAATTAATTGAAAAGTGTGCTTGTTCGCTAGAACCCGATAGGGTTTCGGTGGTCATAGCGTTAGGGAAACGCCCGGTTACATTCCGAACCCGGAAGCTAAGCCTTTCAGCGCCGATGGTACTGCAGGGGGGACCCTGTGGGAGAGTAGGACGCCGCCGAACAATCTTTCAGGACCCTTGGTCCCAGCGTTCACGCTGGGACCAAGGGTCCTTTTGTT
The DNA here is from genome assembly GCF_040638605.1 of Streptomyces sp. NPDC026092. Taxonomy (NCBI): domain Bacteria; kingdom Bacillati; phylum Actinomycetota; class Actinomycetes; order Kitasatosporales; family Streptomycetaceae; genus Streptomyces; species Streptomyces sp. NPDC026092. The sequence continues at coordinate 378 of NZ_JBEZYN010000003.1, forward strand.
TTTCTTGATTTTTCCGAAGCGCGTCGGGCTGCCGGCTGCGCGAGAATGACTGCAGTACCCGAAGACAGGAGTCACGTCGATGTCCACCAACTCTCCCGACGACCGTCCGGAGCGCGAGCCGCGTCGCAGGGACGGTGGCGAGCGGGGCGGCTTCCGTGGCCCGCGTCGTGATGACAACCGGGGTGGCGGCGGCTTCCGCCGCGATGACCGGCGTGACGACAACCGCGGTGGCGGTTTCCGCCGTGACGACCGGCCGCGCGACGACCGTCGCGACGACCGTCCGTCGTTCCGTCGTGACGACCGTCCGCGTGACGACCGCCGTGACGACCGTCCCCGTGATGACCGTCGCCCTGACAGCCGCGGCGACAACCGCGGCGGTGGCTTCCGCCGCGATGACCGTCGTGACGACAACCGTGGTGGCGGTTTCCGGCGTGACGACCGTCGCGACGACCGTCCCTCCTTCCGTCGTGACGACCGGCCCCGTGACGACCGTCCGTCGTTCCGTCGTGATGACCGGCCGCGTGACGATCGGCGTGACGAGCGTCCGTCGTTCCGCCGTGACGACAACCGTGGTGGTGGCTTCCGTCGCGACGATCGCCGCGATGACAACCGTGGTGGCGGTTTCCGTCGTGATGACCGGCCTCGTGACGATCGCCGTGATGACCGTCCTTCCTTCCGTCGTGATGACCGGCCCCGTGACGACCGTCGCGACGACCGTCCTTCGTTCCGTCGCGATGACCGTCCGCGTGACGACCGCCGTGATGCTGACCGTCCGTCGTTCCGTCGGGACGACCGCCGTGACGACAACCGTGGTGGTGGCTTCCGTCGGGACGACCGCCGTGACGACAACCGTGGTGGTGGCTTCCGTCGGGACGACCGTCGCGATGACAACCGTGGTGGCGGGTTCCGTCGCGACGACCGGCCTCGTGACGACCGCCGTGATGACCGTCCTTCCTTCCGTCGTGACGACCGGCCCCGTGACGACCGCCGTGACGAGCGTCCTTCGTTCCGTCGCGATGACCGGCGTGACGAGCGGCCGCGTGACGACCGTCGGGACGACAACCGTGGTGGCGGGTTCCGTGGGCGGGACGACCGGCCCCGTGGGCCCCGTCGGGACGACAACCGTGGCGGTGGCTTCCGTCGCGACGACCGGCCGCGTGACGACCGTCGCGACGACAGCCGTGGCGGCGGGTACCGCGGGCGTGACGACAACCGTGGCGGTGGCTACGGGCGGCGTGACGACCGTGACCGGACCGACCGGGCGCCGATCAAGCGGCTGCCGATCCCGCCGGAGGTCACCGGCGACGAGATCGACGACGATGTGCGCCAGGAGCTCATGAGCCTGCCCAAGGGGCTCGCCGAGGACGTCGCTCGTAACCTCGTCATGGTCGCCGACCTGATCGACGAAGACCCGGAGCAGGCCTACGCGTACTCGCGCATCGCCCTGCGGCTCGCCTCGCGCGTCGCCGCCGTCCGTGAGGCCGCCGGTTTCGCCGCGTACGCCACGCAGAAGTACTCCGAGGCGCTGGCCGAGTTCCGGGCCGCGCGGCGGATGACCGGTGGCGTCGAGCTGTGGCCCGTGATGGCCGACTGCGAGCGCGGCATGGGCCGGCCCGAGCGGGCGCTCGCCATGGCCGGTGAGCCCGAGGTGCAGAAGCTGGACAAGGCCGGGCAGGTCGAGATGCGGCTCGTCGCCGCCGGCGCCCGTCGCGACATGGGGCAGCTGGAGGCTGCCATCGTGACGCTGCAGAGCCCCGAGCTCGCGTCCAGCGCCGTTCACCCGTGGACCGCGCGCCTGCGGTACGCCTACGCCGACGCGCTGCTCGCGGCCGAGCGGGAGACCGAGGCGCGGGAGTGGTTCGCCAAGGCGCTCGAGGCGGACAAGGACGGGGCCACGGACGCCTCCGACCGGCTCGCCGAGCTGGACGGTGTCGAGTTCGTGGACGCCATCGACGAGGACGAGGACGAGAACGACGACGTGGACGGGGGCCGGGACGGGGAGCCGTCCGGGAGCGTCGATGTCGCCGACGAGACCGACGTAGCGGATGACGACCAGCCCGACGACCGGGGCTGATGCGTGACGAAAGGGCGGTACCCCCTCGGGGGTACCGCCCTTTCGCATGTCCTCAGTCGAGCGCCAGGCTTCTCAGCACCAGGCCCGTGGCCGGCTTCGGGCCGAAGGACGTCGACTTGCGGGGCATCGTGACGCCCTGTTGTGCCAGGTCCCGTACGACGTCCTCCCGTACCGGGTGCATCAGTACCGCCGTACCGCCCCGGCGCTCCGCCTGCTCCACGGCCGCCTCCGTGTCGTGGATGTAGCTGATGTCCTCCGGGGCGTCCGGGATGTGCCAGAGGTGGTCCAGGAGCGTGGCGTGCAGGACCGTCGCGTCCAGGGTGCGCCAGGCCTGCGGGCGGTCCTCGGGGATCGTGCGGGCGAGGAGCTCCGGGGCGGGGCGGTCCACGAGGTGGAACGTACCGTCGCCGGCCAGGAGGAAGGCGTTGCCGTCCGTCGCGGCGGCCGCGAGGGACGTCATGGCGTCCGGGAGCGTGGCGTCGAGGCGGCGGATCCGGAAGTCGTCGCCGAGGGCCGCGAGGGCGTCCGCCACGGGGAGGCGGTTGAGCAGGCGGTGGATCGCGCGGACGCGGAGGGGGTAGCGGGCCGTGTCGATGAGGAGGACGAGGCCGTAGTTCCAGGGGCCGGGCTGGGGGTGTTCCTCGCGGAGGCGGAGGTACGTCGCCCAGCGGTGGTGGCCGTCGGCGATCAGCGCCTGGTGCTCGGCCAGGCCGGCGGAGACCGCCGCGAGTTCGGCCGGGTCCGTGATCGCCCAGAGGCGGTGGCTGAAGCCGTCCTCCGTGGTCGTGGCGAGGAGCGGGGTGCGCCGGACGGTGCGTTCGATGACGTCGGCCGGTCCGCCGCCGTTGCCCCGGTAGGTGAGGAGGAGCGGCTCCAGGTTGGCGGCCGTGGTGCGCATCAGGTCGGCGCGGTCCTCGACGACGTGCGGCATGACGTCCTCGTGGGGGAGGACGATGCCCTCGGCCGGGGTGGTGAGCTCCAGGGCGCCGATGATGCCGCGCTGGAGGATGTCGCCGCTGCTCTGCTCGTACACGTAGAGCGCGGGCTCGGGGTCCGGCGCGAGGACGCCGTCCGCGAGCCAGCGGTCGAGGGTGACGGCGGCCTTGCGGTGGCGGGTGCCCGGGCTGATGGCCTGCGGAAGGATCAGCCGGACGATGTTGTGCGGGTCGGCGGACTCCAGATGGTGGAGACCGTCGGGCCGGACGACGACGTCGTACGGGGGCGAGGTCACGGCGGCCAGGCTGCCGACCCGTTCGGGGACGTAGCGGAGTCCCCGGAACGGGACCAGGTGCAGACCGTCGTCGGCCGCAGGACCACTGGTGTTCATTGAGCAATCGTAAGTGCGCGGTGGCAATGAGCGATGATCGGGGGAGCGGGGACGGCTTTCAGGCGAGGAGTGTGTGGTGGGTATGGGTGACGGTGGCCAGGGCGGGCGGCCCAGGACGGTGCTCGACGGCAGTGCGGTCGCGCTGAGCGAGGCGTACGACACGGCGCTGCTCGATCTGGACGGTGTCGTCTACGCGGGCGGTGAGGCGATCGCGCACGCCGTCGACGCGCTGACGGTCGCCCGGGCCGGCGGGATGCACCTCGCGTACGTCACCAACAACGCGCTGCGGACGCCGGAGGCGGTGGCCGCGCACCTCACCGAGCTGGGGGTGCCGGCGGAGGCGGGCGACGTCATCACCTCGGCGCAGGCGGTGGCGCGGCTCATCGCCGACGACGTGCCCGCCGGTTCGCCGGTGCTCGTCGTCGGCGGGGAGGGGCTTCGCGTGGCGCTGCGCGAGCGGGGCCTGGAGCCGGTGGAGTCGGCGGACGTGCCGGGCCTCGCGGCGGTGGTCCAGGGGTACGGCGGGCCGGACATGCCGTGGGCGCGGTTCGCGGAGGCCGGGTACGCCGTGGCGCGGGGTGTGCCGTGGTACGCGTCCAACACCGATCTGACGATTCCCGGCGCGCGGGGGATCGGGCCGGGGAACGGGGCCGCGGTGGAGGTCGTACGGATCGCCACGGGCGGTGTCGTGGAGCCGACGGTGGCGGGGAAGCCGCTGCCGCCGATGCACCGGGAGACCGTACTGCGGACGGGGGCGCGGCGGCCGTTGGTGGTCGGGGACCGGCTGGACACGGACATCGAGGGCGCGTTCAACGGGGGCGTGGACTCGTTGTTGGTGTTCACCGGGGTGACGGACGTGGCGCAGCTGCTCGCGGCGGTGCCGGAGCACCGGCCGACGTACGTCTCGGCGGACCTGCGGGGGCTCCTGGTGGGGCAGCCGGAGGTCGTGGAGACGGGTGGGGCGTTCGTGTGCGGGGGGTGGCGGGCGTCCGTGAGCGGGGGCGCGCTGCTGCTTGAGGGCGCGGGGGCGGTCGGGGAGCCCGGAGCGCTCGACGTCATGGACGGGGTGCGGGCGCTGTGCGGGGCGGCGTGGTCGGAGGCGGGGGCCGGGGCCTGTGGGCTGGACGCGGGGAAGGCGTTGGAGCGGTTGGGGATGTGACGGTCGGTGGGGCCGCTCGGGTGCTTGTGACCTACGTGGCCCCTGTGGCCCCTGTGACCACTGGGAGCCTTGGGGCCGTTGGGGTGGGGGAAAGGTAGGGTAGGTTAGCCTAACCTCGTGTTGGTCGAGAGTTCCTCCCGAGCGAGCGCGGAGGCTACGAAATCCCCCCAGGCGACGGGCCGCAGGCATTCCGTGCGGGCGTTCGGGCTTGTCGTGGGCGTCGTGGTGCTGCTGCTGGTCTGTGTCCTGAGCATCATGATCGGTGCCAAACCCGTGCCGCTCGGCGATGTGTGGCACGGGCTGTTCCACAACACCGGTACCGGCAACGGCGTCATCATCCGTGACGTCCGCGTCCCCCGGACCGTCCTCGGGCTGCTCGTCGGCGTCGCCCTCGGGCTCTCCGGGGCTGTCATGCAGGGCCTCACCCGTAACCCGCTCGCCGAGCCCGGGCTGCTCGGCGTGAACGCCGGGGCCGCCGCGGCAGTCGTCTCCGCGATCGCGTTCCTCGGGATCACCGACGTCGACGCCTACGTCTGGTTCGCGTTCCTCGGGGCCGCCGCCGTCTCCGTCGTCGTGTACGTCCTCGGCGGCAGCCGCAGCGCCACGCCCGTGCGCCTGGCGCTCGCCGGCACCGCCGCGACCGCCGCGCTCTACGGCTACGTCAACGCCGTCCAGCTCCTGAACTCGGCCGCACTCGACCGGCTCCGCTTCTGGACCGTCGGCTCGCTGGCCTCCGCCGACATGGACACCGTGCGGCGCGTCGCGCCGTTCATCCTCGTCGGGGTCGTCGTCGCCCTGCTGATCTCCCGGCCGCTCAACGCCATGGAGATGGGCGACGACACCGCCCGCGCGCTGGGCGCCAACCTGAACCGCACCCGGGTCCTCGCGATGGTCGCCGTCACGCTGCTGTGCGGCGCCGCGACCGCCGCCTGCGGGCCCATCGTGTTCCTCGGGCTGATGGTCCCGTACCTCGTCCGCGCCCTCACCGGCCCGGACATGCGCTGGATCCTCCCGTACGCGGCCGTCCTCGCGCCGGCCCTGCTGCTCGGCTCCGACGTGATCGGCCGGCTCGTGGCCCGCCCCTCCGAGCTCCAGGTCGGCATCGTCACCGCGCTCGTCGGCGGGCCCGTCTTCATCCACCTCGTCCGCCGCAAGAGGATGGCCCAGCTGTGAAGTCGATACGGACCGGTGGCGGGTTCTCCGTACGGTACGAGCCCCGCGCCGCGCTCTCCGCGCTCCTGCTGGTCGTGGCCACCCTCGCGGCCGGGGTCGTCCTCATCGGCAGCGGCGACTTCCCGATCGCCCCGGGCGACGTCCTCGCCACGCTGCTCGGCGACGGAACTCCCGTACAGGAGTTCGCCGTGATGGACCTGCGGCTGCCGCGCGTCCTCGTCGCCGTCTTCGTCGGCGCGGCGCTCGGCATCGGCGGCGCCGTCTTCCAGTCGATCTCCCGCAACCCGCTCGGCAGCCCCGACGTCATCGGCTTCGGTCAGGGCGCCACCGTCGGCGCGCTGGGCGTCATCGTGCTCTTCCAGGGCAGCGCCATGGCCGCCGCCGGGGGCGCGGTCGTCGGCGGCCTGATCACGGGCGCCGTGATCTACCTCCTCGCCTGGAAGCGCGGGATCCACGGCTACCGGCTCGTCCTCGTCGGCATCGGCGCGGCCGCGATGCTCACCGCCGTCATCCACTACCTCATCACCAAGGCCAACCTGGTCGACGCGACCCGCGCCACGGTCTGGATGACCGGCTCGCTGGAAGGGCGGGACTGGGCGCAGTTCTGGCCGCTGTTCGCCGTCTGCTGCGTCCTCGTCCCGCTGGTCCTCGGGCACGGGCGGGCGCTGCGGATGCTGGAGATGGGCGACGACTCCGCGTACGCGCTCGGGGTGCGGGTCGAGCGGACCCGGATCGTGCTGATGTCCTCCGCCGTCGTGCTCGTCGCCGTGGCCACGGCCGCCGCCGGGCCCATCGTGTTCGTCTCCCTGAGCGCCCCGCAGCTGGCCCGCCGGCTGACCCGCGCACCAGGACCCAACCTCGCCGCCTCCGCCCTCATGGGCTCCGCGCTGCTGCTCGTCGCCGACTGGACCGCGACCCATGCCTTCGGCGACCGGCAGCTGCCGGTGGGCGTCGTCACCGGAGTGCTCGGCGGCTGCTATCTGCTGTGGCTGCTCGTCACGGAGCGGAAGGCGGGGCGCATATGACGCCCACGGCCCGCACGACGGATTCGAACGTTTCACACGACAGGAAACTCAGGAGCACCTCCATGGACCGTCAGGCCCAGCGGCTCAGCGCCGAGTCGGTCACCCTCGCCTACGACCAGCGGGTCATCGCCCGCGAGCTGTCCGTCGCGATCCCCGACAACTCGTTCACGGTCATCGTCGGGCCCAACGCGTGCGGCAAGTCGACCCTCCTGCGCGCCCTCTCCCGGATGCTCAAGCCCTCCCAGGGCCGGGTGCTCCTCGACGGGCAGAGCATCCACAGCATGCCGACGAAGAAGGTCGCCAGGACCCTCGGTCTGCTGCCGCAGTCCTCGATCGCCCCCGACGGCATCACGGTCGCCGACCTGGTGGCCCGCGGCCGCTACCCGCACCAGGGACTGCTGCGCCAGTGGTCGCCCGAGGACGAGCGGATCGTCCAGGAGTCGATGGAGTCGACCGGCGTCGCGGAACTCGCGGAGCGGTACGTGGACGAGCTGTCCGGCGGCCAGCGTCAGCGGGTGTGGATCGCGATGGCGCTCGCCCAGCAGACCCCGCTGCTGCTCCTCGACGAGCCCACGACCTTCCTCGACATCCAGCACCAGATCGACGTCCTCGACCTCTGCGCCGAGCTGCACGAGACCCAGGGCCGGACGCTCGTCGCCGTCCTCCACGACCTCAACCACGCGGCCCGGTACGCCACCCACCTGATCGCCTGCCGGGACGGCGCGGTCGTCGCGGAGGGCCCGCCCGCCGAGGTCGTCACGGCCGAGCTCGTCGAGCGGGTCTTCGGGGTGCGCTGTCAGGTCATCGAGGACCCGGAGACGGGAACGCCGCTGGTCGTGCCCGCGGGGCGCAAGGCACGGGCGACCGGGCGGCCCGCCGACCGGTCGCTACAGAAGTGAGCGCAGCTTCAGCAGATCGCGGAAGCCGGCCTCCAGCCTGACCCGGCCGGAGGCCCAGGCCTTCGCGAAGTTCAGCTCGCCGTCCACCATCGCCACCAGGTCGTCGCCCGTCATCGCCAGGCGGATCTGCGCCTTGGCGGGCGGCGGGCCCGGCACCGTGTCCTGGACCTGGATCCGGCCGTCCATGAGGCGGCCGGTGAACGTGGTGTCCAGGTCCGTGATGTGGCAGCTCAGGCTGCGGTCGAGCGCGGCGGCGCTGCGGACCTCGCCGTCGGCGCGCGTGAGATTGTCCGAAAGTTTGTCGAGTGCGCTGCGGCACTCCTCGATCGTGGCCATCGCCGTCGACCGTACCCCAGGGCTTCGCGATAGCGTCGGGCGCATGAGTGACGTGACGGACGCAGCGCCGGAGGCCGAGGCCCGGGACGGGCGAGACCCAGGTGCGGTCGAGGAGGCGGGGTTCGAGCCCGTCGGGCCCGCGCCGCTCGGCGTCGTGCGCGTCCCCACCGGCCGGCCCGTCGTGGACGCCCTCCTGGAGCGGCTTGCCGACGCCGACAGCCTTCCGGCGGACGGACACCTGGAGGTGTACGAGGATGTACACCGTGGACTGCGCGACGAGCTGACCTCGCTCGACGCCGTCCGCCCCGGACCGACACCCGGTTCCGGGCCGACGCCCGGCCCTGGACCGACCCCCGGTCCCTGACCGACACCGCCGTACGACCTCAGGAGCTGAACCGAACGTGGCAGGAGTGGCACGCCGCCGTCTGGACGCCGAGCTGGTACGCCGTGAGCTCGCCCGCTCGCGCGAGCACGCCAGCCAGCTGATCGCGGCGGGGCGGGTGACCGTCGGCAAGACGGTCGCGACCAAGCCCGCCACCCAGGTCGAGACGGCCGCGGCCATCGTCGTCGCCGCGGACGACAGTGACCCGTCCTACGTCTCGCGCGGCGGCCACAAGCTCGCCGGTGCCTTCGCCGCCTTCGTACCCCAAGGGCTGACGGTCGAGGGCCGGCGGGCGCTCGACGCGGGCGCGTCGACCGGCGGGTTCACGGACGTCCTGCTGCGGGCGGGGGCCGCGCACGTCGTCGCCGTCGACGTCGGCTACGGCCAGCTCGCCTGGTCCCTGCAGAGCGACGACCGGGTCACCGTCAAGGACCGGACGAACGTACGCGAGCTGACCCTCGACGCCATCGACGGCGCCCCCGTCGACCTCGTCGTCGGCGACCTCTCCTTCATCCCGCTCGGCCTCGTCCTCCCCGCCCTGGTGCGCTGCACCGCGCCCGACGCGGACCTCGTGCTCATGGTCAAGCCGCAGTTCGAGGTCGGCAAGGAACGCCTCGGTACGGGCGGTGTGGTGCGCAGCACGCAGCTGCGCGGCGACGCGGTGAAGAACGTGGCGCGCCAGGCGGGCGAGCTCGGGCTCGGGGTCCTGGGCGTGACGGCCAGCCCGCTGCCCGGCCCCTCCGGCAACGTCGAGTACTTTCTGTGGCTGCGGGCAGGGGCGCCCGCGCTCGATCCGGCGGATGTCGACCGCGCCGTGGCGGAGGGACCTCGTTGAGCTCAACGACCGCACCACCTGGTACCGGTACGGGTACGCGTACCGTCTTCCTGCTCGCGCACACCGGCCGTCCGGCCGCCGTGCGCAGCGCCGAACTCGTCGTCCTCGGGCTGCTGCGCAGCGGGATCGGCGTCCGTGTCCTGGAGGCGGAGGCGGCCGATCTGCCGCTGCCGCCGTCCGTGGAGACGGTGCCGGAGGCCTGCGCCGAGGCGCTGGAGGGCTGCGAGCTGCTCGTCGTCCTCGGCGGTGACGGGACGCTGCTGCGCGGCTCGGAGTTCTCGCGGGCGTCCGGCGTGCCGATGCTCGGCGTCAACCTGGGCCGGGTCGGCTTCCTCGCGGAGGCCGAGCGCGACGACCTCGACAAGGTCGTCGACCGGGTCGTGACACGGGCGTACGAGGTCGAGGAGCGCATGACCCTCGACGTCGTCGTGTACGAGAACGGCGACGTGCTGCACCGGGACTGGGCGCTGAACGAGGCGGCCGTGCAGAAGGTCTCCCCGGAACGGATGCTGGAGGTCGTGCTCGCCATCGACGGCCGTCCGGTCACCGGCTTCGGCTGCGACGGGGTGATCTGCGCGACCCCGACGGGCTCGACGGCGTACGCGTTCTCGGCCGGCGGGCCGGTGATCTGGCCCGAGGTCGAGGCGCTGCTCATGGTGCCGATCGGGGCGCACGCGCTGTTCGCCAAGCCGCTCGTGACGACGCCGGAGTCGGTGCTCGCGGTGGAGGTCGAGCCGCACACGCCGAACGGCGTGCTGTGGTGCGACGGCCGCCGGACGGTCGAACTCCCGGCGGGCGCGCGGGTCGAGGTCCGGCGCGGCGAGGTGCCGGTACGGCTCGCCCGGCTGCACCACGCCTCGTTCACGGACCGGCTGGTGGCGAAGTTCGCGCTGCCCGTGTCGGGGTGGCGGGGCGCGCCGCACTGAGCGGCAGGGGTGGCGCGGTCGGCGTGGCGCCGGCGCCGGGGGGTGGCGCTGTCGGCATGGCGTCCTCGGCCTGGTGCCGTCGGCGTGGTGCCCACCCCCACGGGTGACCAGGGGTGCGTCCGACCTGCGGGTTCACCCCGTTCCGGCAGGGGCCGTCGCACAGGTGGGGCCGGACCTCGTAAGGTCTTCTCCGTGTTGGAGGAGATGCGGATACGGTCGCTCGGGGTCATCGACGACGCGGTTGTCGAGCTGTCGCCCGGTTTCACCGCGGTGACGGGCGAGACCGGTGCGGGCAAGACCATGGTCGTGACCAGCCTGGGGCTGCTGCTCGGCGGGCGCGCCGACCCCGCCCTGGTGCGGATCGGCGCCGGCTCGGCCGTCGTCGAGGGGCGGATCACGCTGCCCGAGGGCGCGAGCGTCGCCGTGCGCGCCGCGGAGGCGGGCGCCGAGCTGGACGACGGCGCGCTGCTCGTGAGCCGGACGATCTCCGCCGAGGGCCGTTCCCGGGCCCATCTCGGCGGGCGTTCGGTGCCGGTCGGGCTGCTCGCCGAACTCGCCGACGAACTCGTCGCCGTGCACGGCCAGACCGACCAGCAGGGCCTGCTCAAGCCCGCCCGGCAGCGCGGCGCGCTCGACCGGTACGCGGGGGAGGCCGTCTCCGTACCGCTGGCCGCGTATTCGGAGGCGTACCGGCGGCTGCGGGCCGTCGTCGCCGAGCTGGACGAGATCACCACCCGGGCGCGCGAGCGGGCCCAGGAGGCCGACCTGCTGCGCTTCGGGCTCGGCGAGATCGAGGCCGTCGAGCCGCTGGCCGGTGAGGACGTCGAGCTGGCGGCCGAAGCGGAGCGGCTCGGGCACGCCGAGGCCCTCGCCTCCGCCGCCGCGCTCGCGCACGCCGCCCTCGCGGGCCAGCCCGAGGACCCGGAGGCCGTCGACGCGACGACCCTGGTCGCGGGGGCCGGGCGCGCCCTGGAGGCCGTACGGTCGCACGACCCGGCGCTCGCCGCGCTCGCGGACCGGATGGGCGAGATCTCGATCCTGCTCGCCGACGTGGCCGGGGAACTGGCCGGGTACGCCGACAACCTGGACGCCGACCCGCGACGGCTCGCCGTCGTCGAGGAGCGGCGCGCGGCGCTGACGCAGCTCACCCGGAAGTACGGCGCGGACATCGCGGCCGTCCTTGCGTGGGCGCAGGAGAGCGCGGCCCGGCTCACCGAACTGGAGGGCGACGACGACCGGGTCGGCGAGCTGACGGCCGAGCGGGACGCGCTGCGGTCCGAGCTGTCCGTTCTGGCGCAGGCGCTCACCGACGCCCGTACGGAGGCGGCGGCCCGGTTCGCCGAGGCCGTGACCGCCGAACTGGCCTCCCTCGCCATGCCCCACGCGCGCGTGTCGTTCGCGATCAGCCAGACCGAGGACCCGGACGGGGTCGAGGTCGGCGGCCGCCCGGTCGCGTACTCGCCGTCCGGCGCCGACGAGGTCGAACTGCTGCTCGCCCCGCACCCGGGGGCACCGCCGCGGCCGATCGCGAAGGGCGCGTCCGGTGGTGAGCTGTCCCGGGTGATGCTCGCGGTCGAGGTCGTCTTCGCGGGTACGGACCCGGTGCCGACGTACCTCTTCGACGAGGTCGACGCGGGCGTCGGCGGCAAGGCGGCCGTGGAGATCGGCCGTCGCCTCGCGAAGCTCGCCAAGTCGGCGCAGGTCGTCGTGGTCACCCACCTTCCGCAGGTGGCGGCGTTCGCCGACCGGCAGCTGCTGGTGGAGAAGACCAACGACGGCTCCGTGACCCGGTCCGGCGTCACCGTCCTGGAGGGCGAGGACCGCGTGCGCGAGCTGTCGCGGATGCTGGCGGGCCAGGAGGACTCGGAGACGGCGCGGGCGCACGCGGAGGAGCTGCTGGCCACGGCGCGGGCGGACGGCTGAGGGCCCGGCCCTTGCAGGGGGCTCGTGGGGCTCGTGCGGGGGTTGCCTACGCTGGGCCGTATGAGTGGGAATTGGGGCAGGGTCGGGGCGTTCGTCGTGGCGGCCGGGGTCGGTCGGGCCGCGTACGTGGCGTTGCGGGGGCGCGGGGACGCGCGGTGGCGGCGGGAGAACCACGCCGGGCGGAGCGTCGACCTGTGGGCCGGGCCCGCCACCGCCGTAGGAGCCGCCGGTGCCGCCGTCGTGGCCGGGAGCGGGCCGGCCGCCTTCGCCGTGCTCACCGCCGGGGCGTGCGGGGCGTACGACGACTGGAAGGGCGACCACCGCCGGGGCTTCCGGGCGCACCTGGAGGCCCTGCGTGACGGCGAGGTCACCAGCGGAGCCGTGAAGCTCTTCGGGATCGGCGCGGCCGGGCTCGTTGCCGGGGCGCTCCTGAAGGAACGTCCCGTCGACAAGGTCCTCGCGGGTGTGGTGATCGCCGGCACCGCGCATTTCGTCAACCTCGTGGATGTCGCCCCGGGGCGCGCCGCGTTGACGGTTCTCGGGCTCGGGGCCCCCGGACTGCTGCGTGGAGCGCTCGCCGCCGCGCCGATGGGCGCCGCGGCCGCCGTCCTCGTGGACGACCTCGGTGAGCGGACCATGCTCGGTGACACGGGCGCGCACGCGCTCGGAGCGGCGGTCGGCAGTGCGATCGCCGCCGGGAACGGTCGGTTCGGACTCGCGGTCCACGCGGCGGGGCTCGTCGCGGCGGCGGTGTACGGAGACCAGGTCAGCGACCTCGCGCGTTCACCCGTGTGAGTGAAAGCGCGCGGCGCGTTGAGGCCTTGGCGACGGCCACGACACGGCCATGAGGGGGCTTCGGTGCCGGAACGTGCGTACGGGCTGGCATCCTTGGGGCCGTGACACAGCTCCGTACGGTCCAAGTGCTGGGCGGCGGCAGCGCGGGCAGTAGCGCTCACGTCCGATCACTTGCCTCGGGGCTGGTGGCGAGGGGCGTGCGGGTGACCGTGTGCGCCCCGGCCGAGCTCGACCGCGCCTACGACTTCATCGGCGCCGGCGCGCACTTCGTGCCCGTCCCGCGCCGCAACGACCCCGCGACGGTCGCGCAGCTCCGCAACGCCTGCATCGGCGCGGACGTGGTGCACGCGCACGGGCTGCACGCCTCGGTACGGGCGACGCTCGCGCTGTCGGGGTCGGGAGGGGTGCGGGGGCCGGCGCTCGTGACGACCTGGCACACCCGCAACCATGTGGACGGGGCGCGGGGCGGGCTGTTGCGGCTGCTCGAACGACGTACGGCGCGGGCGGCGGCCGTCGTCCTCGGGACCTCGTCGGAGCTGGTCGACCGGGCGCGGCGGCGCGGGGCGCGGGACGCGCGGCTCGCTCCGGTGACGGTGCCCGCGTCGCGCGCGCCGGTCTGCCTGCACGACGGCAAGGCGCGGGCGGAACTGGGGGCGGTGGACCGGCCGTTGTTGATGGCGGTCGGGGCGCTGGTGCCGGAGCGGGGGTACGGGCTGCTGCTCGACGCGGCGCGGGAGTGGCGGGATCTCGACCCGCAGCCGTTGCTGGTGATCGCGGGGGAGGGGCGCGAGCGGGCGGCGTTGCAGCGGCGGGTCGAGGCGGAGGGGCTGGCGGTCCGGCTGATCGGCCGTCGGGACGACGTGGCGGAGCTGCTGGCGGCGGCGGACGTGGCGGTGCTCCCGTCGCGCTGGGAGGCCCGTTCCCTGCTGGCGCAGGAGGCCCTGCGGCTGGGCGTGCCGCTGGTCGCGACGGCGGTGGGCGGGGTGCCGGAACTGGTCGGTGATGCGGCGGAGTTGGTCCCGTGGGGCGACGCGGCGGCGCTGGCGGCGGCGGTGCGGGGCCTCTTGGAGGACACGGACCGCCGGATGGACCTGGCGGCGGCGGGGCGGGTGCAGGCGCGGACGTGGCCGACGGAGGACGAGACGATCGCGCATGTGTTGAGCGTGTACGACGAGCTGTCGGGCCGGCGCTGACGGTGTGACGGGGGCGGGGCGGAATCCCCCACCCCTCCCCGAAACCCTGACGAGACCGGGGGGCTCCGCCCCCTTTCCCCCGGCGCGGCGGCTTCGCGCCGTGGGTGGGTCGGGGTGGGGCTTGCCCCCGGACGCGGCGGCTTCGCGCCGCGGAGGTGGGCGCGTGGCCCTGTGCCCCGGTGGGGCGGGTTTGGGGACGGGGCTTCGCCCCTGCCCCGGGAGCGGCGGCTTCGCGCCGCGGGTGGGCGTTCGGGTCCCGGGGGTGGGCTTGGTCGGTTACGGGGTGTGGCGTCTGGCTCGGAGGGCCAGGGAGAGGGCCAGGACTGTCTGGGGGTCGTCCAGGTCCGTGCCCAGGAGTTCGGAGATTCGGGCCAGGCGGTTGTAGAGGGTCTGGCGGTTGAGGTGGAGTTCGCGGGCCGTTTCCGCCTTGCGGCCCGCGTGGGCCAGGTAGGTCTCGAGGGTGGGGAGCAGTGGCGGGCGGGACGTGCGGTCGTGGTCCCGCAGGGGGCCGATCGCGCGGTCCACGAAGGCCGCGAGGTCCGGGTGTTCGCGCAGGCGCCACAGGAGGAGGTCGATGTCCAGGCGGCGGGCGTCGTACCAGGGGCGGTCCGAGAGGCCCTGCGCCGCCGTCGCCGTCTCGCCCGCGTGCCGCAGGGACGCCGACGCCGCCGCCCAGCCGCCCGCGACGCCCACCACGACCACCGGCGGGAGGCCGCCCCCGCGTTCCAGGCCGGCCCGCTCCACACCCGCCCGCAGCGCCGCCGCGACCCGGTCCGCCACCGCCGTACGCTCCGACTCCGAGCGCAGGCCGAGCAGGAGCGGCACCCGGCCCTCCACCGGGCGTACGCCCAGCAGGACCGGGACGCCCACCGAGGACAGCTCCTCCAGGACCGCCCTCGCCAGCAGGGACCAGTTGCCCGAGGGGGACAGGTCCGAAGCCAGGCGCATCACCACGGGGAGGAGGGGGCCTTCGCCCGGGCGGAAGCCCAGGACCCTGGCCTGTGCCGGGGCGTCCTCCGGCGTGATCCTGCCCTCCGCCAGGTCCGTCAGGAAGTCGCCGCGGCCCCGCGCCGCAAGCTCCTCCTCCTGCCGCGCCTGCATCAGGACGACCGCCAGGATGCCCGCCGCCCGTTCCGCCGCCATGCGGTGGAGCTGGGACAGCGGGCCGTCGACCGCCAGGAGGACCAGGCGGGCGCGGACCGAGCCCGTGCCCGGTCCGCCTCCGGGTACGTCCACCAGCACCGCGCCCGTCGGCGGGCCCGACTCGCGCGCCGCGCGCTGGCCGCGCAGCCCGTCCCAGACCTGGAGCGGGTCCGCAGGTCCCGACTCCGTACCCGCCGCGTAGAGCAGCTGGCCGTCCGCCGTCTCCAGGAAGACCGGGTTCGCCGTGAAGTCGGCCAGGATCCGCAGGACCTGAGGCACCCCGCCCCCGCCGAGCAGTGCCTCCGTGCACTGACGGTGGACCTCCTCCGCCTGCCGCAGCAGCGCGTAGTGGCCGTTCACGATCTCGGTGTGGATCTCCTCGGTCACCGCCACGAAGGGGACCTCGCGGTGCAGCTGCACCAGGGGGAGGCCCGCCGCGCGTGCCGTCTCCACGATCGTGGCCGGCAGGCGGGAGAAGCGGGGGCCGAGTTCCACGACCAGGGCCGCGATGCCGCGGTCCGCCAGTCGGCGTACGAACGCGCGCTGCTCCGCAGGGCGCGTCCCCAGGCCGAGGCCCGTCGTGAGCAGCAGCTCGCCACCCTTGAGCAGCGACGCGATGTTCGGGACCTCGCCCGCGTGCACCCAGCGCACGGTCCGGTTCAGCCGGTCCGCGCCCGCGACCACCTCCGGGAGGCCGCTGCGGAGCCCGGGCAGCTCCAGCGCCCGCTGCACGGTGATCCCGCCCTGATTGTCCATGGCCGGACGCTACCCGTGTCCATGTTGCGGCGACATCACACCACGGTCACACGGGCCGACAGATCGTCCATTCCGTCGACAACTCGTCGCTCCCATAGGCCAATTGTGCGACCCCATGTCGATTGTGGCGTACGTCACCCCGGAGGATCCTCTCCGGCCATGGCAAACAACCCCACCCGCGAGGTGCAGCGCCTCAAGGCGAACTCGGTCGGTGTCGTCGGCGTCGTCTTCATGGCCGTCGCCACCGCCGCCCCGATCACGGCGATGACCGGCAACCTCCCCATCGCCGTCGGCTTCGGCAACGGCACCGGCGCCCCCGCCGGCTACCTCTTCGCGACGCTCGTCCTGACCGTCTTCTCGGTCGGCTACGTCGCCATGGCCAGGCGGATCACCGCCGCCGGCGCCTTCTACGGCTACATCTCGCACGGCCTCGGCCGGATCGCCGGCATGGCCTCCGGGATGCTCGCCGTGCTCGCGTACATCGTCTTCGAGGCCTCCATCGTCGGCGTGTTCGCCTACTTCACCAAGACGACGGTCGCCGACCAGCTCGGCTGGGACCTGCCGTGGATCGTCTACGCGGCGGCGATGCTCGCCGTCACCGCCGTCCTCGCGTACTTCGACATCAACCTCACCGCCAAGGCGCTCGGCGTGATGCTGGTCGCCGAGATCGCGGTCCTGTTCGCCGTCGCCACCGCCGTCCTGATCGCCGGCGGCGGCCCCGACGGCATCCCCGTCGAGCCGATCAACCCCAAGAACGCCTTCACCGGCGCCTCCGCCGGGCTCGGTCTCTTCTTCGCCTTCTGGTCATGGGTCGGCTTCGAGTCGACGGCGATGTACGGAGAGGAATCCCGCGATCCCAAGCGCGTCATCCCCCGGGCGACCCTCGTCTCCGTCGTGGGAGTCGGACTCTTCTACATCTACGTCTCCTGGATGACGATCGCCGGCAACGGGCTCTCCGGTTCCGTGAAGCTGTCCTCCTCCGCCTCGCCCCTCGACCTGTTCTTCGCGCCCACCCAGTCCTTCATCGGCGCCTGGGCGGTCGACGCCTTCCAGTGGCTGCTGCTCACCGGCTCCTTCGCCTGTGGCATGGCCTTCCACCAGTGCGCTTCCCGCTACCTGTACGCCATCGGCCGCGAGGGCTTCCTCCACCCGGCCCTCGGCCGGACCCACGCCCGGCACGGCTCCCCGTACATCGCCTCCTACGTCCAGAGCGCCATCGCGGTCCTCCTCGTCGGCGCCTTCTGGGTCACCGGACAGGACCCGTACATCCACCTCTACACGCTGCTCGCGATCCTCGGCACGATGGCGATCCTCATCGTGCAGACCCTCTGCTCCTTCGCCGTCATCGGCTACTTCCGCACCAACCACCCCGAGGACCGGCACTGGTTCAGGACGTTCACCGCGCCGCTGCTCGGCGGGATCGGGATGACCGCCGTTGTCGTCCTGCTCGTCATGAACATGGAGACCGCGGCGGGGCTCGCCGCCGACTCCCTCCTCTTCAAGGCGATCCCGTGGATCGTCGGAGCGGTCTTCTTCGGCGGCCTGGGCCTCGGCCTCTACCTCAAGGCCCGGCAGCCCGAGCGGTACGCGATCATCGGCCGGATCGTCCTGGAGGACGCGACCGAGCGCGACGACGACGAGCGGCCTAAGGCCCCCGCCCCGGTATCGCAGAGCTGAACCCCCACCCCTCCAAGGACCCAGGAGCGCCCCATGGCACGCACCAACCCGATGCACCTCCTGAACCGCCTCGCCGCCGAGCACGCCGATGCCCGACGGCTGAACCTGCCCGTGGACGAGCTGAGAGGGATGCGGTCCGACGCCCTCGGACGGCGTTCCCTGCTGAAGTACGCCGCCGCCGCGGGAGTCGCCGTCGGCACGGGGGCGGCCGTCTCCGCCCCCGCTGCGGCCCGAGCGGTCACCCCCGCCCGCGTCGCCGTCGTCGGTGCCGGCATCTCCGGCCTCACCGCCGCCCTCACCCTCCAGGACGCGGGCGTGAAGCCGACGCTGTACGAGGCCAACCCCGCGCGCGTCGGCGGACGCATGTGGACCCAGCGGAACCACTGGGCGTACGGGCAGACCTCCGAGATCGGCGGAGAGCTGATCGACACCAGCCACAAGAAGATCCTGGAGCTCTGCCGCCGATTCGACCTCCCCGTGGAGGACTTCCTCGGCGGCGGCCCCACCGGCGCCGAGGAAGTCCTCTGGTTCAACGGCTCCTACTACCCGCGCCACCAGGCCGACGAGGACTTCAAGGCGGTCTACCAGGCGCTGCGCCGCGACCTGTCCGAGGCGGGCGAGGTGCTGTGGAACCAGACCACGCCCACCGGCACCGCGCTCGACAACATGTCGGTATACGAATGGATCGAGTCCCGTGTCCCCGGCGGCCACTCCTCGCCACTGGGCCGGTTCATCGACGTCGCCTACAACGTCGAGTACGGCGCCGACACCACCGAACAGTCCTCGCTCGCCCTCGTCCTGCTCATGGGCTACCAGACCAATCCGGGCCACTTCAACATCTGGGGCCTCTCCAACGAGCGGTACCACATCACCGGCGGCAACGATCAGCTCCCGAACGCCATCGCGGGCGCCCTCGCGCCCGGCACCCTGCGCCAGGGCTGGTCCCTGACCGCCGTACGGGCCAACGCCGACGGCACCCAGACGCTCACGTTCACCGAGGCGGGCGCCACCCGGACGATCACCGCCGACCACACCGTCCTGTGCCTGCCCCTGCCGATCCTCAAGCAGCTCGACCTGAGCCTGGCGGGGTTCGACCCCCTGATGAGGAACCTGCTCAGGGACGCCCGGATGGGGTACTGCACCAAGCTCAACATGCAGTTCGGCACCCGCCCGTGGCGCGGCACGGGCGCCTGGCCCGGCGTCTCGGCCGGTGACTGCTTCACCGACACCGAGGTCCAGCAGACCTGGGACACCACCAAGATCCAGGGCGGCACGGGAGGCATCCTCATCCAGTACGGCGGCGGAAACCTGGCCCGGTCCCTGACGCCCGCGGGGCCGTTCTCCACCCAGTCCGACCCGTACGTACGGAGCCTGGTCACCCGGTATCTGGGCGGCGTCGACGCCTTCTTCCCGGGCACCTCCACGGCGTACACCGGCCGAGCCCAGCTCTCCGCCTGGCACCGCGACCCGTACACCCTGGGCGCGTACTCCTGCTGGCCCGTCGGCTATCTGCACCGGTACGCGGGGTACGAGGGCACCGCCCAGGGCAACGTCCACATCGGCGGCGAGCACTGCAGCTACGACTTCCAGGGCTTCATGGAAGGCGGCGCCACCGAGGGCGAGCGGGCCGCGCGGGAGGTGATCGACGCGCTGAGGTGAGTCAGGCCGCCGGGGTGATGTTGTGGTTGAAGCGGAAGACGTTGTCGGGGTCGTACGTCGCCTTCACGGCGGCGAGCCTGCGGTAGTTCTCCTCGCCGAAGCCCGCGACGACCCGCTCGTCGCCCTCGGAGCCGATGAAGTTGAGGTACACGGCTCCGGTGGACCACGGCCGGGCGTCGGCCCGCACGTCCCGTACCCACTGCCGCGCCCGCTCGTCGTCGGCCGGGTTCTCCCAGGTCGCGAAGGGGTGGACGACCCAGGGCGCCGAGCGCCACGGAATGGGGTAGTCGGCCGGACCGGAGGCCACCGCGCCGCCCAGCATGAAGAGCACGTGCTGGGTGGCGGTCGGGAGCGGGATCAGGGCGCCCCGCGCGCAGAAGGCGTCCACGGCCTCGTCCGGGAGCGCGTTCAGGTACTCCGCCGACCAGTAGTTCCGCAGGCCCGGCGGGTCGTCGAGCATGCACTGGAGGTCGGCGTACGGGATGTCCGTGACCATCTCGATCGCCGGCTTCAGGGCGATCAGCGGCGCCGCCAGCTCGCGGACCTCGGCGACCGGTCCCGCGTACGTGAGGAGGGTGCCGCAGAGCAGCTTGCCGACGAGGTGTTCGGGGACGAACGGCTCCGGGGGAGCGGGCAGGTAGATGATCCCGCCGCCCGCAGCGTCGGGGGCGTCGGCCGCCAGGTCGCGGAAGGTGCGGACCACCTCGGGGGCGGACTCCGGAAGGAAGAAGAGCATCGCGAAGCTCATCCGGGGCAGCTCGTGGAGCCGCAGCGTGAGGGAGGTCGCCACCCCGAAGTTCCCGCCGCCGCCGTGCAGCGCCCAGAACAGCTCCGGGTGGGTCTCGGCGTCGGTGTGGACGTGCTTGCCCTCGGCGGTGATGAGCTCGGCGGCGAGGAGGTTGTCGCAGGCGAGCCCGAACTTCCGCTCCAGCCAGCCCGAACCGCCGCCGAGCGTGAAGCCGCCGACGCCGGTGGTGGAGACCCGGCCGCCGGTGGTGGCCAGGTGGAAGGGCTGGGTCGCGTGGTCGAGGTGGCTCATGGTCGCACCGCCCTCGACCCGGGCCGTCAGGTGCTCGGGGTCGGCGACGACCGCGTGCATCCGGCGCAGGTCGACGACGAGACCGTCGTCGACGACGCACGTGCCGGCGACGCTGTGCCCGCCGCCGCGCACGGCGAGGGGCAGCCCGGTCTCCCGGCCGAAGAGGACCGCGTTGGCCACGTCCTCGGAGGTCGCGCACTGGGCGATGACGGCGGGCCGCCGGTCGATCATGCCGTTGTGGATCTTCCGGGCCTCGTCGTAACCCGGATCGCCGGCCACGAACACCTCCCCGGCCAGATCCTCACGGAGCCCGGCCAACGCCGTCGCCGGAACGTCGATCTGGGGAGCCATGGGTGAGCCCCCCTTCCTGAGGGGGGGGGACAGGACCCTTTCAGCGTATTCCGGGCGACCGGAATACGCGCCTCAACCCCCGTACGCCCCGCTCGCCGTCAGGCGGAGGGCCGTGTCGATCAGGGGGACGTGGCTGAAGGCCTGGGGGAAGTTGCCCACCTGGCGTTGGAGGCGGGGGTCCCACTCCTCCGCCAGGAGGCCCAGGTCGTTGCGGAGGGCCAGGAGGCGTTCGAAGAGCTGGCGGGCCTCGTCGACGCGGCCGATCATCGCCAGGTCGTCGGCGAGCCAGAACGAGCAGGCGAGGAACGCGCCCTCGTCGCCCTCCAGGCCGTCCACGCCGGCCTCCTCGCCCGCCGTGGGGTAGCGCAGGACGAAGCCGTCCTCGGTCGACAGCTCGCGCTGGATCGCCTCGATCGTGCCGATGACCCGCTTGTCGTCCGGCGGCAGGAAGCCCATCTGCGGGATCAGCAGCAGCGAGGCGTCCAGCTCCTTGGAGCCGTACGACTGCGTGAAGGTGTTCCGCTCCTTGTCGTAGCCCTTCTCGCAGACGTCCCGGTGGATGTCGTCGCGCAGCGTGCGCCAGCGCTCCAGCGGGCCGTCGGCGTCCCCGGACTCGATCAGCTTGATCGTGCGGTCGACCGCCACCCAGGCCATGACCTTCGAGTGCACGAAGTGGCGGCGCGGGCCGCGCACCTCCCAGATGCCCTCGTCGGGCTGGTCCCAGTGGGTCTCCAGGTAGCGGATCAGCTTGAGCTGGAGGAGAGAGGCGTAGTCGTTGCGGGACAGGCCCGTCATGTGCGCCAGGTGCAGTGCCTCGGTGACCTCGCCGTAGACGTCCAGCTGGAGCTGGTTGGCGGCGCCGTTGCCGACCCGGACCGGGCCGGAGTTCTCGTACCCCGGCAGCCAGTCGAGCTCCGCCTCGCCGAGCTCGCGCTCGCCCGCGATCCCGTACATGATCTGCAGGTTCTCCGGGTCGCCCGCGACCGCGCGGAGCAGCCAGTCCCGCCAGGCGCGGGCCTCCTCGCGGTAGCCGGTGCGGAGCATCGAGGAGAGGGTGATCGCCGCGTCGCGCAGCCAGGTGTAGCGGTAGTCCCAGTTCCGTACGCCGCCGATCTCCTCGGGCAGGGACGTGGTCGGCGCGGCGACGATGCCGCCGGTCGGGGCGTACGTCAGGGCCTTCAGGGTGATCAGCGAGCGGACGACCGCCTCGCGGTACGGGCCGTGGTACGTGCAGTGCTCCACCCACTCCCGCCAGAAGTCCTCGGTCGCCTCCAGCGAACCCTCCGGGTCCGGCAGGGCGGGCGCCTCCTTGTGCGAGGGCTGCCAGCTGATGGTGAAGGTGACCCGGTCGCCGGGGGTGACGGTGAAGTCAGAGTACGTCGTGAGGTCCTTGCCGTGCGTCTCGGCGTCCATGTCCAGCCACACCGAGTCGGGGCCGGCGACGGCGACCGTGCGGTCACCGACCTTGTGGACCCACGGCACCACGCGTCCGTAACTGAACCGCATCCGCAGCGCGGAGTGCATCGGCACCCGGCCGGAGACGCCCTCCACGATCCGGATCAGCTGCGGCGCCCCGTCGCGCGGGGGCATGAAGTCGATCACCCGGACCGTGCCGCGCGGAGTGTCCCACTCGGACTCCAGGACGAGCGAGTCGCCCCGGTAGCGGCGGCGGTCGGCGGGCGGCGGGGTCGCGCCGTTGGGGACGGCGGGGCCGACCCGCCAGAAACCGTGTTCCTCGGTCCCGAGGAGTCCCGCGAAGACGGCGTGCGAATCGAAGCGGGGCAGGCAGAGCCAGTCGACACTGCCGTCCCGGCAGACCAGGGCGGCGGTCTGCATGTCTCCGATGAGTGCGTAATCCTCGATGCGCCCGGCCACGTGCTCTCTCCAGATCGAACGGCCACGTCCGCCCCGAAGGACGGTTACTACAGATCAGCGGTCAACAGATGTTGACGATCGGCGGCAAGTGTCCGAGCAGGATACGACGCGTTTCGGCACGCTCTCGTAACGCCGTTGCGCCGATCGGGTGAGCATTCCCGACGCACCTCTTGACGCCGCTCCCACCCGGCGCGGCCCGCGCACCCGGAGGGCGCGTAGCCGTCCGTGCGCGCCCGACTGCCCCGTGTGGCCGGAAGCGGTCTCCCGATGTCGCTGATACCCTGGTACCCCGTGGACCGGTGGGAAACGGCGACAGCCGAGCCCCCGCAACCGCAGCGACGGCACCCCCCGATTCTTCCGGAGGGCACGCCGGAACGCACCTCCAGAACGCGACCACGGGAGCCCCCTCTTGGCGATGCCGCCCAAAACCACGACGACCAAGCACATCTTCGTCACCGGGGGTGTCGCCTCCTCCCTCGGGAAGGGCCTGACCGCCTCCAGCCTGGGTGCGCTCCTCAAGGCGCGGGGCCTGCGGGTCACGATGCAGAAGCTCGACCCGTACCTGAACGTCGACCCCGGCACGATGAACCCGTTCCAGCACGGCGAGGTCTTCGTCACCAACGACGGTGCCGAGACCGACCTGGACATCGGCCACTACGAGCGCTTCCTCGACGTCGACCTCGACGGCTCGGCCAACGTCACCACCGGCCAGGTCTACTCGCAGGTCATCGCCAAGGAGCGGCGCGGCGAGTACCTCGGCGACACCGTCCAGGTCATCCCGCACATCACCAACGAGATCAAGTCGCGGATCCGCCGTATGGCGACCGACGACGTCGACGTGGTCATCACCGAGGTCGGCGGCACCGTCGGCGACATCGAGTCGCTGCCGTTCCTGGAGACCGTCCGTCAGGTCCGCCACGAGGTCGGCCGCGACAACGTCTTCGTCGTGCACATCTCGCTGCTGCCCTACATCGGCCCGTCCGGCGAGCTGAAGACCAAGCCGACCCAGCACTCCGTCGCCGCGCTGCGCAACATCGGTATCCAGCCGGACGCCATCGTGCTGCGCGCCGACCGTGACGTCCCCACCGCCATCAAGCGCAAGATCTCGCTGATGTGCGACGTGGACGAGGCCGCCGTCGTCGCCGCCATCGACGCCAAGTCGATCTACGACATCCCCAAGGTGCTGCACACCGAGGGCCTGGACGCCTACGTCGTCCGCAAGCTCGACCTGCCGTTCCGTGACGTGGACTGGACGACCTGGGACGACCTGCTCGACCGCGTCCACAACCCGGAGCACGAGGTCACCGTCGCGCTCGTCGGCAAGTACATCGACCTGCCCGACGCGTACCTCTCGATCACCGAGGCCATGCGGGCCGGCGGCTTCGCCAACAAGGCGCGGGTCAAGGTCAAGTGGGTCACCTCCGACGACTGCAAGACGGCGGCCGGCGCGAAGAAGCAGCTCGGCGACGTCGACGCGATCCTGATCCCCGGTGGCTTCGGCGACCGCGGTGTCAACGGCAAGATCGGCGCGATCCAGTACGCCCGCGAGAACAAGGTGCCGCTGCTCGGCATCTGCCTGGGCCTGCAGTGCATCGTCATCGAGGCCGCCCGCAACCTGGCCGACATCCCGGACGCCAACTCCACCGAGTTCGACGCGGGCACCGCCCACCCGGTCATCTCGACCATGGAGGAGCAGCTCGCGTACGTCGAGGGCGCCGGCGACCTCGGCGGAACGATGCGCCTGGGCCTGTACCCGGCGAAGCTCGCCGAGGGCTCCATCGTGCGCGAGGTCTACGACGACCAGCCGTACGTGGACGAGCGCCACCGCCACCGCTACGAGGTGAACAACGCCTACCGCGCCGAGCTGGAGAAGAAGGCCGGTCTGGTCTTCTCCGGCACCTCTCCGGACAACAAGCTCGTCGAGTACGTCGAGTACCCGCGCGAGGTGCACCCCTACCTGGTCGCGACCCAGGCCCACCCGGAGCTGCGCTCGCGTCCGACGCGTCCGCACCCGCTCTTCGCCGGCCTGGTCAAGGCGGCCGTCGAGCGGAAGACGGGCAAGTAGGACCAGGAGTTAACGTTGCCGGGGTACGCAGGCCTTGACGGGGCCGGTACCCCGGCTTTCGTGTGTGGTGAGGGTGGAAGGACGCAGATGGAGTTGCAGGACACCCCGGAGGAGTGGCGGGTCGTCGGCACGACGACCCCGTTCCAGGGAAAGAAGACGAGCGTCCGCACGGACGAGGTGGTCATGCCCGACGGTTCCGTCGCGCACCGCGACTACCAGGTCCACCCCGGCTCGGTGGCGGTCGTCGCCCTCGACGACGAGGACCGGGTGCTGCTCCTGAAGCAGTACCGGCACCCCGTGCGGCAGAAGCTCTGGGAGATCCCGGCCGGCCTCCTCGACGTACCCGGGGAGAACCCGCTGCACGCCGCGCAGCGCGAGCTGTACGAGGAGGCGCACGTCAAGGCCGAGGACTGGCGGGTCCTGACCGACGTCTACACCTCGCCCGGCGGCAGCGACGAGGCGGTACGGATCTTCCTGGCGCGGGACCTGTCCGAGGCGCAGGGCGAACGGTACGAGGTCTCCGACGAGGAGGCCGACATGGAGCTGGCCCGGGTCCCGCTCGCCGAGGTCGTGCGCGGCGCGCTCGCGGGCGAGCTGCACAACAACTGCCTCGTCCTGGGCGTCCTTTCGCTGTTCGCCGCGCGCGCGGGCGACGGCATCGACGCGCTGCGCCCGGCCGACGCGGAGTGGCCTGCCCGGCCGTTCGAGGCGTGACCGCCCGGCCGTTCGAGTCGTAGCCGCCCCGTATCCGCCGACCGGAGTGCTGGTCTGACGATCTGCTGATCCGATCGGGGGATAGTCCCGCCGCGCTCTGCCGGGACCGGTGCACCGCCTGAACTACGCTCGGGATCACCCGTGCGGAGACCCCGCGGGATCGGCTCGTGCGCAGGTGGACGGGAGCGTGGCCCGTGACGGATCAGGCGGTGGCAGCGGCGGGCGGGGTGCGGAACTTCTACGGCCGACAGCGCGAGTTGAAGGCCCTGCGCGCCGACATCGAACGGACCGGACTCGACACCCTCGCCGGCCACAAGGCACCCCGCGCGCGCGTCCTCCTGATCGCCGGACGCCCCGGCTCCGGGCGGACCGCGCTCGCCGCGGAGCTCGTCGCCGGACTCGCCACCGCCTACCCCGACGGGGTGTTCCGCGCCCGGCTCACCGAACCCGGCGGCGACCCGGTCCCCACCGCGCGGGCCGCCCAGGCCCTGCTGAAGGACCTCGGCGTCGAGGAGCCGCCCGGCGCGGGCGAGGACGAGCTGACCGAACTCGTCCGCGACGCCCTCGCCGAGCGCCGGGCGGTTCTCGTCCTCGACGACTCCGTCGACGCCGAACAGGTCGACCCGCTGATCCCGGACAACCCCGACGCCCTCGTCGTCGCCGTCGCCAAGGGGCCGCTCACCGGCATCCCCGACGTCCGGCCCTGCACCCTCGGCGGCCTCGACCCCAAGTCGGCGATCGAGATGCTCACCGGCTACACCGGCTCCGTACGCGTCACGGTCGACCCGCAGGCCGCCGAGAGCCTCGCGGAGGAGTGCGGCGGGCAGCCCGCCGCCGTCGTCCTGGCCGGCGGCTGGCTCGCCGCCCGACCCAAGGCCTCCGTCGCCGACCTCGCCAAGCGGCTGCGGGCCCTCTCCGGCGACCCGCTCTCCCGCGCGTTCCAGCTGGTCCACGAGTCCCTGGCGCAGCCGGCCGCGCGGATACTGCGCTACCTCACCCTCGCCCCGCTCGGCCGGGCCGACGCCCACACCGCCTCCGCCCTGGCCGGCTGCTCCGTCTCGGCGGCGGCGACGACCCTGGCCGACTTCGTCGGCCTCGGTCTCGTCACCGAGGGCGAGGACGGCCAGTACGAGCTGCCGGGCCATCTCGTCCCGGCGCTCCGCGAGCGGATGGAGGAGCGCGACCGGCCCGCCGAGGTGCAGCTCGCCCGTGCCCGGATGCTGGAGCGGACCGTACGGCTCCTCCAGTCCTGCCGCGCGGTCACCGAGCCCGAGGGGTCCACGGCCCACAAGAAGCTCGCCGGACTGCCCCGCGCCCTGCGCTTCCCCAGCGTGCCGGCCGCCGCCGACTGGCTGGAGAGCCGCCGGTCCGTGCTGCTCGCCTCCGCCCGTCTCGCCGTCGCGGACGGCGAGCTCGACACCCTGGCCCGCCGGCTGGTCGCCGCCCTGGTCAGGGCCGAGACCGCGCACCGGGGCGCGGAGGCGGCGGCGCCCGAGCTCTACGGCCTGCACCAGCTGGTCCTGGACGTGGCCGAGCGGCGCGGACTGCACCGGGAGCGGGCCGCCGCGCTGCTCAATCTCGCCGATCTCGACGCGAGGACCGGCCGCACCCAGGACGCCCTGGCCCGCTACCGGGCCGCTCTGGACGCCGGACGGGCCGCGAACGACCCGTACGCGATCGGCCGCGCGATGGAATCCGTAGGCGGTTCCCACCAGGAGCTGGGGGACTGGCAGCGGGCCGCCGACTGGTACGGGCGGGCCCTCGCCCAGCGCCTCGCCCGGGACGAGCGCGCCGACCAGGCCCGGCTGTACGCCCGGCTGGGCGCGGTGCAGACCTACGCCGGCCGCTACGGCGAGGCCCTGCGGAACTGGCGCGCCGCCGCCGCGGGCTACCGGCGCCTGGCCGATCTCCCCGGCCACGCGCGGGCGTTGAGCGAGGCGGCCCGGGTCCAGGAGTACGCCGGACGGCCCGAGGAGTCGCTGCGGACCTGCGAGGAGGCGGTGGAGTGGGCCCGGCGGGCCCAGGACGTGCGGCTTCAGGCCGCGCTCCAGCTGCGGCTCGCGGACACCCTCGACCGGCTCGGCGACCCCGCGGCGGCCCGTTTGCACCGGTCCGCGGCCGAAAGACTCCTCGGAGGCGAGCCTTCCGCCTACGAAATCCGTAGTGCTTCCGTCGAAGAATAATGCTTTGCAAGGCTAGACACGGGGAACTCCTTCATTAGACTGGGTGCGCCGCGATCGACCGCGGTCTGCCCCGGTGCGCCCCCTTGCATCCGGGTATGTATCGCAGTGCACCCCCCGTTTCCCCTGATTCAAGGACCGTGATCGACGATGAAGGTCGGCATCCCCCGCGAGGTCAAGAACAACGAGTTCCGCGTGGCCATCACCCCCGCCGGTGTCCACGAGCTCGTCCGCAACGGCCACCAGGTCTTCATCGAGCAGAACGCCGGTGTGGGCTCCTCGATCACGGACGAGGAGTACGTCTCCGCCGGTGCGCAGATCCTGCCCACCGCCGACGAGGTCTGGGCCACCGCCGACCTGCTCCTCAAGGTCAAGGAGCCCATCGCGGAGGAGTACCACCGCCTCCGCAAGGACCAGACCCTCTTCACGTACCTGCACCTCGCCGCCTCGCGCGAGTGCACGGACGCGCTCCTCGAGTCCGGCACCACCGCCATCGCCTACGAGACCGTCGAGACCGCGAACCGCGCCCTGCCGCTGCTCGCCCCGATGTCCGAGGTCGCGGGCCGCCTGGCCCCGCAGGTCGGCGCCTACCACCTGATGCGCTCGGTCGGCGGCCGCGGCGTGCTCCCCGGCGGCGTCCCCGGCACCCACGCCGGCGAGTGCGTCGTCATCGGCGGCGGCGTCTCCGGCTGGAACGCCACCCAGATCGCCGTCGGCATGGGCTTCCACGTGACCCTGCTCGACCGCGACATCAACAAGCTCCGCGAGGCCGACAAGATCTTCGGCACCAAGGTGAAGACGATCGTCTCCAACGCCTACGAGCTGGAGAAGGCCGTCATCGAGGCCGACCTCGTCATCGGCGCCGTCCTCATCCCGGGCGCCAAGGCCCCGAAGCTGGTCACCAACGAGCTCGTCGCCAAGATGAAGCCCGGAAGTGTCCTTGTCGACATCGCGATCGACCAGGGCGGCTGCTTCGAGGACTCGCACGCGACCACCCACGCCGAGCCGACCTTCCAGGTCCACAACTCGGTCTTCTACTGCGTCGCCAACATGCCGGGCGCGGTGCCGAACACCTCCACGTACGCCCTCACCAACGCCACGCTGCCCTACATCGTGTCGCTGGCGAACAACGGCTGGGTCGAGGCGCTGCGCCGCGACGCCGCGCTGGCCCTGGGCCTCAACACCCATGACGGCAAGGTGGTTTACAAGGAGGTCGCCGAGGCGCACGGCCTCGAGCACGTCGAGCTGAACACCCTCCTGGGCTGACCTTCCCCGGCGTCGCGTCAAGGCGCGCCGTCAACCTCACGCATCCGGCCACGTCCGGGGCGCCGTGCAACTCGCCTCGAACGTAACCCTTTAACCGTTTCGCGCACCCCCGAAACGTGTGGATGCGTGGCCGCGCACCCTTGACAGAGGGGTGTTCGGTTGCCGACACATCGGGCCGGGTCCGGCGGATTGTGTTGCTGCGGAGCGGTGACACGCCATAGAGTCGCCAACCGTCGGCATGGTGCCACGCTGACCTATCGATAAATGTTCCTGGTCACATCCAAGGAGGTAAGACGACTTGTGAATGAGTCGACATTTACTCCCGGGGGCGGACAGCCAGGAATCCCTGTCGGCTCCGTCGCCGTCCGGACGTTCGCGACCGCCGCGAACCACGCGACCCACGCGACGCATCAGCCCGTGACGACAGCCCACACGATGAAGATGATGGACGGCCTACACGTGAACGCCACGGCCGGCAACGAGAGTGGCCGAGAGTCCACCCACTTCGCCGCCTACGACGAGGTGCCCGAGGGGCACTTCTACGACCCTGACGCCGAGTACGAGCCCGACCCGGAGTACGCGGCCACCCTCGCACCCGACGCTGCCCGTCAGCGCCGCGAGCGGATCGGCCCCACCGGACGGCCCCTGCCGTACTTCCCGATCCCGGGTCCGCTGACCGACCACGGCCCCGCGAAGATCATCGCGATGTGCAACCAGAAGGGCGGCGTCGGCAAGACCACGTCGACCATCAACCTGGGTGCCGCGCTCGCGGAGTACGGACGGCGGGTGCTGCTCGTCGACTTCGACCCGCAGGGAGCCCTGTCGGTCGGTCTCGGTGTGAACCCGATGGAGCTCGACCTCACCGTCTACAACCTGCTCATGGAGCGGGGCATGTCGGCGGACGAGGTACTCCTCAAGACCGCCGTGCCCAACATGGACCTGCTGCCGAGCAACATCGACCTCTCGGCGGCCGAGGTGCAGTTGGTCAGCGAGGTCGCGCGCGAGTCGACGCTGCAGCGCGCCCTGAAGCCGCTGATGAACGACTACGACTACATCGTGATCGACTGTCAGCCCTCGCTCGGCCTGCTGACCGTGAACGCCCTGACGGCGGCTCACAAGGTCATCGTGCCGCTGGAATGCGAGTTCTTCGCGCTCCGCGGTGTGGCGCTGCTGACCGAGACGATCGAGAAGGTCCAGGAGCGGCTCAACCCGGAGCTGGAGCTCGACGGCATCCTCGCCACGATGTACGACTCCCGTACGGTGCACAGCCGTGAGGTGCTCGCGCGCGTGGTCGAGGCCTTCGACGACCACGTCTACCACACCGTCATCGGCCGTACCGTGCGCTTCCCGGAGACCACGGTCGCCGGTGAGCCGATCACGACGTACGCGTCGAACTCGGTGGGTGCCGCCGCCTATCGTCAGCTCGCCAGGGAGGTGCTCGCCCGGTGTCACGCCGAGTGAGTCTGCCCGGCGCCGACGAACTGTTCCGTACGACCGGGGGGATGGCGCTCCAGTCCTCCTCGCCCCGTGGCCGGGTACCGGCTCCGGCCGGCGAGAGCGACACGGAGGCGGCGGAGGGCGGCTCCGCGTCCGGGCCCGGATCGGGTGCGGGTAGCGGTACGGGCTCAGGTCCCGGATCCGGCCCGGGCTCCGGTTCGGCCGAGCACTCGGCGGCGCAGCCCGCGGAGCAGTCGGAGCCGAGGTCGCGTGGTGCGGAGTCCCAGGGTCCCGCGCCGGTCCCGGCGCCCGCCGCCCAGGCGCGCAGGCGCGGCCGGTCTCCGAACCGGCGGCCGAGCGGGCGCGAGCGGCACGACGAGAAGATCACGGTCTACGTCTCCGCCGAGGAGCTGATGGACCTGGAGCACGCCCGCCTGGTGCTCCGGGGCGAGCACGGCCTGGCCGTGGACCGGGGCCGGATCGTCCGTGAGGCGGTCGCGGTGGTCCTGGCAGACCTGGAGTCCCGGGGCGACGCGAGCATCCTCGTGCGCCGCCTGCGCGGTCGCTGAGGGTAGCCTGCGGGCTGCGAAGCCCTCTGCCCCTCTCTGGACCCCGATGCCCCCACCCCCTGCCGAAACGTCCCGCCCACCGCGCCGCCGCGCCCTGGGCCAGGGCCCAGGCACGGGCACGCCCCCGTCCAGGGGGCCTGAGGCCCCCGGCCCGGCTCCGGAGGAGCCGACGGAGGCCCGGGACGCCGTGGACTCCACGGAGCCCCTGGACCCCGACCCGGCTGCCCGGCCGGCGCCGGAGGCGCCGCGGGCGGACGAGCCGGCGATGCCGGCGGCCCCCGAAACCCTGCCTGCAGAAGGCGAGGCGCTTGCGGTCGCGAGCGCCGACGGAGGCGTGCCCGAGGGAGCCCCGGAACCGGAATGCGTGACGTCCGACGGCTCGGCCGCAGCCGGGGCGGAGCCGTCGGCCTCCGGCCCCGTGGACGGGCCTCCCGGGGCGCCCGAGGTCGCCCCGCCGGTCGGCGCGGACGCGCCTCCCGGCGACGACGGGCGGTTCACCGTTCGGCTGGCGAACTTCGAGGGGCCGTTCGATCTGCTCCTCCAGCTCATCTCCAAGCACAAGCTCGACGTCACCGAGGTCGCCCTCTCCAAGGTCACCGACGAGTTCATGGTGCACATCCGCGCCATGGGCCCCGACTGGGACCTCGACCAGACCACCGAGTTCCTCGTCGTCGCCGCGACCCTGCTCGACCTCAAGGCCGCCCGGCTGCTGCCCGCCGCCGAGGTGGAGGACGAGGCCGACCTCGCGCTCCTGGAGGCGCGGGACCTGCTCTTCGCGCGGCTGCTCCAGTACCGCGCGTACAAGCAGATCGCCTCGATCTTCGAGGACCGCTGGGAGACCGAGGGGCGGCGCCACCCCCGTACCGTCGGCCTGGAGGCCCACCACGCCGAGCTGCTGCCCGAGGTCGTCATCTCCATCGGCGCCGAGGGCTTCGCCAAGCTCGCCGTGAAGGCGATGCAGCCCAAGGCCAAGCCGCAGGTGTACGTCGACCACATCCACGCCCCGCTCGTCAGCGTCCGCGAGCAGGCCGGTCTCGTCGTCGCCCTGCTGCGCGAGCGCGGGAGCGTCAGCTTCCGGGAGCTCGCCGAGGGGGCCGCCGACACCCTCACCGTCGTCGCCCGCTTCCTCGCCCTCCTGGAGCTCTACCGCGAGAAGGCGGTCTCCCTCGACCAGGAGGACGCCCTCGGCGAGCTGACCGTCACCTGGGTCGGCGGGGAGCAGGAGACGCAGGTGACCGACGAGTTCGATCAAGTAGTGGAGGAGAAGGCATGAGCGACCTCGGACACGACCTCAAGCCCGCCCTCGAAGCCGTCCTCATGGTCGTCGACGAGCCGGCCACCGAGGTCCACCTCGCCAAGGTCCTGGAGCGGACCCCGCGCGAGGTCGCCGACGCCCTGCGCGAGCTCGCCGACGAGTACACCGTGCAGCGCCGCGGTTTCGAGCTGCGCCTCGTCGCCGGCGGCTGGCGCTTCTACTCCCGCCCGGAGCATGCCGCCGCCGTCGAGGCCTTCGTCCTCGACGGGCAGCAGGCGCGCCTCACCCAGGCGGCCCTGGAGACCCTCGCCGTCGTCGCGTACCGCCAGCCGGTCAGCCGTTCCCGGGTCTCCGCCGTACGCGGAGTGAACTGTGACGGGGTCATGCGGACCCTCCTCCAGCGCGGTCTTGTGGAGGAGGCGGGCGCGGAACCCGAAACAGGTGCGATCCTGTACAGGACGACGAACTACTTCCTGGAGCGGATGGGCCTGCGCGGCCTGGAGGAGCTCCCGGAGCTCGCGCCCTTCCTCCCCGAGGCGGACGCGATCGAGGCGGACACGCTGGAAGGGGTCCCGTCGTTCGATCCGGATCTCCCGGATCGCGAAGACGCAGACGACAAGACGACGGACATTTGATGCGAAGCAGCAGCGGCAGGAACAGCGGAAACAACGGCGGGAGCCGTGGTGGCAACAGCGGTGGCCGCGGCGGCAGCGGCGGTGGCCGCGCGGGCGGCGGCGGTGGCCGCGCGGGCGGCAGCGGAGGCGGTGGCGGTTACCGGGGCGCCGGTGGCGGCGGTGGCCGCGACGACAGGCAGGGCGGCGACCGGCCGCGCAACCCGCGCCCCGAGGAGCGCCGCTACGACGTGGGCAGCGCGTCCGAGGCCCCGAAGAAGGGCCGCGGGGCCGCAGCCCGCGGTGGCGCCAAGGGCGGCCCGAAGTCGCCCCAGGGCGGCACCCCGCCTCGTCGTGGCCCCCACGGGCAGCGGCAGTCCCCGGCTCGCTCGCGCGAGCTCGACGCCAGGATCGAGCAGCGCAACCGCGAGCGGTACGAGAACCGGCCCGAGATCAAGACCCCGAAGACGTTCCCCGGCGCCGAGCAGGAGGGCGAGCGGCTGCAGAAGGTGCTCGCCCGCGCCGGCATGGGCTCGCGACGCGCCTGCGAGGAGCTGATCGAGCAGGCCAGGGTCGAGGTCAACGGCGAGATCGTGCTCGAGCAGGGCATGCGCGTGGACCCGGAGAAGGACGAGATCAAGGTCGACGGTCTGACCGTCGCGACCCAGTCGTACATCTTCTTCGCGCTGAACAAGCCGGCCGGTGTCGTCTCCACGATGGAGGACCCCGACGGCCGCCAGTGCCTCGGCGACTACGTCACCAACCGCGAGACCCGGCTCTTCCACGTCGGCCGGCTCGACACCGAGACCGAGGGCATCATCCTCCTCACCAACCACGGTGAGCTGGCCCACCGCCTCACGCACCCCAAGTACGGCGTGAAGAAGACCTACCTGGCGGCCATCACCGGTCCGCTGCCCCGCGAGGTCGGCCGGATGCTCAAGGACGGCATCCAGCTGGAGGACGGCTACGCCCGCGCCGACCACTTCCGCGTCGTGGAGCAGGTCGGCAAGAACTACCTGGTCGAGGTCACGCTGCACGAGGGCCGCAAGCACATCGTGCGCCGGATGCTCGCCGAGGCGGGCTTCCCGGTGGAGAAGCTGGTCCGCACCTCCTTCGGCCCGATCGGCCTGGGCGACCAGAAGTCCGGCTGGCTGCGCCGCCTGACCAACACCGAGGTCGGCATGCTGATGAAGGAAGTCGGCATGTAAGCCGTACCTCTACGACGAGAAGCCCGTGACCGCCCTGCGGTCGCGGGCTTTTTCGTACTTGTGGGCGAAGCCCGCGGCCCTTTATAGTCAATATGACTCTTAAGGAGGTGGGCGTGAGCCTCGCGGACGTACTCGACCCCCTGCAACAGCCGCTCTTCACCCTGCTCGACACCCCGGTCAGCTGGACCGAGGTCCTCGGCTTCGGCAGCGGGGCGCTCTGCGTCTGGCTCGTCGCCCGCCAGCACCTCGCCAACTGGCCCATCGGCATCGCCAACAACCTCTTCTTCGTCCTGCTCTTCACGCAGGCGGGGCTCTACGCCGACGCCGGCCTCCAGATCGTCTTCATCACCCTCGCCGTGTACGGCTGGTGGACCTGGACCCACGGGGGTGGACCAGGCTCCCTCCCGGTGCGCCGCACCACGCGCACGGAGTGGACCTGGCTGCTCACGGCGGGGGTGGTGGGGACCCTCGGCCTCACGCTGCTGCTCGACCGCGCCACCGATTCGACCGTCCCGTTCTGGGACGCCCTGACGACCGCGCTCTCCCTCATGGCGACCTACGGCCAGTGCCGCAAGCGCCTCGAGTCCTGGTGGCTCTGGATCGCCGCCGACATCGTGTACGTGCCCCTGTACGCGTACAAGGAGCTGTACCTGACCGCCCTGCTGTACGTCGGCTTCATGACGCTCTGCGTCCTCGGCCTGCGCGGCTGGAGCCGCGACCTCGACGCCCGGAGCCGTACGGTCGAGAGGGAGGCGGTCGCATGAAGCGCTACGGACACGGCCTGGTCCTCGGCAAGTTCTATCCGCCGCACGCCGGCCACCACCATCTCGTCCGCACCGCCCGCGAGCGCTGCGAGCGCCTCACCGTGCTGGTCTGCGCCTCCTCCGTGGAGACCCTGACCCTGGACGAGCGGGTCGCCTGGATGCGGGAGGTCCATCCCGACGCGCTGGTCGTGGGGGCCGTCGACGACATCCCCGTCGACCTCCACGACCCCGATGTGTGGTCCGCCCACATGGCCGTCTTCCGGGGCGCGGTGCGCGAGCCGGTCGACGCCGTCTTCACCTCGGAGCCGTACGGGGAGGAGCTGGGCCGCCGCTTCGGCGCCGACGCCGTCTGCGTCGACCCGGACCGTACGCTCTTCCCCGTCTCCGGCACCGCCGTCCGCAAGGACCCCGTCGGCTCCTGGGACTTCCTCGAAGCGCCGGTGCGCGCCGCGCTCACCCGCCGTGTGGTCGTCCTCGGCGCGGAGTCCACCGGGACGACCACGATGGCCCGCGCCCTCGCCGAGCACTACCGGGCCCGGGGCGGGGTCTGGGCCCGTACGCGCTGGGTGCCGGAGTTCGGGCGGGAGTTCAGCGAACTCAAGCTCGCCGAGCTGCGCGCCCTGCGCCCCGAGGCGACCTGGGAGGACGTGGCCTTCCACTCCGAGGACTTCCCGCTCATCGCGCTGCGCCAGGCCGAGTCGGAGGAGGAGGCGGCGCGGGACGGTTCGCCGGTGCTCTTCTGCGACACCGACGCCTTCGCCACCACCATCTGGCACGAGCGGTACATGGGCACCACGAGCCCCGCGACCGGCGAGATCGCCGCGCGTGGCCGGCAGCACCTGTGGCTCCTCACCGACCACCGGGGCGTCGCCTTCGAGGACGACGGGCTGCGCGACGGGGAGCACCTGCGGCCCTGGATGACCGCCCGCTTCCACACCCAGCTGGCCCACACCGGGCGCCGAGCGGCCCTGCTGACCGGACCGCACGAGGAACGCCTCGCGGCGGCGGTCGCCGCCGT
This sequence comes from Streptomyces sp. NPDC026092, assembly GCF_040638605.1. Taxonomy (NCBI): domain Bacteria; kingdom Bacillati; phylum Actinomycetota; class Actinomycetes; order Kitasatosporales; family Streptomycetaceae; genus Streptomyces; species Streptomyces sp. NPDC026092. The sequence goes on from NZ_JBEZYN010000003.1 coordinate 36,012, forward strand.
GGACGCGCTGCTCGCCGAGGGCTGGAACCTCGCCGACCCCCTTCCGGAGCGCCGATGAACCCGTCCCCGCCTCCGTTTCCGTCCTCGGCCGTCGACGGCTACGACGCCGGCTCCTTCGAGCCCTTCGCCGTCACCGTCGACCTCGCCGTCTTCACGATCCGCGCCGACCGGCTGAACGTCCTGCTCGTCGAGCGGGGACAGCGGCCGTACGAAGGGACGTGGGCGCTCCCCGGCGGCTTCGTCCTGCCCCGCGAGTCCGCCGAGGCCGCCGCCCGCCGCGAACTGGCCGAGGAGACCGGCCTGTCGGAGGGCACCGTCTCCGGACTGCACCTGGAACAGCTGCGGACGTACAGCGAACCGGACCGGGACCCCAGGATGCGGGTCGTCTCCGTCGCCTTCGCCGCGCTCGTCCCGGACGCCCCGGAGCCGCGCGGCGGCGGCGACGCGGTGCGGGCCCGGTGGATGCCGTACGGCGAGCACGGCGGGCTCGCCTTCGACCACGACCGGATCCTCGCCGACGCGCACGACCGGGTCGGCGCCAAGCTCGAGTACACGTGTCTCGCCACCGCCTTCTGCCCGCCCGAGTTCACCATCGGCGAGCTGCGGCAGGTGTACGAGACGGTCTGGGGCGTCGAACTCGACCGCCCCAACTTTCGGCGCAAGGTCCTCACCACGCCCGGCTTCGTCCGGGCCGTGGAGGGGCCGCCGCGCCTCACCGGCGGACGGGGGAAACCGGCCGCTCTCTACCGGGCGGGGGAGGCCACGGCCCTCCACCCGCCGTTGCTGCGACCGGAAGGACGATCGACATGACCCACCCCATGACGCGTCACGCGACGAAGCAGGGCGCCACGGGCGCGTTGATCGGCCTCGCGCTCGGGGACGCCCTCGGCTTCCCGACCGAGTTCAACGACGTGCCGGCGATCCTGGCGAAGTGCGGCCCCTGGCGGGCCATGGAGCTGCCGGTGCAGCGGGGCACGGCGTACATCACGGACGACACGCAGATGACACTCGCCCTGGCGCGCGGCATCCGGGCCACCATGGACCGGGGCGTGCTCACCCCGCAGTCGATGGAGCCGCCGGTCCGCGAGGAGTTCGTGGCCTGGTACCACTCCCCGGAGAACAACAGGGCGCCCGGCAACACCTGCCTGAGCGCCTGTGACCTCCTCGACAGCGACCGTGTGTGGCAGGACGCCAGCCAGATCCACTCCAAGGGGTGCGGCGCCAATATGCGCGTGGCGCCGCTCGGGCTCGTGCCCGGTCTGAGCGAGGAGCAGCGGGCCGGCGCGGCCCAGTTCCAGGCGGCCCTCACCCACGGCCACCCCACCGCGCTCGCCGCCTCCGACCTGACCGCCCGCGCGGTGTACCTGCTCGCCCAGGGCGTCGACCCGACGGGCCTCGTCGGTCACCTGCGCTCGTACGCGTACGAGAACCGCTCCGTCTACCGCGAGGCCTGGCTCGGCGACCTGTGGACCCGCTCCCAGGACCCGTCGGCCCGGCACTTCGTCGAGCGCGGCTGGGACGAGTGCCTGGCGGTCCTGGAGCGCCTGGACGCCGTGCAGCGCACGGCGGACCCGGAGCTCGACCCCTGCACGTACACGGGCGACGGCTGGATCGCCGAGGAGGCCTTCGCGACCGGCCTCCTCTGCTTCCTGCTCTTCCCCGAGGAGCCCCTCACCGCCCTCCGCCGCGCCGCCTGCACCCGAGGCGACTCGGACTCGATCGCCTGCCTCGCGGGAGCCTTCGCCGGCGCCCACCTGGGCGCGGCGGCCTGGCCCGAGGCATGGACGAACCCGATCGAGCACCGCTCCGAACTCCTCACCCTGGGCGCCCTCTGGGACGCGTGAGCGCGGGCTGGGAAGCTGGGGCCATGACCGTAGCTCTCATACCGGAAGTCGACCTCTCCGCCGTGGTCGCGGAACAGCCCGATCCGCTCGTCTTCGCCACCGTCTCGGGGGCGCACCTGTACGGATTCCCGTCCCGGGACTCGGACGTGGACCTGCGCGGTGTGCACCTGCTGCCGGTGGAGGGGCTGATCGGGCTGCGCGAGCCCGAGGAGACCCGCAGTCGCATGTGGGACCGGGACGGCGTGGAGATGGACCTCGTCACGCACGACCTGCGGAAGTTCGTCCGGCTCATGCTGCGCCGCAACGGATACGTACTGGAGCAGCTGCTCTCCCCGTTGGTGGCCCACACTTCGGAGGCGCACGCCGAACTCGTCTCGCTCGCACCTCATGTGCTCACCCACTACCACGCGCATCACTACCGTGGCTTCGCCGCGACACAGTGGCGCCTCTTCGAGAAGACGGAGGAGCTGAAGCCGCTCCTCTACACCCTCCGGGCGCTGCTCACCGGCATCCACCTGATGCGCTCCGGTGAGGTCCAGGCGCACCTGCCCACGCTGCTCGGGGAGGTCGCCGAGGCGCCCGCGTACGGGGCGGATCTGATCGCGGCGAAGGCCGAGGCCGAGCACGGGGCGGCCGAGGTGGACCTGGCGCGGGTCCGCGAGGACGTGGAGGCGCTGCACGGGGTGCTGGACGCCGCGCACGCGGCGACGGCGCTCGGGGAGGCGCCGAAGGCCCTCGACGCGCTGCACGACTTCGTCGTGCGGGTGCGGCTGGAGGGCGTCCTAGACGTTCGAGGCGGCCGAGGCGTTCAGCGCGTGCAGGGCTGACACGCGGCGGGCGCGGATCAGGAAGTCCTCGACGCGGGCGTGGTCCGGGGATGCCGGGAGGGGGGAGGTGGTCGCCGCCGCGTCGGCCTCCTCCGTCAGGCGGGTCATCCAGGACTCGACCTCCGTCCACGGGACCTCGCCGCGCTTCACCGCGAGGAGGCGGTCGCGGTCGGTGCCGACGTGGATGGTCAGTTCGCCGGTGCGCAGCAGGTCGCGGCAGCTCATCAGGAGGCGCAGCAGATGCATCGCGTGCTTCCAGCGCGGGTGACCGTACTGGCGGACGTCCGCGTCGAGCTTCCTGCGCTGCCCGCCCGCGTACCGGACGAAGGTCTGGTGCGCCTGGCGGGAGAGGAACGCCTCGCGGAGCGCGATCAGTTCGCGGCCGGTGTCGTCGATGTGCTCGACGACGGGGGAGTGCAGGCACTCCAGGACGTTCGGGTTGGCCCGGAGCGCCAGCTCGCAGAACCGTTCCAGCTCCCAGCTGAACTGCTCCTCCGCGGGCCCCTCCACATGCGCCGGCGGCTTGTCGAAGCGCCAGAACAGCGGCGTCGGGGCGAGGAACACACCCCGGCGGTCGGTGTCGCTGTCCTCGGTGTCCAGACCGAAGGCACGCGACCCCATGACGCAGGAGTAGATCGTGTGGTCGCGCACCAGGGCTGCCGAAGTCATGCGGGTCAGGCTACGCGAGGGTGATGGAGTCCCCGGACACGGTGATCTCCTCGGCCGGGAGCGGGCGCGTGGCCGGTCCGGTGACCACCGAGCCGTCCGTGATACGGAACTTGGAGCCGTGGCAGGCGCAGTCGATCGTGCCGTTCTCGACCTTGGCGACGATGCAGCCCTGGTGCGTGCAGATCGCCGAGAACGCCTTGAAGTCACCGGCGGTGGGCTGGGTGACGACGACCTTCTCCTCCTTGAAGATCGTGCCGCCGCCGACCGGGACGTCTCCCTTCGTGGTCAGGGCGTCCCCGGCCGGCGCCGAGGGCGAGGCCTCCGGCGAGGAGGTGCCCGGCGCCGACGTGGTCGGCTCGGCCGTCGTGGCCGGGCCCGTCGGCGTCGGGCTGTCGGTCGTACCGCCGTTGTCGCCGTCGGAGCCGCAACCGGTGGCGAGCACGGCGACGGAACCCGCACCGGCCATCAGCACGGTACGGCGGTTCGTGGCTTCAGGATTCATGCCGTACAGCCTGCCCGCGCGCCCGGCCCCCTGGGGGCAACACGCCTAGATCCAGGGCGTCAGCTCCCTCGCACGGCCGTCGGAGTCACGGCGCACCTCCAGGACGCCCGTGACGGCCGCCCGCTCGATCGGCCCGTAGACGTGCGGGAAGAGCGCGTCCTCCGAGCCCCCCCAGCGCACCTCGGCACCCAACCTCGCCTCGTCGACGACCAGGACGAGCAGCGGACCGGCCACGTCCCGGTAGTGCGCGTCCGCGACCGTCAGCGCCGCGCTCTCGTCCGGCGAGCAGTGCACGAACCCCTCCGAGGCCAGCGAGGGCGGGGCGTAGGGGAGTTCGGGATCGGCGGACCATTCGTCCAGCGGTACGACGTGCAGCAGCATGCCGACAGTTGTACCGCGCGCCCCGCGACCGCCGGATACCCCGAGTGGCGGAATGATCCGGTCTGGGTGACATTGACCGTGTTCCGTACCGGAGTGAAAGGCAGGACCATGGCTGGAAACGATCTCGGCAGTCTGCTCGGCGGACTCCTGGGCGGCAGCGGTCAGCAGGGCGCGGGCGGCGGGGGCAACATCCTCGGCTCCCTGCTCGGCGCGCTGATGAGCGGCGGGAAGGGCGGGGCGGCCGGCTCCAACCCGCTGGGCGGGCTCATGGAGATGCTGACCACGTCGGGCCTCGCGGACCAGGCCCAGTCCTGGGTCGGCAGCGGCGAGAACAAGCCGGTGACCGGTCAGCAGGTCGCCGAGGCACTCCCCGACGAGACGCTCCAGAAGGTCGCCCAGGACGCCGGAGTCAGCCCCCAGCAGGCCGCCGACGAGATCGCCCAGGTCCTGCCCCAGGCCGTCGACAAGCTGACCCCCCAGGGCCAGGTGCCGTCGGGCTCCCTGGAGGACCTCATCAGGCAGCAGCAGCTCTGACCTGAGCCCCGACCCACCCGGCGGCGGCCCCCTCGTCTCGGAGGGCGGTCGCCGCGACGGTGTGTCCGCGCGGCTGACTAGGCTGATCGGAGCATTCTCGAAAGACCCAGGTCAGGTAAGGAGCACGACGTGGCGGTACGAGCGGTCCGAGGCGCCGTCCAGCTGGAACGGGACGAGGCCGGACACATGAGTGAGCAGGTCGAGGAGCTGCTCACCGCCGTCCTGGAACGCAACGGCCTCACCCCCGACGACCTGATCAGCATCTGGTTCACCGCCACCCCGGATCTGCACAGCGACTTCCCGGCCGCCGCCGCGCGCCGGATCGGCATCGTCGACGTGCCGCTGATCTGCGCGCAGGAACTGGACATCGAGGGCGCCATGCCGAGGGTCGTACGACTCCTCGCGCACATCGAGTCGGAGCTGCCCAAGTCCGCGATCGCGCACGTGTACCTCGGTGCCGCGGCCGCCCTGCGCAAGGACATCGCCCAGTGAGAACCGCGCTCGTCATCGGAACCGGCCTGATCGGCACCTCGGCGGCGCTCGCGCTCGCCGGACGCGGCATCGCCGTCCACCTCCGCGACCACGACCCCGCCCGCGCCCGCACGGCCGCGGCGCTCGGCGCCGGCACCGACGAGGCGCCCGAGGGGCCCGTCGACCTCGCGATCGTCGCCGTACCCCCGGCGCACGTGGCCACCACGCTCGCCACCGCCATGCGCGAGGGCGTCGCGCGCGGCTACCTGGACGTCGCGAGCGTCAAGGGCGGCCCGAAGCGCGAGCTGGAGGCGCTGGGGCTCGACCTCACCGCCTACATCGGCACGCACCCGATGTCCGGCAAGGAGCGCTCGGGACCGCTGGCCGGCACCGCCGACCTCTTCGAGGGCCGCCCCTGGGTCCTCACCCCGACCCGCGACACCGACACCGAGGTCCTGAACCTGGCCCTGGAGCTGGTCGCCCTCTGCCGCGCCGTCCCGGTCGTCATGGACGCCGACGCCCACGACCGCGCGGTCGCGCTCGTCTCGCACACCCCGCAGCTGGTCTCCTCGATGGTCGCCGCCCGCCTGCAGGAGGCCGACGAGACGGCGGTACGGCTCTGTGGGCAGGGCATCCGCGACGTCACCCGGATCGCCGCCTCCGACCCGCGCATGTGGGTCGAGATCCTGTCGGCGAACCCCGGTCCCGTCGCCGACGTCCTCTCCGGCGTCGCGGCCGACCTGGACGAGACGGTCCGGGCGCTCCGCTCCCTGCAGTCCTCCGACGAGGACAAGCGCCGCGAGGGCACCGACGGCGTCGAGGACGTCCTGCGCCGGGGCAACGCGGGGCGCGCCCGGGTCCCGGGCAAGCACGGCGCGGCGCCGACGCAGTACGAGACCGTCGCCGTCCTCATCAGCGACCAGCCGGGCGAGCTGGCCCGGATCTTCGCGGACGCGGGCCGCGCGGGCGTCAACATCGAGGACGTCCGCATCGAGCACGCGACGGGGCAGCAGGCGGGTCTGGTCCAGCTGATGGTCGAGCCGTCGGCCGCGCCGACGCTCGGCGCGGCGCTGCGGGAACGGGGCTGGGCCCTGCGGGCGGGGTGACCGGGGGCCCGCGGAGGGTGCTCGGCCAGACGGGTGGCCGGGACTCGGTAACCTTGGGGTGGCCCCCCGCGTTCCGCGCGGCCTCTCCGCTCACCCCAGGAAGGTGTTCCCCACCGTGGAAACCGTGATCGTCGCCATCGACGGGCCCTCCGGCACGGGCAAGTCGAGCACCTCGAAGGCGGTTGCCGCCAAGCTGGGGCTGAGCTACCTCGACACCGGCGCGCAGTACCGGGCGATTACCTGGTGGATGATCAGCAACGGCGTCGACGTGCACGACACCGACGCCGTCGCCAACGCCTCCTCGAAGCCCGTGATCGTCTCCGGCACGGACCCGTCCCGGCCGACGATCACCGTCGACGGCGCCGACGCCGCCGGGCCCATCCGTACCGAAGAGGTCACCTCCAAGGTCAGCGCGGTCAGCGCCGTCCCCGAGGTGCGGGCCCTGATCACCGAGCTGCAGCGGACCATCGCCCGGAACGCCGAGGGCGGCATCGTCGTCGAGGGCCGGGACATCGGCACCACCGTCCTGCCGGACGCCGACCTCAAGATCTTCCTCACCGCGTCCCCCGAGGCCCGTGCCGCCCGCCGCTCCGGCGAGCTCAAGGGCGCCGACGTGGCCGCCACCCAGCAGGCCCTGATCAAGCGGGACGCGGCGGACTCCAGCCGCAAGACCTCCCCGCTCGCCAAGGCCGACGACGCCGTCGAGGTCGACACCACCGACCTCACCCTGGACCAGGTCATCGAGTGTGTCGTGACCCTCGTCGAGGAGAAGAGGGCGGCCGCGAAGTGAGCCAGCCCTCCGAGAAGGGCGCCGCCGTCGGGCGTGGCATCGGCATCGGGCTGATGTACGGCCTGTGGAAGCCGCGCGTCCTCGGCGCCTGGCGGGTGCCGGCCGCCGGCCCCGTCATCCTCGCCGTCAACCACGCGCACAACATCGACGGCCCCATGCTCATGGGCACGGCCCCGCGGCCGGTGCACTTCCTGATCAAGAAGGAAGCCTTCGTCGGGCCCCTCGGGCCCTTCCTGGAGGGCATCGGGCAGCTCAAGGTCGACCGGGACAGCACCGACCGGAACGCGATAGGCAACGCCCTCGCGGTCCTGGAGCACGGCGGAGTCCTCGGGATCTTCCCCGAGGGCACCCGCGGCGAGGGCGACTTCGCCTCCCTGCGCGCCGGCCTCGCGTACTTCGCCGTCCGCAGCGGCGCGCCGATCGTCCCCGTCGCCGTCCTGGGAAGTTCCGAGCGCCGCGGACGGTTGGTCAAGGCACTGCCTCCGCTGCGCAGCCGCGTCGACGTCGTCTTCGGCGAGGCCTTCGAGGCCGGTGACGGCACCGGCCGCCGCACCCGCAAGGCCCTGGACGAGGCCACCGTACGTATTCAGGAGCGGCTGACCGCCCACCTGAAAAACGCCAGGCGCCTCACCGGGCGCTGAGCGACACTCTCAGTAGTGGGCTCCCGGGCTCAGACCCGTCGAGTACCCACCGACCACGAATGATCAAGGAACGGACTTCATGAACGACCAGCACGACCACGGGGCACTTGGCGACGCCGAGTACGCGGAGTTCATGGAGCTCGCCGCGGGAGAGGGCTTCGACGTCGAGGAGGTCGAAGGCGCGATCGAGGAGGCCGGGCACGGCCCGCTCCCCGTCCTCGCCGTCGTCGGCCGTCCCAATGTCGGCAAGTCGACCCTGGTGAACCGGATCATCGGCCGCCGCGAGGCCGTCGTCGAGGACAAGCCCGGCGTCACCCGCGACCGCGTCACCTACGAGGCCGAATGGGCCGGCCGCCGCTTCAAGGTCGTCGACACCGGCGGCTGGGAGCAGGACGTCCTCGGCATCGACGCCTCCGTCGCCGCCCAGGCGGAGTACGCCATCGAGGCCGCCGACGCCTGTGTCTTCGTCGTGGACGCCACCGTCGGCGCCACCGACACCGACGAGGCCGTCGTCAAGCTGCTGCGCCGCGCCGGCAAGCCCGTCGTCCTCTGCGCCAACAAGGTCGACGGCCCCTCCGGCGAGGCCGACGCCACCGCCCTGTGGTCGCTGGGCCTCGGCGAGCCGTACCCGGTCTCCTCGCTGCACGGCCGCGGTACGGGCGACATGCTCGACGCCGTCCTGGAGGCCCTGCCCGAGGCCCCCGCGCAGACCTTCGGCAACGCGATCGGCGGCCCCCGCCGCGTCGCGCTCATCGGCCGCCCGAACGTCGGCAAGTCCTCGCTCCTGAACAAGGTCGCCAACGAGGACCGCGTCGTCGTCAACGAGCTGGCCGGCACCACCCGCGACCCGGTCGACGAGCTGATCGAGCTCGGCGGCAAGGTCTGGAAGTTCGTCGACACCGCCGGCATCCGCAAGAAGGTCCACCTCCAGGAGGGCGCGGACTACTACGCCTCCCTGCGCACCGCCGCCGCGGTCGAGAAGGCCGAGGTCGCCGTCGTCCTGATCGACACCACCGACAACATCTCGGTCCAGGACCAGCGCATCATCACGATGGCCGTGGAGTCGGGCCGCGCGCTCGTCATCGCGTACAACAAGTGGGACGAGCTGGACGAGGAGCGGCGCTACTACCTGGAGCGCGAGATCGAGACCGAGATGCAGCAGGTCGCCTGGGCGCCCCGGGTCAACGTCTCCGCCAAGACCGGCCGCCACATGGACAAGCTCGTCCCGGCGATCGAGACCGCGCTCGCCGGCTGGGAGACCCGCGTCCCCACCGGCCGTCTCAACGCCTTCCTCGGCGAGCTGGTCGCCGCCCACCCGCACCCGGTCCGCGGCGGCAAGCAGCCCCGCATCCTCTTCGGTACGCAGGCGGGCACCAAGCCGCCCCGGTTCGTCCTCTTCGCCTCCGGCTTCCTGGAGGCCGGCTACCGCCGCTTCGTCGAGCGCCGGCTGCGCGAGGAGTTCGGCTTCGAGGGCACGCCGATCCACATCTCGGTGCGGGTCCGCGAGAAGCGCAGCCGTAAGAAGTAGGCAGCGCGGCGACGAGCACGCATACGGCGGAGGGCCGGGGCGATCTGCCCCGGCCCTCCGCCGTTTCGCTTCCCGTCCGTACCGCTCGGGCCTACAGCCCCCTGCGGGGCCCCGGCGGGAGTGCCGCCGGGACGTGGTGCTGCGCCGACCACGCCGCCGGTTGCGCCGTGTACCGGTGGTGTCCGTGTCCCTGGACCTGGACTCCGTACAGACCCGTGCTCACCTGCGTCCCGAAGGCCCGGAAGCCGAGGTCCTCCTCGCCGCTGCGATCACCCGGCAGCGTGCGAAAGGACCTGCGGTACTCCGAGTACAGCGCGTCGTAGATCGGCGTCGTCGACTGGCCTCCCACGAGGTCCTGCGCAGGGCGCATGGAGGGGATCGAACCGGGAACGGGCTGGCGGAGTGGGTCGTATGTGTGCACGTATGTGCCAACGACCCCGCCCTCCGTCGGATGCGGGCGGCTCTCGGAAAGAGGAGGCTGCCGCTGCCGGGGCACGGTCGGAACCCCATGACCACCAGGGACGTACGGCCGTCCTATGGCGGGGCGCCCGTGCTCCGTCACGTGCCGGCCAGCGGCATCGCGGCGGCCACCAGACGGCCGTTGGCCGCGGCCTTCTCCAGGGCGTCGCGGAGCAGGTCCTCGCGCGGCTGCTGGCCGATCGAGCCCACCGGCGCCGCGAAGACCAGGACCGTGTGCGACTTGTTGGCCGCCGCGCGCCAGCCCTCGGTGACCTGGAGCGGCTGGTGCGCCTGCCACCAGGCGGCCTGGCCGGTGCCGCCCGTACCCGGCTGGAGCACCGAGTGCAGCTGGCCCATGGCGACGAGCACGGACCAGCCGGGGAGCGTGCCCGGCTTCTGGTTCACGTCCGCGATCGGCTGGAAGCCCTGCTCGACCAGGAGCGGCAGGAACTCGTCGCTCAGCCCGTCCGTGCCCGGGCGGGCGACCGGCGCGGTCGGTTCGACCACGAGCGCCGGGTGCAGCTCGCCCTCGATCAGGACGAGACCGCTGGTGACACCCAGGACCGCCTGCTCGGGGTGGGCGGCGCTGAGCTCGTCCGCCGCGTCGGTGGCGGCGATGGAGCGGACGGCGCCCTGGAGCTGCTCCTCGGCTACCTTGACGACCTGGGACGGAATGCAGCTGGCGTGGGCGAACGCCAGGACGGCGGTCTCCTCGCCGACGAACAGCACCGTGCTCGTGCGCTCCTGGTCGGAGTCGCCCGGCGTGCGACAGGAGGTGCAGTCGTAGCTGCCCGGGGCGTTGTCGCCGGCGAGCAGCCGGTCCGCTTCTTCGTCGCCGATCTCGGCGCGTACGTCCTCGCTGACGTCGAGCATGCGCGGCACGGGGGGCTCCCTGGACTCGGTACGTGCGACGCCGGGCGGATCCCGGCTCGTCTCATGACGAGTTCAACGGGGAAGGATCGGCCGGGGTCACGCGTCCGGGTGCGGCAACTTGTGTGACTCCGACCGGGTGGGGGACGCGCGTCCTCCCGCGCGGCACGGCGCCGGCACGGGGGTGTGCTGCCTAGCCTGCCGCGATGTCGAAGATCAGATTGTGGGCAGTGGGCGCGTCGGCGGTTTCGCTCATGGCGCTCGTTCCGGCCCCTTCGTCGGCCCTCGCACCGACGCCGGCGTCGGCGCGGGCCGCGGGTGCGGTGTCGGTGAAGGCGGCGCCCGCGTACGCCTGCGCCAAGGACCAATGGCCGTGGGGCTGCGTCGCCGAGTGCGAGAGCAGCGGCCGCTGGCACATCAACACCGGCAACGGCTTCTACGGCGGACTCCAGTTCTGGCAGCCGACCTGGGAGGAGCACGGCGGCCTGAAGTACGCCAGGCGCGCCGACCTGGCGACCCGTCAGCAGCAGATCACCATCGCGGAGGAGGTGCTGCGCACCCAGGGCTGGGGAGCCTGGCCGGTCTGCTCGAAGCGGTACGGGCTCAGTGGGCGGGCCCATGTGGTGCAGCAGGGCGACACGCTCAGCAAGGTCGCGAAGCGGTTCGGGATCGCGGGCGGCTGGCAGGCGCTGTACAAGGCGAACCGGAGCGTGGTGGGGGCGGATCCGAACCGGCTGATGGTCGGGACGATGCTGCGGATCTCGCCGCTCACCGTGCTGGGGTGAGCTCGCGGGGCTGAGCTCACCCTGCTGAGGTGAACTCCGCCGCCTCGCCGCTGAAGGCGAGGGAGCCGCGGCGGAGTTCGTGGAGGAGCGTGCCGGGTGGGAGACCGGGGGGAGGGCGCTGCTCGGCGAGGACGACGGCGGCGCCGCCCGGCCGGGCGAGGGCGGTGAGCAGGCCGTACGTACGGGAGGAGACCTCGGGCGACAGGCCGAGGGACGGCTCGTCGACCAGGACCACGCGGGCGGGGGTCAGCAGGGCCCGGGAGAGCGCGAGCATCCGGCGCTCGCCGCCGGAGAGGGTGCCGGCGGTGCGGGGGAGGAGGGCGGTGAGTTCGGGGTACGCGGCGAGGGCCTGATCCCGGTCCCCGGGGGCCAGGTCCAGGTTCTCGGCCACCGTGAGCGTCGCGTACACCGCTCGGAGGTCCGGTACGAAGCAGAGTCCGCGGCGCGCCCGGGCGTGGGCGTGGAGGCGGGTCACGTCCGCGCCGCGCCACAGGACCCGGCCGGAGGAGAGGGGCACCGTGCCCGCGAGGGCGCGCAGAGCGGTCGTGCGGCCGGAGCCGTTGCGGCCGACGAGGACGGTGACGGTCGCCGCCGGGACGGGCAGGTCGAGGCCGTGCAGGGCCTCCAGGGGGCCGTAGCGGACGTGGGCGGCCCGCAGGGCGATCTCGACGCTCATGACACGATCCGGCCCCCTTCCATGGTGTGCACGGTATGGGCGAGGCCGGCGACCAGGTCCGGGTCGTGCTCGACGACGAGCACGGTGAGGCCGTCGGCGGCGAGGGCGGCCAGGATCCGGGCGAGGGCCTCGGTCTCGGCGGCGTCCAGACCGGCGGACGGCTCGTCCAGGAGGAGCGTGTGCGGGCGGCCGGCGAGGGCCCGGGCCAGCTCGACCCGGCGCAGGGTGCCGGTGGGGAGGTCGGCGGCCGGGTGGTGGCGGACGGGGCCGGCGAGGCCGAGAAGACGGAGGGCCTGTTCGGTGTGGGCGGGGGAGCGGTGGTGGCCCTGCTCGGCGCCGAGGCGGACGTTGTCCTCGACGGTGAGGGAGGGGAAGACGGCGAGCTGCTGGAAGGAGCGGGCGACGCCGAGGCGGGTGCGGACGTGGGCGGGGCGGGCGGTGATGTCGGCGCCGTCGAGGGTGACGTGGCCGGCGGTGGGGCGGAGGGTGCCGGCGAGGCAGTCGAAGAGGGTGCTCTTGCCGGCGCCGTTGGGGCCGACGAGGGCGGTGACGCGGCCGGGGGTGAGGGCGAGGGTGACGTGGGAGAGGGCGGTGAGGCCGCCGGGGTGGGTGAGGGTGAGGTCGTGCGCCGTGAGCCTCGCGGGGGCGGGTGCGGGTGCGGGGGCGCGCCGGTGGGGGTGCGCCCGGCCTTCGGCCGGGCTGGGGTTCCCACCCGCACCACCCGTGCGAGGAGGGGATTCGTCTGCAGGTCTTCCTGTGGGTGGTCGTTCGCCGTCGGCGGGTGCGGGGGGTCGCCCCGATTTCGGGAGCCAGGACGTCAGTGGGGGGATTCTGCCTGTCAGGGCTGCCAGGATGCCGATCGTGGCCGCCGCCACGCCGCCTCTCGTGCCTGCGTCCAGGCCCACCAGGAGGGCCGCGGCCGCCAGGGGGGAGAGGAGGCTGTCGGCGCCCAGGACGACGATCGCGGCGAACCAGAGGAGGCCGCGGACCGGGTCGTAGGCCTCCGGGTCGAAGGCGCGCAGGCCCATGCCCAGGAGGCCGCCGCCCAGGGCCGCGAGGGCGGCGCCCAGGACGAAGGCCAGGAGCTTGAGCCGGCTCACCCGTACCCCGGACGCCTCCGCGCCCGCCTCGTGGTCGCGGAGGGCGGCGAGCGCGCGGCCCGTGCGGCCCCGGCGCAGGGCCGCGACCAGGACCAGGCAGCCGGCCAGGACCACGAGCTCCAGGGCGTAGTAGCGGCGGTCGTCCGCGAAGCCCGCCGGACGGCCGAGGTCCAGGCCCGCCGTCGCGTACGGCTGGACGAACACGAACCGGCTCACCGCCACCCCGACCGCCAGCGTCACGAGCGCCAGGGCGAGCCCGTGCCGCCGGATCGCCGGCCACCCCGTCACCAGGCCCAGCGGGGCGACCAGGAGCACCGCGAGCGCCAGGGCCAGGAGCTCCGGCAGGCCGCCGGCCGCGAGCAGCGCCGTGAACAGGGCGCCCAGGCCCGCGTACGCCGCCTGGCCCAGCGCGATCTGCCCGCCCCGGCCCGTCACCACCACCAGCGAGAGCAGCACGATCGCGAGCGCGGGCACCTGGATCGCCGTGTGCAGGTCCGTCCCGGCGAAGCCCAGCGGGAGCAGGAAGAGCACCCCGACCGTGACCCCCACACCCGTAGGGGTCCTGGGCGCGACCGAGGGCGGCGGTAGCGCGTCCCTGCCCCGCCCGCCCACCCCCGGTACGACCAGGGCGGCCACGAGCAGCGCCACCACGAACAGGTTCGTCCCCACCGCCTGGACCAGCGGTCCCGCCCAGCCCTCCGGGTGGAGGCGGGTCATCTGCGCCTGGGCCACGCCCAGCGCGAGGGCCGTCACGATGGCGACCGGCAGGCTGCGCATCCGGGCCACCACCGCGACCGCGATCACCTCGACGACCAGGAGCGGCATCCCGTACGGGTCGAGCCGTACGTACGGGGCCAGCAGCACCCCCGTGAGCCCCGCCGTGAACGCGCCGAACGCCCAGCCGCCCGCCGCGACCCGGTCCGCGTCGATCCCGCCGAGCATCGCCAGCGGCCGGTTGTCCACGACCGCCCGCAGCTCCCGCCCGAACCGGGTCCACCGGGTCACCGCGCCCACCGCCACCGCAAGCAGCACCACCGCCGCGAGCTGTGTCCACGGGTCGTCGCCGAGGAGCACCGGCGCGTCCGCCCGCGCTCCCGTGCCCCACAACAGCGCCGCGCCGCCCACCAGCAGCACGAAGACCCCGATGGAGGCGACCAGGGTCTGCGCCGGGTTCGAGCCGAGCAGCGCGAGCGGGCGGAACACCGCCCGGTCCAGGACAAGGCCGATCCCGGGCGCGACCACAAGGAGTGTCACCAGCGCGGCCGGCGGGAGCGGCCAGCCCCACTCGACCACCAACTGCCGCAGGACGTACGCGCAGACCATGGCGATCGCGCCGTGCGCCAGGTTGAGCACCCCGGTCGCCCGGTAGGTGACGATCAGACCGATGCCGGTGAGCGCGGCGGCGCTGCCGACCGCGAGTCCGGCGAGGGTGAGGTCGTACGTCAGCGAGGCCACGGCTCACACACCGGACAGGGGTCGAGCTCCGCCTCCCCGGCCGGTTCGGCGTCCGCCCGGCCCGCCACCAACGGGCAGTCGGGGCGGTGTGCGAGGGTTCCGCCCGGCACCCGGACCGGGGGTGCGGTGGAGGAGGGCGGGGGATCGGTCTCGGCCTCGGGCTCGCCCAGAAGTGTCGCCGGCGTCGGAGCCCGGTCGCCGCCCGCCGAACCCGCCACGAGAAGCGCCCCGGCCACCCACACCGCGCCCGCCACGATCAGGGCCGCCCCCGGCACCGTGCACGAGGCGAGGTAGGGCAGCTGGCGCTCCGCGAAGCGCTCGCCGGAGATCCCGTACCAGCCCAGGACGCAGAGCACCGCGCCCCCGGCGACCGCCGCGACGCCGCCCCACAGCAGAACGCGGGATGTCGGCACGGGACCTCCCTCGGCTCGGGCCCCTTCACCCATTTCATGCTGAATATTCTCTTCCTTGCGCTATGTCGGGAATCGGCCCACCCTGGAATCATCAGGCCGCCCGGCCCCGACGGACACCCGGTGGTGAGCCAGATGGTTCTCAAGCGACGCGGTCGACACTCGCGTACGTCCTTCGCGGCTCTGGCCGCCGCCTCGGCCCTCGTGCTGGCCCCCGTCCTCGCGGGCTGCGGTGACGACGACGTCGCCGGCGACCCGATCGCCACGGGAACGCGCTCGGTCGCGAGCGACCGTCCGTCCGACCCCGTCGCCGCCAAGGCCGAGATCACCAAGAACTGGACGGCCTTCTTCGACCCGAACACCCCGGCCGCGGAGCGGGCGAAGCTGCTCGAGAACGGCGACCAGCTGGGGCCCGCCCTGGAGGCCCTGCTCACCAACGACGCCGCGTCGCAGGCCACGGCCAAGGTCAAGGGCGTCGAGTTCACCTCGCCGAACGACGCGAACGTGACGTACGACCTGCTGGTCGCCGGGTCCACGGCCGTGCCGAACGCGAAGGGCACGTCGGTCCTCCAGGACGACACCTGGAAGGTGTCCGCGAAGACCCTCTGCGGCCTGGCGCAGCTCAGCGGTGCGAGCGTTCCGGGTTGTTGAGGCCGGCGGGGCGCTGCTCCTCGCCGCGCTGCTCGCCCTGACCACGGCGTGCGGCAGCCGGCTCCCGGAGGACGCGTTCGAGACGCGGCCCACCGCCACTTCCCCCTCCGGCGGTGAGCCGCTCCGCGTCGGCATCATCACCAGCGCCACCAGCCCCGTCGGCGGCGACGCCTTCACCGGACCGCGCGACGGCGCCCGCGCCTGGTTCGACGCGCTCAACGCCAGGGGCGGCCTGAACGGACGCCGGGTCGAGGTCGTCGCCTGCGACGACGGCGGCAGCGGCGTCGGCAACAACGAGTGCGTGCACCGGCTCGTCGACGAACGCAAGGTGTTCGCCCTCGTCGCCACCACCGCGCTCGACTACGCCGGCGCCCCGCTCGTCTCCAAGGCCGGTGTCCCCGACATCGGGGGCCAGCCGCTCACCGCCGCGTACGAGACCTATCCGCATCTGTACGGGATCTACGGCAGCCTCGCCCCGCGCACCGGAGAGGCGCCCGGCTGGAACGGCGTCCTCTACGGCGGGACCGAGGTCTACCGCTGGTTCAAGCGCGAGCACTCCGCCCGTACCGCGGCCGTCGTCGCCTACAACCAGGCCGCGTCGACAGCGTACGCCCGGCTGATCTCCGACGGGCTGCGCGCCGAGGGGTACCGGGTCGTCGACGAGCAGGTCGACTTCGCCCTGCCCAACTTCCGCGCGGTCGCGGCCGATCTGCGGGCGCAGGGCGCCGACCTCGTCTTCGACGCCCTGGACACGCACGGCAACGCCCAGCTCTGCGAGGCGATGGAGGCGCTGGGCGTCAAGGTCACCGCCAAGGTGACCAACGTGCAGAACTGGTCCTCGACCGTGCCGCGCGACTACGCCGACTCCCCCTCCTGCCGGGCCTCACTCTTCGTCACCGGATCCAGTCGCAACTACGCGGACACCGGGCACCCGGCGGTCCGCGAGTTCCGGGCGGCGATGGGCGACCGGCCGCTGTCGCAGTGGCAGTTGGAGGGCTGGGCGGCCGCCATGTGGTTCACGGACGCGGCGCTCTCCTGCGGCGACCGGCTCACCCGCGCCTGTGTCGAGGAGTACGTCAACCGGGCCGAGCCGTACACCGCGCGCGGGCTCCTGCTGCCCGTCCGCTTCGAGAAGCTCCCCGAGCCGCCGAAGACCCGGGAGACCTGTCTCTCCGTGGCCCGCTGGCAGGACGGACGCGGCTGGGTCTCGCAGGGCGACATGAACAGCGACTGCGCCACCGTCCCCCAGATCGGCTACCGGCCGTGAAGAGTAAAGTCGCCCCCTACCGACCACACCGACGGGGGAATCGGCGACCCGATGCGCATCTCGTTCCTGCTCCACAACGCCTACCACATCGGCGGCACCATCCGGACGACGTTCACCCTCGCCGAGGTGCTCGCCGCACGGCACGAGGTCGAGATCGTCTCGGTCTTCCGGCACCGCGACGAGCCCGTCCTCGGCCTCCCCTCCGGTGTGACCCTGCGTCACCTCGTGGACCTGCGCAAGGACAGCGCCGACCAGAAGCACCCGGACCTCTCCCGGCCCGCCCGGATCTTCCCGCGCGGCGACGGCCGCTGGAAGCAGTACAGCGCGCTCACCGACGCCCGGATCGGCGCGCACCTGGCGTCCGTCGAGGCCGACGTGGTCGTCTCCACCCGGCCCGGCCTCAACGTCCACCTCGCCCGGCAGACCCGGCGCGGCCCGGTCCTGGTCGGCCAGGAGCACCTGATCCTGGACGGCCACACCTACCGGCTGCGGCGCGAGATCGCCCACCGGTACGCGGTCCTTGACGCCGTCACCACGGTCACCGAGGCCGACGCCCGCTCGTACCGGACCCGGCTGCGGCTGCCGGGCGTACGGATCGACGCGGTGCCCAACAGCGTGCCCGCGCCCGGCCTTCCGCCCGCCGACCCCGCCTCGAAGGTCGTCGTCGCGGCGGGCCGGCTGACCCCGGTCAAGCGGTACGACGTGCTGGTCGAGGCCTTCGCCGAGGTGGCCGCGGCCCGCCCGGACTGGAAGCTCCGCATCTACGGCGAGGGCGACCAGGGCGGCAACACGAGGCCCGCGCTGACCCGGCAGATCGAGAAGCTCGGCCTCGGGGAGAACGTCTTCCTCATGGGCACGGCCAACCCGATGGAGCCGGAGTGGGCCAAGGGCTCCCTCGCGGCCGTCACCTCGCGGCGCGAGTCCTTCGGCATGACCCTCGTCGAGGCGATGCGGTGCGGGCTTCCGGTCGTCTCCACCGACTGCCCGTACGGCCCCCGCGAGATCATCGAGGACGGCGTCGACGGCCGTCTCGTGCCCGTGGACGACGTCTCCGCCGTGGCCGGGGCCCTGCTCGAACTCATCGAGGACGACGAACTGCGCGCCAGGACCGCGAAGGCGGCCCTCACCGCCTCGGAACGGTTCGACCCGGTCCGGATCGCGGCCCGCCACGAGGAGATCTGGACCGAACTCGTCGCCCGGGGCACGAGCGGCCGCGCCCACGGCCGGCTGAGCGAGACCCGGCACCGCGCGGTCGGCTCCCTGGTCGACGCCGTGTACGAGCTGAAGCGCCGGGTCGGGGTGCTCGTCCGCCGCTTCCGCTGAGGAGTCGTTCGCCCGGAATCCGGGGAGCCATTGAGGACCGGATCCGTCCGCGACGGCTGGCAGACTCGGCCCCATGTTGGAGACCTCCGCACGGCTGCTCCGCCTGCTCTCGCTGCTGCAGGCCCACCGCGAGTGGTCCGGCGCCGATCTCGCCGACCGGCTCGGGGTGACCACCCGTACCGTGCGCCGGGACGTCGACCGGCTGCGCGAACTCGGCTACCCGGTCAACGCCAGCCCCGGCACGGGCGGCGGTTACCAGCTGGGCGCCGGTGCGGAACTGCCGCCGCTGCTGCTCGACGACGACGAGGCCGTCGCCGTCGCGGTCGGGCTGCGGACGGCCGCCGGGCAGGGCGTCGAGGGCATCGGCGAGGCCTCCGTACGCGCCCTGGCCAAGCTGGAGCAGGTGCTGCCGGGCCGGCTGCGGCGCCGGGTGAGCACCCTCAACGCCTTCACCGTGCCGATGCTGCGCACTCCGGTGAGCCAGGTCGACCCGGCCGTCCTGACCGAGCTCGCGAACGCCTGCCGGGACAGCGAGCGGCTCCGCTTCGCGTACCGCGACCACGGCGGCTCGACCACCCGCCGCACGGTCGAGCCGCACCGCCTGGTCTGCACCGAACGCCGCTGGTACCTGGTCGCCTGGGACGTGGACCGGGCCGACTGGCGTACGTTCCGGGCCGACCGGATCGAGCCGAAGCCGCCGCACGGCCCCCGCTTCCCGCCCCGCGAACCGCCCGCCGAGGACCTGGCGGGCTATGTCGCGAAGGGCATCTCGGGGGCGGCCTACGCGGCCGAGGCGATCATCAGGCTGCACGTCCCGCTCGCCGAGGCGGCCGCGGCCGTCGGCCCGATGGACGGCGTCCTGGAGCCGGACGGGGACGGCGCCTGTCTGCTGCGCGCGGGCGCGGGCAGCCTGGCGGGCATGGTCGTCCATGTGCTGATGCTGGGCGTCGAGTTCGAGGTGGTCGCGCCGCGCGAGCTCGACGACCGGGTCCGGTTGCTCAGGGACCGGCTTTCTCGGGCCGTGGACCGGTCGGAGCGCTCGGAGCGGTGATCCGCATCCGTTCGTAGGTCGCGAACTCCGGGTGGTGCAGGTCGAAGGCCGGTGCCTCGGAGCGGATCCGCGGGACCGCGTCGAAGTTGTGGCGGGGCGGCGGGCAGGACGTCGCCCACTCCAGCGAGCGGCCGAACCCCCACGGGTCGTCCACCTCGACCAGCGGCGCGTAGCGGGCGGTGCGCCAGACGTTGTAGAGGAACGGCAGCGTGGAGGCGCCGAGCAGGAACGCGCCGATGGACGAGACCGTGTTGAGCGCGGTGAACCCGTCGGCGTCCAGATAGTCGGCGTACCGCCGGGGCATGCCCTCTGCGCCGAGCCAGTGCTGCACCAGGAACGTGAGGTGGAAGCCGACGAAGAGGGTCCAGAAGTGGACCTTCCCCAGGCGCTCGTCGAGCATCCGGCCGGTGAACTTGGGCCACCAGAAGTAGAAGCCGGCGAAGGTCGCGAAGACCACCGTGCCGAAGACGGTGTAGTGGAAGTGGGCCACGACGAAGTACGAGTCGGTGACGGCGAAGTCCATCGGCGGCGAGGCGAGGATGACGCCGGTCAGCCCGCCGAAGAGGAACGAGACCAGGAAGCCGACCGACCAGAGCATGGGGGTCTCGAAGGAGAGCGAGCCCTTGAGCATGGTGCCGGTCCAGTTGAAGAACTTCACCCCGGTCGGCACGGCGATCAGGAACGAGAGCAGCGAGAAGAACGGCAGCAGCACCGCCCCGGTCGCGAACATGTGGTGCGCCCACACGACCACTGAGAGCCCGGTGATCGCCATCGTCGCGGCGATCAGCGTCGCGTAGCCGAAGATCGGCTTGCGGGCGAAGACCGGGATGATCTCGCTGACGATGCCGAAGAACGGCAGCGCGATGATGTAGACCTCGGGGTGGCCGAAGAACCAGAACAGGTGCTGCCACAGCAGCGCCCCGCCGTTCTCGGGCTGGAAGACCACCGAGCCGAACCGCCGGTCCGACTCGAGGACGAGCAGCCCGGCGGCGAGGACCGGGAAGGCCATCAGGACCAGGATCGCGGTGAAGAGGATGTTCCAGGTGAAGATCGGCATCCGGAACATCGTCATGCCGGGCGCCCGCATCCCGATGATCGTCGCCAGGAAGTTCACCGAGGTGAGGATCGTGCCGAAGCCGGAGAGCGCGAGCCCCATGATCCACAGGTCGGCGCCGATCCCGGGGGAGCGCTCCAGGTCGTTCAGCGGCGCGTAGGCGGTCCAGCCGAAGGCGGCGGGCCCGCTGGGCACGAGCAGCGAGCCGATCACCATCAGGCCGCCGAAGAGGAACAGCCAGTACGAGAACATGTTCAGCCGCGGGAAGGCGACGTCGGGGGAGCCGATCTGGAGCGGCACCAGCTCGTTGGCGAAGCCGGCGAAGGTGGGCGTCGCGAAGAGCAGCAGCATGATCGTGCCGTGCAGCGTGAACGCCTGGTTGAACTGCTGGTTGTCGAGGATCTGGATCCCCGGGCGGGCGAGCTCCGCCCGCATCAGCATCGCCATCACCCCGGCGGCCAGGAAGAAGACGAAGGAGGTCACCAGGTAGAGGTGGCCGATCTTCTTGTGGTCGGTCGTGGTGAGCCAGTCGATCAGGACCCGCCCATGCCGCTCCCGAGGTGATTCGACGGCCGCGGTCGCGGTGTCGGTGCCCATCGATGCCTCCGGTGCGTCCGATCGTCCGGTCATGATGCGCGCCCCGGCGGCGGGGACACGGGAGGCGGGCCGCCGGGCTGCTCCGGTCGGCCGAACGTGTGCGCGTTCTGCAGGGAAAGGGTGAAAACCGCGAGGTGGCGGTGGTCCTCCGAATTCTCCTGACCGGACTGCGCGGCGGAATTCAGGAAGCGCTTGCGGGAAGAAGCGGAAGGGGTCTGGAATTGCCGGGGATTCGGCCGGAAACTGCCCTTCCGAGTGACAGCGCTCGTGTCAAACATATGTCGAGAAGCTGTGACACAAGCGTGACCGGTAAGGGACTAACGTGAGGCGCATGACACCCAAGCCGACCTCACCCGTACCGCCGGAAGACTATGTGGGTCTCGACCGCGAGCAGGCCGAAGGACTCGCCCGTAACCACGGCTGGAGCGTGGTCCGTTCACTGCCACCGGGCTCGATCATCACGATGGAGTACCTGGAGGGCCGCATCAACTTCGAGGTGACGGACGGTACCGTCACGCGCTGCTGGCTGGGCTGACGGTCACGCACGAGGAAGGGCCCCGGCGCGCTGCCGGGGCCCTTCCTCGTGCGGTCGTGCGGGTCAGCCGCCGGTGAGCGGCCGCGAGCGCGACGGCCTGCGGCCGCCGGCCGGCGTGATCTGCGTCCGCTCCGGGCGCGTGGAGTGCCCCGCGTGCCCGGCGTGGGCCGCGTGCCCCCGGGGGGTGGTGAGCGGCGGCGCGAGACGGCCGTCCCCGCGCGCGGCGGACGAGGCCCGTCCGCTGCGGGCGCCGACGGTCTCCCTGACCGGCTCGTCGGACGCGACCGGACGCGGCGGGTACAGCGTCGGCCGCGGACCACCGGTCGCCACGGGCAGCGAGGGGACCAGCCGGCGACGGGCCCGCAGCTGCTCGCGCAGCCGGTCGCGGGCGCTGAGGACGATGGCCTCCACACGGCTGATCAGCGGCTCGCACCAGGGCAGCGCGAGCAGGATGAGCAGCCCGGCGGCCCAGCCGAGCAGTACGTCGCTCAGCCAGTGCGTGCCGATGTAGACGGTCGTCAGGCCGACGCCGAGCGCGACCACGGCGGAGAGCGCCGAGAGGTAGCGGCGGGCGCGCGGAGTGGTCGCCAGATAGGCCAGGATGCCCCAGGTCACGACCGCGTTGGCGGTGTGTCCGGACGGAAATATATCGCCGCCCGCGAAGAGCTCGGCCGAGCCGATCTGCGTCGCGTAGTGGGGACCGAGGCGGCCGAGTCCGAGCTTGACCGCGCCGACGGTGACATTGAGCAGGAGCAGGGCGGCGCCGAGGGTGAGCAGGGGGCGCAGGGTGTGCTGGCGCCAGGAGCGCCAGCCCAGCCAGGCCGCCACCATGACGGCCGTCGGGCCGCGCTGGCCGAGGACGACGTAGTAGTCGAGGAAGGGGTGCAGGTCCGGCCACTGCTGATAGGGCCGGAAGAGCATGATCTTCCAGTCGAGGGTCACCAGCCATGTCGAGAGCAGCACGGCCACGACGATGGCGAGATAGAACGCCAGCGTCCCGCCGAAGAGGGCGAGACGCGTACGGGTCATCCGCGGGACCTCTATCTTCGGCGGTTCCGGCTCCCGGTCCAGCCGGGCAAAGATGTCGGTACGCACCCAATCGACGTTACAGGGAGTGAGTGTCGACCTTGGTCGTTCCGGTCTCTTCGTGATGACGATGTGATGTGGAGTAGGTCTCAGACCGGGGTTTATTCCTGGCTACTGTCTGAGAATCCGATGACCTTGTGCCCTATTGGGCGAAGTCGGCTTTCCGGAAGTCTGTTTGTACGTCACGGAAATTTCTCAAACGGTTGTACGGGAGGAATTCATCGCGAGGCGCGGCCCTGCTGGAGTGGCGTACGCCACACCGGGCGGCCCGCCGGGGTGAGAGGTGCGCCACGCGCTCGTGCCGTGAACTCGCGTACGCTGACGGCTCACTCGCCCGTCGATGCCGGGCCGCCCCGAGGACCCGAACCCCCGGCCGGCGCCCGCCGAGTGCGAGGGCTTCACTGGGAGGTACGTACATGCAGCGGACGAGCACGGCCGGAGCACGGCTCCGCGCCGACGACGGCGGCGCCAACCGCTGGGTCGTCCTCGTCGTCCTCTGCGTCAGCCTGCTGCTCGTGGCGCTCGACGCCACGGTGCTCCACGTCGCCGTCCCCTCCCTCACCGAGGACCTGCGTCCCGGCGCCACCGAGCTGCTCTGGATCGTCGACGCCTATCCGCTGATCTGCGCCTCGCTGCTGATCCTCTTCGGCACGCTCGGTGACCGGGTCGGCCGGCGGCGGGTCCTGCTCCTCGGTTACGCGCTGTTCGGCGTCGCCTCCGCGGTCGCCGCCCTCGCCACCACCCCCGAGGTCCTCATCGGCGCCCGCGCCCTCCTCGGCGTCGGCGGCGCGATGATCATGCCTGCCACCCTCTCGATCCTCCGGGCGGTCTTCCCCGACCGGCGCGAGCGGGCCACCGCCATCGGCATCTGGACGGCGGTCGCCGCGGTCGGCGCCGCCACGGGACCGGTGCTCGGCGGCTTCCTGGTCGAGCACTACTGGTGGGGCTCGGTCTTCCTGATCAACATCCCGCTGATGGCGCTGATCCTGCCGCTCGGCCGCTGGCTGCTGCCCGAGTCCAAGGGCCGCGGCGACGGCCCCTGGGACGTCCTCGGCGCGCTGATGGCCGCGGCCGGCGTGCTCGGCATGGTCCTCGGCGTGAAGCGGATCGGCGCGGGCGAGAACCTGTTCGCCCCGGCGACCTGCGGCCCGCTGCTCGTCGGCGCCGCGCTGCTGATCCTCTTCGTACGGCGGCAGAAGCGCCGGGCGCACCCGCTGATCGACATGCGGCTGTTCTCCCGGCCCGCCTTCACCACCTCCGTCGGCTGCATCGTGCTCGCCATGCTGGCCCTGGTCGGCCTGGAGCTGATCGCCGTCCAGTACCTCCAGCTCGTCCTCGGGCTCAGCCCGCTGGAGACCGGGCTCAGGCTGCTGCCGCTCACCTTCGCCGCCATGGCGGCCGGCGCCACCGGCTCGTACACCCTGCGCCGGATCGGGCCGCGCCGGATGGTCGGCTGGGGCTTCGTCCTCACCGCCGCCGCCGTGCTGCTGCTCGTCCTGATGGGCCAGACCGACCGGCCGCTCCTGCTCACCGTCGGCTTCGTGCTGCTCGGCTTCGGCCTGCAGACCACCCTCTTCTCCGCCTACGAGTCGATGCTCAGCGAGGCACCCCCGGAGAGCGCGGGCGGCGCGGCGGCCATCGGCGAGACCTCGTACCAGCTCGGCGCGGGCATGGGCATCGCGCTGCTCGGCAGCGTGATGAACGCGGCGTACGCCCCCGGTCTCGCCTCCGTCCCCGAGGTCCCGGCCGCCGCGAGCAAGGCCGCCGCGAACTCGCTCGGCGAGGCCTACCAGGTCGCCGACCAGCTCGGCGGCACGGCCGGCGCGGCGCTGTACCACGCGGCCCGGCACGCCTTCGTGGACGGACTGCACGTCACCCTGTTCGTCAGCGCGGGGCTGCTGCTCGTCGGGGCGGTGATGGCGCTGCGGCTGCCGCGCGTCATGGAGTGCACGGTGGATCCGGAGGACCTGGTGGCGCCGGTCCCCGAGGAGGTGCGGGTGCCGGGCCGCCGCGAGCCGGCCGAGCGTGAGGCGGTCGAGCCCGCTCGTTCCGGCCGCCCGGCGCGCTGAGGCGCCGGGGCACGGGCGGGGTTCCGAGGCGCCGGCTCACGGGCCGGTGCGTGCGGTGTGGGCGGTGTTCGGTGTGGCCGGTGTTCGGTGGGCGTCTTCCGGCGCCGTCGCCGGAAGGGGCGCCCACCGCTCAGCTCTGGTTGAAGAAACCGTCCTGCGCACGCCCGGCCGGGTCCCCGCTGATGATCTGCGTGTCGGCCGGGGTCAGCAGGAAGACCCGGGTGGCCACCCGCTCGATCGAGCCGCGCAGACCGAAGGCGAGTCCGGCGGCGAAGTCCACCACACGCTTGGCGTCGGAGGGCTCCATGGCGGTGAGGTTCACGATGACCGGGACGCCGTCCCGGAAGAGCTCGCCGATGCCCCGGGCGTCCCGGAACCCGTCCGGGGAGACGGTCGCGATCCGGCGGCCCTGCTCCTGGGCCGAGTCGGACGCCACCCGGACCCGGGGGTCCGTCACCCAGGCGTCGCCGCTCTCGTTACCCTCGGCGTACTCGTCGTCGTAGTAACGCTCGTCGTTGTCCTCGACGAGTCCAAGCCAGGCGCTCGCCTTGCGCACCGATCCCATGGACGCCTCCTTTCAGCGCGGTCACTTGTGGTTCCGCAATCCCTATCGTCGTCCATGATGCGGATCGCGCGCCAAGTGGATAGTCGGCGCGCGCGTGTTTCGTGACGGTACTGGTGCAGAACGTGAGGCCCTGTTTCTGGCGATTCGTCAGGAATCTTGCGGTATGCGGGGCCTGACGGAGGTTCCGCAGGAGCTGTGCAACTTAAAATATGAAAGTCGGGCCAGAAGGGTGACGGTCGGAGCGTCCGGGTGAACGGGACGCTCGATACGATGCCCGGCACACGCACCAGCCGCACATGCGCGCGACTCACGGGGGAGTCTCTTGTTCGGAATAGTCAGGCCCTGCACGCACCGGCTCACCGAGGGCCTCAGGACCGAGTGGATGGCCCATCTCTGCGGCCTCTGTCTGGCACTTCGGGCCGATCACGGGCAGTTCGCCCGGGTGGTCACCAACTACGACGGGCTCATCGTCTCGGTTCTGACGGAGGCTCAGACCGGCCCGCTCGAGGGCATACGCCGCACGGCGGGCCCCTGCCCGCTGCGCGGGATGCGGACCGCGCCCGTCGCCCAGGGCGAGGGCGCGCGGCTCGCGGCGGCCGTCTCGCTGGTCCTCGCCTCGGCGAAGGTCCGGGACCACGTCGCCGACCGGGACGGCCTGTTGGCCCGCCGCCCGGTCGCCGCCGCGGCCCGCCGGGTCGCCAGGTCCTGGGACCGGGCGGGCGAGCGGACCGGGCGCGCGCTCGGCTTCGACACCGCCCTCCTCGTGGACGCCGTGGACCGGCAGACCGGGATCGAGACGCTCGCCGGACCCGGCACACCGCTCCTCGTCGTGACCGAGCCGACCGAGACCGCGACGGCGGCCGCCTTCGCGCACACCGCCGTCCTCGCCGGGCGACCCGGCAACGTCGAGCCGCTCGCCGAGGCCGGCCGGCTCTTCGGGCGGCTCGCCCACCTGCTGGACGCCGTGGAGGACCGGGAGGCCGACGCCGCTTCGGGTGCGTGGAACCCGCTCGCCGCGACCGGCACCTCGCTCGTCGAGGCCCGCCGGCTCGCGGACGACGCGCTCCACGGCATCCGCCTGGCCCTGCGGGACGCGGAGTTCGTCGACGGCCGGCTCGTGCACATGCTGCTCGCGCACGAGCTGCGGGTCTCGGTCGACCGCGCCTTCGGCACGACGACCTGCTCGCACGGGACGCCGGGTCCCGGCCAGGGGCCGGTGCCGGGAAACCCCTACGCGGGCGGGGGCGGGAACCCGTACGGGAACGGCGGTAATCCCTACGGGGGCGGCGGCGGGAACCCGTACGGCGGGGGAGGGCCCGGCGGCCCCGGCGGTCCCGGTGGGCTGCCGCCGCAGTTCGGGGGCGAGGGGCCGCAGCGGCCGAAGCCGCGCGGATTCCTCGCCGGATGCGCCGCGTTCACCTGGCTGTGCTGCACCTGCCAGCTGTGCTGTGCGAAGCGGTACGAGGGCCCGTGGTCCCGGAAGAAGCGCAAGGGCGCCTGCCGGAACGCGGACGACGTGGCCGACGCCGGCGACTGCGCGTGCGACTGCTGCGACTGCGGATGCGACTGCTGAGCCCGGGCGGCGGGGCGGACGGGGCGAGGTGGCCCGCTCGCTGGTGATCGTCGGTGCCGGGCCGCGCGGGACCGGGGTGCTCGAGCGGATCGCCGCCAACGTGCCCGAGCTGTACGACGGTTCCGGCCTCGACGTCCATGTCGTCGACCCGTACCCGCCGGGCGGCGGCCGGATCTGGCGCCACGACCAGTCGCCGCTGCTCCGGATGAACTCGCAGGCGCGGGACGTCACGATGTTCACCGACGACAGCGTGGAGATGGCCGGACCCGTCCTCGCCGGGCCCACCGTGCACGCGTGGGCCGGCGGGGACGGGCGGGCCTTCGTCAGCCGCCGTACGCACAGCGGCTATCTGCGCTGGGTGTACGAGCGGGCCGTCGCCGCCCTGCCGCCCGGGATCGCCGTCCACCACCACCCGCGCCGGGCGCTCCGCGTCGCCGGAGCGCGGCACGGCCGCCAGACGGTCCGGCTCGAGGGCCTCGACGCCCCGCTCGCCGCCGACGCCGTCGTCCTCGCCCAGGGGCACCTGGACGCCGAACCCGACGCCGAGCAGATCCGCCTGGCCGACTTCGCCGCGCGGCACGGTCTGGTGCACCTGCCGCCCGAGTTCACCGCCGACAGCGACCTCTCCCCGGCACGGCTCCCGCCCGGCGCGCCCGTGCTCGTGCGCGGCCTCGGCCTCGCCTTCGTCGACCTCATGGTGCTGCTCACCGAGGGGCGCGGCGGCCGGTACGAGGACGGGGCGTACGTACCCTCGGGGCGCGAGTCGGTCCTGTACGTCGGGTCGCGGCGGGGCGTTCCGTACCACGCGAAGATCGCGTACTCGCTCGTCGGCGAACGGCCGCCGCTGCCACGCCACCTGGGTCCCGCCGAGATCGACCGGCTCCTCGCCCTGCCCGGCGGGGCCGACTTCCGGCGGGACGTCTGGCCGCTGGTCGCGAAGGAGCTCGGCTTCGCCCACTACCACCGCCTCTTCACCGCGCACCCCGAACGCACCCGCGTCCCCTGGGCGGAGTTCGAGCGCGCCCACGCCGTCTGCCCGCCCGGCGGCGGCCCCGAACTCGACGCCCTGGTAGCCTCCGCCGTGCCCGACCCCGCCGACCGGCTGGACCTCGGCGCGCTCGACCGGCCGCTCGCCGGGGTGCGCCACGCCTCCGCCGCAGCGCTCCAGGAGCACCTGCGGACGTACATCTCCGCCGACCTCGCCCGCCGCCGCGACCCGGAGCGCAGCGCCGACCTCGCCCTCTCCCACGCGCTGCTCGCCGTCTACGGGCAGCTGGCGCGGCTCGGCGATCTCGGTCCGTGGTGGCACGGCTTCTACAGCTCCCTGGCGTCCGGGCCGCCGGACCCGCGGCTGCGGAACCTGCTCGCGCTCTCCCGCGCGGGTGTCGTGCGCTTCCTCGGCGCGGACCTCCGGATCGCCGCCGGGGACGGGGTGTTCCGGGCCCACAGCCCCACGCTGCCGGGGCACGTCACCGAGGCCCGTGCCCTCGTCGAGGCCCGGCTCCCGGAGCCCACGGTCACCACCACCCGCGACCCGCTGCTGCGGGCGCTGTACGCCGACGGCGCGGCGGCGACCCCGGCCGGGCTCCTCGCCGTCGACCCCGCCGACGGGCGCGTCCTGGACCGGACAGGGGTGCCGCACCCCCGGCGGTTCGCACTCGGCCCGCACACCGACGCGCGCGGGCCCGGCGGGTTCACCCGGCCCGGCGGCAACGGCCTCGCGCTGCGGCAGAACGACGCGACCGCACGGGCCGTCCTCGCCCTCCTGCGCGACCTGACCGGGCCCCGCCGGGCCTGAGCGCATCACCCGAAGCGTCGCGTCCGGGCCTTTTCGGACCCGTATGGAAGGGTGGATCACCATGAGCACGGATAGCACCGATCCCCAGGCCCGGCAGGACTGGGAGCACTGGCACGAGCAGCGCACGGCGGCGGTCGCCTCGTCGTACGGTCCGCTCTCCCTCACCGGCACGTACTGGCTCTCCGACTACCCGGAGGGTCGAATTCCGGCCGTTCCCGGGCGGTGGCGGGACGAGGGCGACGAGGTGGTCCTCACGGCCGGTGCCGAGGACGCCGTGACCGTCGACGGCAAGCCCCTGATCGGCAGCGTTCGGCTCACCGCCGACCACGCCCCGATCCACGAGTCCCGGGCCGAGTCCGCCGGGCGGCGCCTTGTCGTGCTGCGCCGCGAAGGGTTGTGGGCGGTACGGGACTTCGACCCCGAGTCCCCGGCGCGGCGCGCCTTCCGGGGCATCGAGGCCACCCCGTACGACGAGAGCTGGGCGGTGCCCGGCACCTTCCGCGCGTACGAGGAGTCCCGGAGCGTCCGGGTGGAGAACGCGGACGGGAGGGAGCGGGGGCTCGGGCTCGCGGGCGTGCTCTCGTTCGAGCTGCGCGGCGTCGAGCACACCCTGCAGGTCGCGGTGGAGGACGACGGCACGCTGTGGGCGGTCTTCGCCGACGCGACCAGCGGAAGGGACAGCTACCGCTTCCGCTTCCTGCGTCCCGCCGCGCCCGCCCAGGACGGCTCGGTGACCGTCGACTTCAACCGTGCGCTGCTGCCGCCGTGCGCCTTCGCGGACCACTTCATCTGTCCGTTCCCGCCGCCCGGGAACACCCTCGACACCGCCGTGCCGGCGGGGGAGCGACGGCTGGTGGAGGGCTGAGGCGGGGGACGGGGCCGGGGGCTGCCGTGGACGGTGGGGAGCGGTCGGGGGCGCCGTCCACGGCGTGCTTGTGATCAACTCCTTTGTGGAATCAGGTAGTTGAGCGTCGTACGGCCGAAAGGCGCCCTTGCGGCGGTCGGTCGGGGAGCCCGAGACTCCCCCACAGCGCCGGCCCCTGGCCGCGCCTCACGGGTCCGACACCCCACTGTGGACCCCCGATTCCCCTCTGGAGGAACGTCAAGTGAGGATCAAGCGCACCACCCCCACGAGAACCATCCGTCTGCTCGCCGTCGCCACCGGTCTGGCCGCCGCCGCGGCCGTCGCGGTCCCCGCCGCGAACGCCGACACGGCGCAGACCTTCAGCGCGTCGCAGCTCACCGCCGCGGGCGACGCCGTCCTCGCCGCCGACGTGGCCGGTACCGCCTGGCACGTCGACCAGGCCACGAACACCCTGGTCGTCACCGCCGACTCCACGGTGTCCAAGGCCGAGATAGCCGAGATCAAGCGCGAGGCCGGCGCCAACGCCAAGGCGATCCGGGTCGAGCGCACCCCCGGCAAGTTCAACAAGCTGATCTCCGGCGGCGACGCCATCTACGCCACCAGCTGGCGCTGCTCCCTCGGCTTCAACGTCCGTGACAGCGCGGGCAACTACTTCTTCCTGACCGCCGGGCACTGCACCGACGGCGCGGGCACCTGGTACTCCAACTCGGGCCGCACGACCGTCCTCGGCTCCACCTCGGGATCCAGCTTCCCGACCAACGACTACGGCATCGTCCGGTACACGAACTCCAGTGTCACCAAGTCCGGCACGGTCGGCAGCGTCGACATCACCAGCGCCGCCAACGCCACCGTGGGCATGTCCGTGACCCGTCGCGGCTCCACCACCGGCACCCACAGCGGCTCGGTGACCGGCCTCAACGCCACCGTCAACTACGGCGGCGGCGACATCGTGTACGGCATGATCCGCACCAACGTCTGCGCCGAGCCCGGTGACTCCGGCGGCCCGCTGTACTCCGGCAGCCGCGCGATCGGCCTCACCTCCGGCGGCAGCGGCAACTGCTCCAGCGGCGGTACGACGTTCTTCCAGCCGGTCACCGAGGCGCTGAGCGCGTACGGGGTCAGCGTGTACTAGAGCGTCCGATCGGGCACCATGATCCGAACGGAAGTCGGGTCCCCCGGCCCCCGCGTGGGCCGGGGGACCCGACGCGTGGACTCGTGGTGGGGAGAAAAGTGTGACCGTCCGGCCCGGTGGACCGATACCCGCCTCCGACGCGCAACGCAGGGTCCGGCGCAGCCCGCTGCTCTACACGGCCCCGATCGTGCTGCTCTGCCTCCTGACGGCCGTCCTGGGCTGGGAGATCGTCCGCGCCAACATGACCGAGCAGGCCAGGACCGACTGGCCGTGGCGGCTGCAGTTGCTGGACATGGAGCCGCTGGGCAGCCTGCTCGCGGTCGCGGCCGCCGCCGTCCTCGCGCGGGCGCAGTACGCCCGCACCGTACGGCCCTTACTGGGCTGGAAGAGCGACTGGACGACGGGGCGGCTGCGCGGGGGCGGAGTCGAGTGGCGGGCGGCGGTCTACAACGGCGGCCAGTACTCGGCGGTGATCGAGCGGTACGACTGCCGGGTCGTCCTGGCGGGGGAGAGCGACCCGGCGTCGACCCCGTGGACGGACCTGCCGGGGGCCGTGGCGATCCTGACCGGCGCCGGTCTGGCCGCGGGCGAGGACTTCCAGATCCGCCTCTTCGGCAACTTCCCGCTGGTGGGCACGGGGACGTACGAGACCGTCGAGATGGGGTCCTTCTCCCGGCGCTTCGTCGCCGAGGTCGACGCCTTCTACGTCCGCCTCCGGGTCGTGGACACCGTGGGGGACACCCATGAGCGGATCATGAACTGCCTCAAGGGCGCCCGCTCGGAGGGCTATCTGCCGCCGCCTTCCTGACTCCCTTGCCCCCGGAGCCACTCCAGGACCGCCGGCAGGGCGTACTGGGCGGCGAAGTGGCCCGCGTCGGGGACGAGTTCGAGGGTCGCCCCGGGGATTCGGCCGGCCAGCCAGCGGGTGTGGGCGGGCGGGGAGAAGGCGTCGTCGAGGCCGTGCCAGAGCAGGACGGGGGCGGTGACGGCGGAGACGTCGAAGCCCCAGGGGCGGGTGAAGGCGAGACTGTCGTCGGTCCAGCCGTGGTGCGTGGCGCCGAGCGCCTCGCGGTAGGAGCGCAGGAGGGTGGCGCGTACGGCGGGGTCGGAGACGATCGGCAGGTCGTGGTCGGAGAGTTCGGCGCGCAGGTCCTCGACGAGCCGCTCCGGGTCCTTTCTGATGGCCGCCGCCCGGGCGGCCAGGTCCGCGTCGAGCAGCTCGGGCGCCTCGGCGGCCAGGCCGAACTCGCGCACGTTGAACGGGGTCATGCCGGCGAACCAGTCGAGCCCGGCCGCGTCCCGGGGCGCGATGCTCACCAGCGCCGCCGCGGCCCGGACCCGCTCGGGCAGCAGGGCCGCACAGGCGAGCGCGTGCGGGGCGCCGCCGGAGCGCCCGACGACGGCGAACCGGTCGATGCCGAGCGCGTCGGCGACGGCGGCGGCGTCCCCGGCCGCATCGGCGACCCGGCGGCCGGGGTGCCGGTCCGAACCGCCGTACCCGGGCCGGTCGTAGGCGAAGAAGCGCAGGTCGGGGCGGCGCTCGGGGAGGTCGGGCAGCGCGGTCCCCAGCCGGCTGCCGGGTGTGCCGTGCAGGAGCAGTACGGGGGTCCCGGCGGGATTTCCCCATTCCTCGGCCAGCAGCAGGCGGCCGTCATCGGTGCGCACATGCTTTCCCATGGTCGGGGAGCCTACCGGGGAAATTCTTGTGAAAGTTTTCACAAGCTCGCAAGGGTCTAAAGTCCTGCGGTGTTTTCCCAGGCCAGGTGGGCTTTGCGGGCGTTCTCTGCGATCTTGAAGGGGCTTTCGGCCCGCCCGATCAGGGCTTTGTCCGGCCCTTTTCGGTATATCCCGGGTGTCGAATGGAGTCATCGGAAAAAGGGATCGAAGAAGGAGTACCTGCCATGGAGGCCAAGGAGATGGTGGACGGACTCGTCCAGGGAGCTCTCGCGGCGCTCGGGCGGTTCGAGGAGTTCGACCAGGAGCAGGTCGACCACATCGTCAAGAAGGCGTCGCTCGCGGCGCTGAGCGCCCACGGCGAGCTCGCGAAGCTGGCCGTGGAGGAGACCGGCCGCGGCCTCTTCGAGGACAAGGCGGTCAAGAACCTCTTCGCCTGCGAGCACGTGACGCACTCGATGGCCGGTCTGAAGACCGCCGGAGTGATCCGCCGCGACGAACTGAACGGCATCACCGAGATCGCCGAACCCGTCGGCGTCATCTGCGCGATGACCCCCGTCACCAACCCCACCTCGACCACCCTCTTCAAGGCGCTGATCGCCCTGAAGACCCGTAACCCCATCGTCTTCGCCTTCCACCCCTCCGCGCAGAAGTGCTCCGCCGAGGCAGCCCGGATCGTCCGCGACGCCGCCGTCGCCGCCGGCGCGCCGGCCGGCTGCGTGCAGTGGATCGAGGAGCCCTCCATGGAGGCCACCGGCCTCCTCATGCACCACGACGGGGTCTCCACCATCCTCGCCACCGGCGGGAACGCGATGGTCAAGGCCGCCTACTCCTGCGGCAAGCCCGCCCTCGGCGTCGGCGCCGGAAACGTTCCCGCCTACGTCACCAGGAGCGGCAAGCTCCAGCGGGCCGTCCACGACATCGTGCTCTCCAAGGCCTTCGACAACGGCATGATCTGCGCCTCCGAGCAGGCCGTCATCCTCGACCAGGAGGTGTACGAGCAGGGCATCGCCGAGTTCGAGCGGCTCGGCGCGTACGTCGTCACCGCCGCCGAGAAGACCAAGCTGGAGGAGTACGTCTTCGGGACCACCGCCTACGCCACCACCTGCTCCGGCGCCAAGCTGAACGCGGCCGTCGTCGGGAAGTCGCCGCGGTGGATCGCCGAACAGGCCGGCTTCGAGGTCCCCGACGGCACCACCCTGCTGCTCGCCGAGTGCCACGAGGTCGGCGAGGGCGAGCCGCTCACCCGCGAGAAGCTCTCCCCGATCCTGGCCGCCCTCAAGGCCGACACCACCGAGCACGGTCTCGAACTCGCCGCGCGGATGGTCGAGTTCCACGGGCTCGGGCACAGCGCCGCGATCCACACCGAGGACGAGGAGCTCGCCGAGGAGTTCGGCAAGCGGGTCAAGGCGATCCGGGTCATCGTCAACGCCCCCTCCACCTTCGGCGGGATCGGCGACGTCTACAACTCCTTCCTGCCCTCCCTGACCCTCGGCTGCGGCTCGTACGGACACAACTCGGTCGCGAACAACGTGACCGCGGTCAACCTGATCAACGTCAAGCGGATCGGACGGCGCAACACCAACATGCAGTGGTTCAAGGTCCCGCCGAAGATCTACTTCGAGCGCAACTCCCTGCGCTACCTCGGTGAGATGGACGGCCTCGAGCGGGTCACGATCGTCACCGACAAGACCATGGGCACGCTCGGCTTCGTCCAGAAGGTCACCGACATCCTCCGGGCCCGCCCCTCGGCGGTCGTCCTCCAGGTCGTCGACAACGTCGAGCCCAACCCCGAGCTGGCGACCGTCCAGGCCGGCGCCGCGCTGATGCGGGACTTCGAGCCCGACACGATCGTCGCGCTCGGCGGCGGCTCGGTGATGGACGCGGCCAAGATCATGTGGCTGATGTACGAGCACCCGGAGGTCGAGTTCGCGGACACGAAGGAGAAGTTCTTCGACATCCGCAAGCGCGCCTACAAGTTCCCGGGCCTCGGGAAGAAGGCGCAGATGGTGGCCGTCCCGACCACCTCCGGCACCGGCAGCGAGGTCACCCCCTTCGCCGTCATCTCCGACCCGGCGGCCGCCCAGAAGTACCCGCTCGCCGACTACGCGCTCACCCCGAACGTCGCCATCGTCGACCCGGTCCTCCCCATGGGGCTCCCGGCGAGCGTCACCGCCGACTCCGGCTTCGACGCCCTGACCCACGCCACCGAGGCGTACGTCTCGGTCTACTCCAACGACTACACCGACGGGCTCTGCCTCCAGGCGATCAAGCTCATCTTCGAGAACCTGGAGCGGTGCGTGGTGAACGGGGCGAAGGACCCCGAGGCGCGCGAGAAGATGCACAACGCCTCGACCGTCGCCGGCATGGCCTTCGCCAACGCCTTCCTCGGCCTGGTCCACGCCATGGCGCACACCCTCGGCAACACCTTCCACGTCGCCCACGGCCGCACCAACGCCCTGCTCCTGCCGCACGTCATCCGGCACAACGGCCAGGTCAGCGGCAAGGCCACACCGTGGCCGAAGGCGGAGGTCTACCGGGCTCCGGAGCGGTTCCAGGAGATCGCGAAGATGCTGGGCCTGCCGGCCGGGACGCCGGAGGAGGGCGTGGAGTCGTACGCGAAGGCCGTCGAGGAACTGCGCGCGAAGTGCGGGATCCCGGCCTCCTTCCAGGCGGAGGGCGTCGAGGAGGCGGCCTTCCTGGAGGCCCTGCCGCAGCAGGCGATGAACGCGTACGCCGACCAGTGCGCGCCGGCCAACCCGCGGATGCCGATGATCGAGGAGATGAAGGAGCTGATGACCCGGGCGTACTACGGCGCCTGACCCCTTCTCAGGCAGCAGGCCGCCCCGCGCGAGGAAGCGCGGGGCGGCCTTGTCGTCGTGCGGAGGTTCACGCGGCGGCACCGCCCGCCGCGCCGAGTTCCTCGGCGATCGGCTCGGTGCCGGGCTTGCGCCCGATCGAGGCCATGACCAGCGTGACCACGGTCCCGACGACCGCCCAGGCGGAGAGCACCAGGAGCGAGGCGGTGACGTCGTTGCCCTTGAAGTACGCGATGGAGCGCGCGACCCAGGTGCCGGCGCCGGGCGGCAGGGCGGGGCCGATCGCGTTCCAGAACGGCGGCAGCATCGGCAGCGGGAACGCGCCGCCCGCGCTCGGATTGCCGGCCACGACGATGAGCAGGATCGCCAGGCCGATGCCGACGATGCCGAAGACCGATTGGAGGGCGAGGGTGGCGGCGCCGACCGCGAAGACCACCAGGGCGCCCAGGCCCCACAGGGCGAAGACGCTGCCCGGCAGGGCGCCGAGGATCGGGCCGACGATGATCGCGCCGCCGAGGCCGCCGAGGATCGCGTAGAGCGCGAGGGCGCCGAGCCGGATGATCGCGCGCTCCCGGTTCGCGGGGCGGGAACCGGCGCTGATGGCGAGGATCGCGGCGCAGATGTAGCCGCCGACGCACCAGCCGACGACCAGGTAGAAGGCGGAGAGGCCGTCGAAGTCCTGGGGTGAGGCGGGGGCCACGTCGACGGTCCTGATGGTGCGTCCGTTCGCGGCCTCGACCGTGGTGAAGAGCCTGTTCAGGGAGGAGGCGAGCACGGTGCCGCCGCCGGAGGCGACGAGCAGGGTGTCGGTGGTCCCGGCCGGGTTCACGAGCAGGGCGCCGTCGATGTCCCGGTTCAGGATCTGCCGGCGGGCCTCGGCCTGGTCGGAGACCGTCCGCGGGTCGAGCGGTCCGCCGGGGAGCTGGTCGAGGCGGCCGACGAGCTGGGCGGAGACCGCCGGGGGCGCGACCACGCCGAAGGGGACGTCCCGCGGCTTCGGGTTGTGGAGCGCCCCGACGTACGAGGCGATGAACAGCAGCTGGAGGGCGAAGACGCCGACGACCAGCAGGGCGGCGCGGGGCGTGACGGCACTCTTCAGTTCGTCGACGAGGCTCATGCCCCCCACGCTCCGGGGAGGGGGGTGATCGCGCAGGCGGGGTGGGGCCGAACGGATGAGGTGTGCGTGACCCCTCCCGCAAGAATCGCTGATGTGTTCGAATCGGGTCGCCGACCAGGGTCGATGAGGGGGTACAGTAATCGAACGAGCGTACGATGAACATATCGGGTGAATCGTCGAAAAGGGGTGGAGTGATGGAGGTGCGGCATGGCGGGCTTCGCCCATCTGCACGTCGCGTCCGGTTACTCCGTCCGCTACGGCGCCGCCCACCCCGAACACCTCGTCCGGCGGGCCGCCGAGCGGGACGTACCCGTGCTCGCGCTCACCGACCGGGACACCGTCACCGGCGCCGTCCGGTTCGCTCAGGCCTGCGCCGAGACCGGTGTCCGGCCGGTCTTCGGCGTCGACCTGGCGGTGGAGGCCCTCGCGCCCCCGCCACCGGCGGCACGCCGCCGCACCCCGGCGCGCGGAGGCGCGCACGTCGTCGAGCCGCCGCTGCGGTTCACGCTGCTCGCGCGGGACCGGGAGGGGTGGGCGCGGCTGTGCCGCATCACCTCGGCCGCCCACGCCGACGCTCTCGGCGGTACGCCGCCGGTGGTGCCGTGGGAGGCGCTGCGCGCGCACGGCGGCCCCGGCCTGATCGCGCTGCTCGGACCGCTCTCGGAGCCGGTACGGGCCCTGGCGGCGGGCCGCGAGGACATCGCGACGAGGCTCCTCGTCCCCTGGCAGGAGATCTTCGGCGGCGGACTCGGCCTGGAGACGGTGGCGTACAAGCCCTCCGGCACCGGCCCCGGATCGCTCCGGCTGGCCGCCAGGACGCTGGCGCTCGCCGACCGCACCCGTACCACCGCCGTGCTCACCAACGCCGTGCGCTACGCCGACAAGGACCAGCACCGGCTCGCCGACGTCCTGGACTCCGCGCGGCTGCTGCGGCCGATCGACCGGCGCCGCCTGGACAGCGGGCAGCGCTGGCTCAAGGGCGAGGGGAAGATGACGAGCATCGCGCGGCTGATCGCCGAGTGCGCGGGCGCGGACCCCGCGCGGGCCCGCCGGCTGCTGGCCGACACGGCAGCCGCGGCGGCCGCCTGCGCCCTCGACCCCGTCGCCGACCTGGGGCTCGGCACGCCCCACTTCCCCGAGCCCGGCGTGCTCGGCGCGGGACCCGGAGCCGGCGGTGCGGCGCGGCTGCTGCGCGAGCGGAGCGAGGCCGGCCTGGTCCGGCGCGGCCTGGACCGGGACCGCGCCGCGCTCGACCGGCTCGACGACGAGCTCGCGGTGATCTCCCGGATGGGCTACGACTCGTACTTCCTCGCCGTCGGCCAGGTCGTGGCCGACATCCGGGAGAAGGGCATTCGGGTCGCGGCCCGCGGCTCCGGCGCCGGATCGATGGTCTGCCACGCGCTGGGCATCGCCACGGCCAACCCGCTCGACCACCGTCTGCTGTTCGAACGCTTCCTGAGCGTGCGCCGGAGGTCGCTGCCCGACATCGACATCGACGTCGAGTCCGCCCGGCGCCTGGAGTGCTACGACACGATCTTCGACCGCTTCGGCAAGGAGCGGGTCGCGGTCACCGCCATGCCCGAGACCTACCGGGCCCGCCGCGCCCTGCGCGACACCGGCCTCGCCCTCGGTGTCGCGCCGGCGGACATCGACCGGATCGCCAAGAGCTTCCCGCACCTGCGGGCCTCCGACATCAAGGGCGCCCTCGCCGAACTGCCCGAGCTG
This sequence comes from Streptomyces sp. NPDC026092, assembly GCF_040638605.1. Classification (NCBI taxonomy): domain Bacteria; kingdom Bacillati; phylum Actinomycetota; class Actinomycetes; order Kitasatosporales; family Streptomycetaceae; genus Streptomyces; species Streptomyces sp. NPDC026092. The sequence continues at coordinate 73,961 of NZ_JBEZYN010000003.1, forward strand.
CGGGGCCTCGCGGCCGAGGCGCACCGCTACGGGCCGCTCTGGGAGCTGGCCGAGGGGCTCGACTCCCTGGTCCACGGCATGGCCATGCACCCCTGCGGCGTGGTCATCAGCGACGCGACGCTCCTGGACCGGCTGCCGGTCCAGCCGACCCCCCAGGGCGAGTACCCCATGGCGATGGCGGCGAAGGAGGAGATCGAGGCGCTGGGCAACATCAAGCTGGACGTCCTCGGCGTCCGGATGCTGTCCTCGATGACCCACGCGGTCGCAGAGATCGAACGGGCCACCGGTGACCGGATCGACCTGGACGACCCGGCGCAGGTGCCGCTCGACGACGTCTTCGCGTTCAAGCTCATCCAGGAGAGCCAGACCCTCGGCCTGTTCCAGCTCGAATCGCCCGGCCAGCAGGACCTGCTCTCCCGGCTCCAGCCCCGCGACCCGCAGGACGTCATCGCCGACATCAGCCTCTTCCGTCCCGGGCCGGTCGCCGGCGGCATGCCCGAGCGGTACATCGCCGCACGGCACGGCGGCACACCGGCGTACGCCCATCCCGACCTGGAGCCGGTGCTCGCCGACACCTACGGCGTGACCATCTGGCACGAGCAGATCATCGAGACGCTGTCGGTGATGACCGGCTGCGACCGGGCGCTCGCCGAGGTCGCCCGGCGGGCGCTCGGCGACAAGAAGCGACTGCCCCGGATCGAGGACTGGTTCCACCGCCTGGCCGGCGCCCGGGGGTACGACGCGGCCGTGCGCGAGCAGGTCTGGAAGACGGTCGAGGCCTTCGGCGCCTACGGCTTCTGCCGGGCGCACGCGGTCGCCTTCGCCGTACCGGCGCTGCAGAGCGCCTGGCTCAAGGCGCACCATCCGGCGTTCCTGCTGGCCGGTCTCCTCGAACACGACCCCGGCATGTGGCCCAAACGGGTCCTCGTCTCCGACGCCCGCCGCCGTGGCGTGCCGATCCTCCAGGTCGACGTCAACGACTCCCGGGTGCAGCACACCGTGGAGAAGGCCGACGGGGACCGGTGGGGCGTACGGCTCGCCCTGTCCGCCGTACACGGCATCAGCGAGGAGGAGTGCGCGCGGATCGAACAGGGGCAGCCCTACGGATCGCTGTCGGACTTCTGGCAGCGGGCCCGCCCCAGCCGGCCCGTCGCCGAACGCCTCGCCGAGATCGGCGCCCTGGCCTGTCTCCACGAGGACGGCCTCACCCGGCGCGACCTGCTGCTGCAGATCGCCGAACTCCACCGGCAGTCCCGCACCCGCTCCGCGGGCAAGGGCCAACTGCCCCTCGACGCGGGCGCCGTCGGCGGGGCGGAGCCGAGCGGGCTGCCGGAGATGACCGGACGCGAGGCCCTGAGCGCCGAGCTGAACACCCTCGGCATCGACGTCTCCAAGCACCTGATGGAGCACCACCACCGGCTGCTGCGCGAGATCGGCGCGACCGACGCGGCCCACCTGGCCGGGATGCGCGCCGGTCAGCAGGTGCTCGTCGCGGGCGTCCGGGCCTCCACCCAGACCCCGCCGATCGCCAGCGGCAAGCGGATCATCTTCGTCACCCTGGAGGACGGCTCCGGCCTGGTCGACCTGGCCTTCTTCGAGGACTCCCACCCGGCCTGCGCGCACACCGTCTTCCACAGCGGGCTGCTGCTCGTGCGCGGCACGGTCCAGGTGCGCGGCACCCGCCGCACCGTCGTCGGCACCATGGCCTGGGACCTGGACGAGATCGCCGCCGCCCGCCGCGACCGGGGCCCCGAGGCCGCGCTCGCCCTGCTCGGCGCCGACCGGCCGCACCCGACGCCCGCCCAGCCGCACCGCGTCCTGGTCAACGGCACCACCGGCGCCCGCCTCCATCCGTACGCCGACCTGCAACCGGCCGGCAGCCGTTCGGCGGACCTGAAGAAGTTCGGCTACACCAGCCCCGGTTCCGCGGGCTGACCACGCGAGGCCAGGGGACAATGGGGGGATATGAGCCTGAGGTTCTTCGATGACAGGCGTCTGGCGTCCGACCTCTATGCCGCGGCGATCCAGAACACCGGCCCCGAACAGGTCGGAGCGGGGATCTCGCGCGTGCTCGCCCCCATCGTGGCCCACGACGCGCTGAGCCTGGTGGGAACCGACCCGGCGACCGGCCCCGGTCTCGGCAGTTTCAGTTTCTGGCACCAGTACGACCCCGCGCTGGTCGGAGAGCTCGTCATGCACCGGCATCTGGGGGGCGACCCGCGGCCGGCGATCCCGACTCTCCTGCGGACCCCCGCTGTCGTGGTGGGCGCGGGCACCGACGGGTCGCCCGTGCCCGACCCGCGTGTACGGGAGATCCTCACCGCCCACGGGGCGAGTTCCGAGCTGCGTCTGCTTCTCCAGGACAGGCGCGGCGTGTGGGGGGCTCTCGGGCTGCTCCGCTGCGAAGGCGCCGCGCCGTTCGGCCAGGACGACGCCCAGCGGGCGACCCGGCTCGTACCGGCGCTGCTGGCCGCCCTGCGCCGCTACGCGACGGCCGGTCCGCTCTGCCCCGAGGTTCCCCCGCTGTCGGCGGGAGTGATCACCGTCGGTCCCGACCACCGGATCAAGGCCGTCAGTCCGCAGGCGCGGCTGTGGCTGGACCAGTGGTCGGCGCATGCCATCCCCTCGTGGGTACCGGGAGCGTTCTTCGTCTCGCTCTCCCTCGTCGCCCGGGCGGAAGCCCGCCGCGAGGGCGGGGCGATGCCCCTGGTGTGCGCGCCTCCGGCCGCCTCCGGCCGCTGGACCACCTGCCAGGGGCAGGTGCTCGACGAGGCCGCCACAGGCGATGTCGCCCTCGTCGTCCAGGGGGCCACCTGGGACCTGGTCCTGCCGTCGTTGTGCGCGTGGTACGGCATCACCCCCCGAGAGCGCGATGTCGTCACGCAGCTCCGCACGGGGGCGTCCGTCAAGCAGATCGCCCGTCGCCTCGACCTGTCCGCGTACACGGTCAACGACCATCTCAAGGCCGTCTTCCGCAAGACCGGAGCGGACGGGCGCGAGGAACTCGGCGCCGCGCTGACCCGCTGACCCCTGATCCGCTGCCATCCGATCCGCGGTCTGTCCATCCCTGGATTCAGGGGGGCGCGGCGACACGGATCCCGCCCAGCATGAGAAGGGAGATCGGAACATCCGCGGTCGGTTCGCACAGCGAGGCCGCTCACCGAAGGGAAACGGACATGACCCACACGGCAAGCGTCAGCGGGGGCCATGCACTGCTGAATCCGGAGATGGCCGCCCAGGACTTCCCGCTCCGGGGTCACGGTGTCTTCCAAAAGGTTCTGGACGTGCCTGGCTTCCTGGGAGCCCACGCCTTCGTGGTCGGCAGCGTCACAGAGGTCAACCCGGCCACCGGCAAGCCCGTCATGGGAGACGCCGTCGTCACCCTGCACAACCTGGTGCCCATGGACGGGAAGAAGGTGGCGGTGCGCGTGGAATCGAGCTGGCAGGAGGACCTCGACTTCAAGGTCCAGCTCCTGTGGTTCCTCACGTGAACCCACTCACCGACCCGGCACGGCCGGAGGGGGCGCGGGCAACCGCGCCCCTTTTTGATTCGCACAGATATTCGAACAAGCGTTACGGTGGGACGAGTGGAACCCGAGCCTGAGAGGAGGGTCGCCGCCATGGCCTCGTCGCGCCGGCACATCGCCCACCTCCACCTGCACACGGTTCCGACCGGGGAGCAGTACGGAGACATAATCGAACTGGTGTCTGGTATTACGCCGCACGTCCAGGCCGTCCCGCCCCAGGCCGTCCAGCTGGACCTGACCTCGGCGCTCCGCTACTTCGGCCTGTCCCCCTACGACGTCGTCCAGCTGGCGAAGCTCCGGCTGAAGGCGCTCTACGACATCGACAGCAGCGCCGGACTCGCGGGCAACCGCATGCTCGCCGCCATGGCGGCCGACGCGTCCGCGCCCGGCGAGACCACCTGGGTCCCCGCCGACCGGGCGGAGGAATGGCTGCACCCGCGGCCGGTCACCGCGCTGCCCGGGATCGGGCGCGCCACCGCGGACTCGCTCCACCGGTACGGGCTCCACACCATCGGCCAGGTCGTCGAACTGCCCCCGGCGACCCTGCAGCGGCTCCTCGGGGTCGGCCCCGCCCGGCTCCTCGCCGAGCGCGCCCGTGGCCACGACCCGCGCCCGGTCACCCCGTCCGAGCCCGCCGCGCACCTGAGCGCCGACCTGGTCCTGGAACGGGACTGCCTCGACCCGGCCCAGCAGCACCGCGCGGTCCTGGGGCTCGCCGACCGGATCGGGCAGCGCCTGCGCGGCGAGGGTCTGGTCGCCGGGCGGCTCACTCTCACGGTGCGGTACGCGGACCGCAGCTCCACCACGCGTACGCGCGCCCTGCCGGAATCCACCGGCCACTCGCCGGCCCTCGCCGCGACCGCCCTCGGGCTCCTTGCCGCGCTCGGCCTGCAGCGGGCCCGCGTCCGCGCGTTCGCGCTCCGCGCCGACGACCTGCTGCCGGCCGGCGGCGCCTACCGACAGCTCTCCCTGGACCCCGGCGACACCCGTGCCCGCGCGGCCGAGGCCGCCGCCGACCGGGCCCGCCGCCGCTTCGGCCCGGAGGCAGTCCGTCCGGCCGCCCTGGGAAGGGTGCGCCGAAGTGGTACGCCTGTACTCCGTGTTGACGAGAAGTCAATTTTTACCGACGCGTAACTTCCCAGTGATGGCTACTCGTGCGTAGCTTGGCCTGAAGCAGAGCATCCCCACTTGTGGTCCGGGCCGCAGGGCTTACTGCCGTCGTTCGTTTCTGATTTCCCTTGAGCCGCAAGGAGATCGCACGATGCTGCCCTGGAAACACGCGCTCAGAACCCTCTCGGTCCTGCTGCTGACCGCCGCCGCGACCTTCGCCCCCACCGCCTCGGCCCAGGCCGCTCCCGCTCAGACCGCGGCCACCAGCCGGGGCTGGAACGACTTCTCCTGCAAGCCCTCGGCCGACCACCCGCGCCCCGTCGTGCTGGTGCACGGCACCCTCGGGAACTCCATCGACAACTGGCTCGGCCTCGCGCCGTACCTCGTCAACCGGGGCTACTGCGTCTTCTCGCTCGACTACGGCCAGCTGCCGAACGTGCCCTTCTTCCACGGGCTCGGCCCGATCGACAAGTCCGCCGAACAGCTCAAGGTCTACGTCGACAAGGTCCTGGCCGCCACCGGCGCGCCCGAGGCCGACCTCGTCGGGCACTCGCAGGGCGGGATGATGCCCCGTCACTACCTGAAGTTCCTCGGCGGGGCGGCGAAGGTCAACGCCCTCGTCGGGATCGCCCCCGACAACCACGGCACGACCCTCAACGGCCTCACCAAGCTGCTGCCGTACTTCCCCGGCGCCGAGGGGCTCATCAGCGAGAAGACCCCGGGCCTCGCCGACCAGATCGCCGGCTCCCCGTTCATCACCCGCCTCAACGCCGGCGGGGACACGGTCCCGGGGGTCACGTACACGGTCATCACGACCAAGTACGACGAGGTGGTGACCCCGTACCGCTCGGGCTTCCTCGACGGTCCGAACGTCACCAACATCGTCATCCAGGACAAGTGCGCGCTCGACCTCTCGGAGCACGTGGCGATCGGGACGCTGGACCGGGTGACGTTCCACGAAGTGGTCAACGCCCTCGACCCGGCCCACGCGACCCCGACCACCTGCCTTTCCGTGATCGGCTAGCGCTCAGCGCTTCTTGGCGCTTAGCGCGCTGCGCGGCGGCCTCGGCCCCGGCGGGTCGCGCCGAAGAGCACGGCCGCGCCGAGCGCCAGGACGGCGGCGCCACCCATCGCCAGGTACGAGGTGGTGGCGTCGCCCCCGGTCTCGGCGAGCCGCTCGCCCTCACCGGCGGCCGCCGGCGCGTTGGGCGCGGTCGAGGCGGCCGGCTCCGAGGCGGCGGGCTCCGACGGGGTCGACGCGGGCTGCGAGGTGGCCGGCGCGGCGGCCGTCGCCTCCGCGCCGGTCCCGGCGTGCTGGTCGCCGTGGCCGCCGTGCTCCACGGAGGACTCGTCCGTGCCCGCCTCGATCTCCTCGTCGGTCGGCGCGGAGGCCGTCGGGGCGGGCGCGCCGCCGGTGGTGCCGTTGTCCTTGCCGAAGACGACGTCGGAGCAGGTGTAGAACGCCTCGGGGGAGTCGGAGCGCTGCCAGATCGAGTAGATCAGGTGGCGGCCGGACTTGTTCGGGATCGTGCCGTCGAAGACGTAGTCGCCGTTCTCCATCCGCGGGTCGGTGACCGTGGCGAACGGCTTGGCCTCCAGGTCCGACCACTTCAGCGGCTTCGAGGGGTCGTAGCCGTCCTTCGTCACGTACAGCTCGAAGGAGCCCCGGTGCGGGGCGGTCCCCTTGTAGCGGAAGGTGTGCTTGCCGGAGGCGAGCGTGCTGGCGGGCCAGTCGCCGCGCGCCAGGTCCAGGCCCCGGTACTTGTCGTTGCCGGCGCTGCAGAGCTTGCCGTCCGCGATCAGGTCGCGGTGCTTGCCGGCAGCGTTGGCGATGTTCACCGCGTTCCAGTCGTAGAACGCCTGCGTCCCGCTGGCCGCCACGGCCGCCTTGCACGCGGCCGACTTCGGGCTCTCGGGACCCTCCGCGTAACACGCGGACACCCGGCTCACCGGATCCGTCATCGATCCGTGCGCCACGGCCGGCGAAGCGGCGAGCCCGGCGAGCGCGAGCGGCGCGACACCGAGCGCGAGGACGGCGGAAGCGGTACGGCGAGCGGTCATGCTGAACAACTCCTTGGAGGGGGGACGCCTGGGGTTCGATCAGCAAGCTAGCCCCCGGAATCCGCGAAATCGCCTGCGAGAAGGGGCTGATGGCGATCCTTATGGTCGCTTTAAGGAGCCGCTAAGCGGCCCCTCAGACACCGCCTCGGGGGACCCCCTCGGACACCGCCGCGAACGGCCCCCCGGGAGGCTCCTCAGCCCAGGCGGCGGTAGCGGCGCTCCGGGCGGCCCGTGCCGCCGTACCGCAGGGTGATCTCCGCGCGGCCCGTCTCCGCGAAGTACTCCAGGTAGCGCCGCGCGCTGACCCGGGAGAGGGCGCCGGCCTCCGCGCACTCCGTCGCCGACAGGCCCTCCGGGTGGGCCCGCAGGATGCCGTCCACCAGGTCCGCCGTATGGGCCGCGAGGCCCTTGGGGAGTTCGCGCGAGCCCGGCGGGCGGGTGCCGAAGATCTGGTCCACGTCCTCCTGGCGCGCCTCGTCCAGCGCGTCGAGCCGGGTCCGCAGGCCGGCCACGTGCCGCAGCTGCTCCTGGAGCGCGGCCTGGTTGAACGGCTTGATCAGATAGTGCAGCGCCCCCGCGCGCAGCGCCGAGCGGATCATGCCCGCGTCCCGCGCCGCCGTGATGAACAGGGCGTCGACCGCGAGACCGGACCCGCGCAGCTCGCGCAGGACGGAGATGCCGTCCATGTCCGGCAGGTAGATGTCGAGCAGGACGAGATCGGGGCGCAGCCGGTCGGCGAGGCGCAGCGCGTCACCGCCGTTGTGCGCGACCCCGACGACGGAGAAACCGTCCACAGTCGCCACATAACGGCTGTGCAGCTTCGCGACCATGAAGTCGTCGTCGACCACCAGCACCTTCGTCACGCCGACACGCTAGGCCGCGACCACAAGGACCACAACGTCCGTTGATTGCGGAAGAGAGACAGGTTCTTAACGCGCGGGCAACATGTGGGCCACTTCACACACCTATCGAGAGGCGGCACACGTGCGTCTGCGCACCCCCCTCGCCCTGCTCGGGGCCGCGCTGCTGGTGTTGGTGGGGCCGCCCCTGCTCTCCGCCGGCAGTGGCTCCGACACCGGCACCCAGATCCCCGGACTGCGCTTCATGGTCCCCAACACACCCGGCGGCGGCTACGACATCACCGCCCGCACCGCCGCGAAGAACGCCGAGGACGCCGGTCTGACCACGGGCATCGAGGTCTTCAACCTGCCCGGCGCCGGCGGCACCGTCGGCCTGACCCGGCTCGTCGGCGAGCACGGCAACGGCAAGCTCGCCATGTCCATGGGCCTCGGCGTCGTCGGCGCCGTCCACACCAACAAGACCCCGAAGACCCTCGCCGACACCACCCCGATCGCCCGGCTCACCATGGAGCCCGACATCGTCGTGGTCGGCAAGAACTCCCCGTACAAGACCATCCAGGACCTGCTCGCCGCCTGGAAGAAGGACCCGGGCAAGCTGCCCGTCGGCGGCGGCTCCTCGCCCGGCGGCCCCGACCACCTCGCCCCGATGCTGATGGCCCAGGCCGCCGGCATCGCGCCGAAGAGCGTCAACTACATCCCGTTCGACGGCGGCGGTGAGCTCCTCGCCTCCATCCTCGGCGACAAGGTCGCCTTCGGCGTCTCGGGCGTCGGCGAGTACCTCGACCAGATCGAGTCCGGCGAGCTGCGCCTGCTCGCGGTCACCGGACCGGAGCGGGTCCCCGGCCTGGACGCCCCCACCCTGCGGGAGGCCGGGCTCGACACCGAGTTCATCAACTGGCGCGGGATCGTCGCCCCGCCCGGCCTCTCCGACGCCGAGCGCGACAAGCTCGTCGGCCTCGCCAAGGAGCTGCACGGCTCCCCGCAGTGGCGCGAGTCGCTGAAGAAGAACGGCTGGAACGACGCCTTCCTGCCCGGCGAGCAGTTCGGCGCCTTCCTCGCCGAGCAGGACAAGCAGGTCGCCTCCGTACTGAAGGAGCTGGGACTGTGACCACGACGACCGCGACCACCCCTCCCGCGACCGGCAAACGCGCCTCCTGGCTGCGCGAGCACTCCGAACTCGGCGTCAGCCTCCTCCTCTTCGTCATCGGCGTCCTCGTCCTCACCGACGCCCTCACCATGACCGTCGACATCGCCCAACGCGGCCCCGTCGGCCCCAAGACCGTCCCCGTGGTCGTCGGCACCGGCCTGCTCGTCGTCGCCGTCCTCCTCGCCGTCGACGTCCTGCGCGGCGGCCGGGGCGAGTCCGAGGGCGGCGAGGACGTCGACCTCTCCGAGCCCAGCGACTGGCGCACGGTCCTGCTCCTGACCGGGGTCTTCCTCGGCTTCGCCGTCCTCATCGGACCCGTCGGCTTCCCCGTCTCCGGAGCCCTGCTCTTCTGGGGCGCGGCCTACGCGCTCGGCAGCCGGCACCTCCACCGCGACCCGCTGATCGCCGCCGGACTCTCCCTCCTCACCTACGTCGTCTTCAACAACCTGCTCGGAGTTCCGCTGCCCGGCGGCCCGCTGATGGGAGTGCTCTGACCCATGGACTCACTGAACTCCCTGATCGACGGCTTCGGTACGGCCCTCACGCCGATCAACCTGCTGTGGGCCGCGATCGGCGTGCTCCTCGGCACCGCCATCGGCGTCCTGCCCGGCATCGGCCCCGCCATGGCGGTCGCCCTGCTGCTCCCGGTGACGTACGGACTCGAACCGACCGGCGCCTTCATCATGTTCGCCGGCATCTACTACGGCGCCATGTTCGGCGGCTCCACCACCTCGATCCTGCTCAACACCCCCGGCGAGAGCGCGGCCGTCGTCGCCGCCCTGGAGGGCAACCCGATGGCCAAGGCCGGCCGGGGCGCACAGGCGCTCGCGGCGGCCGCGATAGGCCACTTCACGGGCGGCATGATCGGCACGCTGCTGCTCGTCGCCCTCGCCCCGACCGTCGCCGCGCTCGCCGTCGACATCGGCGCGCCCGACTACTTCGCCATCATGGTCCTCGCCTTCATCGCGGTGACCTCGGTCCTCGGCTCCTCCCGGATCCGGGGCCTCGCCTCGCTGCTCATCGGCCTCACCCTGGGCCTGGTCGGCCTCGACCAGATGACCGGGCAGCAGCGCCTCACCTTCGGCTCGCTCCAACTCGCCGACGGCATCGACGTCGTCATCGTCGCGGTCGGCCTCTTCGCCATCGGCGAGGCCCTCTGGGTCGCCGCGCACCTGCGCCGCACCTCGGGCGAGGCCATCCCGGTCGGACGGCCGTGGCTCGGCAAGGACGACGTGCGGCGCACCTGGAAGTCCTGGCTGCGCGGGCCCGTCATCGGCTTCCCGTTCGGCGCGATCCCGGCCGGCGGCGCGGAGATCCCGACCTTCCTCTCGTACGTCACCGAGAAGCGGCTCTCCCGGCACAAGGACCAGTTCGGCAAGGGCGCCATCGAGGGAGTCGCCGGGCCCGAGTCCGCCGCCTCGGCCTCCGCCGCCGGCACGCTCGTCTCCATGCTGACCCTGGGCCTGCCGACGACCGCCGTCGCCGCCGTGATGCTCGCCGCCTTCCAGCAGTACGGCATCCAGCCGGGACCGCTGCTCTTCGAACGCGAACCCGACCTGGTCTGGGGCCTGATCGCCTCGCTCTTCGTCGGCATGGTCCTGCTGCTCGCGCTCAACCTGCCGCTCGCGCCCGTCTGGGCCAAGCTGCTGCGCATCCCGCGCCCGTACCTCTACGCCGGCATCCTCTTCTTCGCCGCCGTCGGCGCGTACGCGGTCGGCGGCGAGGCGCTCGACCTGGTCATCCTGCTGATCATCGGCCTGATCGGCCTCGGCATGCGGCGGTACGGACTGCCCGTCCTGCCCGCCGTCATCGGCGTCATCCTCGGCCCGGCCGCCGAACAGCAGCTGCGGCGCGCGCTGCAGATCAGCGACGGCTCGCTGACCGGCCTGGTGAACACCCCGTTCTCGGTCACGGTCTACGTCGTGATCGCCCTCCTGCTGGCCTGGCCCCTGCTCAAGAAGGTGATCGTCCGCCGCCGTAACGTGTCGGTATGACCGACGACATCCGACCGGCGCAGACCTCCGAAGTCCCGCGTGTGAAGGCCGTGACCGACGCGGCCTATCACCACTACATCGAACGGATCGGCCTCGTGCCGGCCCCGATGGAGGCGGACCACGCGGCGGACGTGGCCGCGGGGAGGGTGTTCGTCGCCGGTGACCCGGTGGTCGGCCTCGTGGTCCTCAGGACCGAGGCCGACCACGTGTATCTCGACAACATCGCCGTCCACCCCGATGCCCAGGGCACAGGGCTCGGCCGCCGCCTGCTCGCCTTCGTGGAGTCCCGCGCCCGCGCACTCGGCCTGCCCGAGGTCCGGCTGCTCACCAACGCGCTGATGTGGGAGAACCAGAAGCTGTACGAGCGGTACGGCTACGAGCTCGTCGAGCGGCGCGTGGACGGACCGTACGATCGTATGCACTACCGCAAGCGCCTCAACTCGCCCCCGATAGAGTGAGTTTCGGCCAGCTCATGGCGTGATCCGGTATCCCTGGCGGGCGATACACCCCCCACCCCCGAAGGGATCACCCCTCATGCGTATCCGCCTCGCCCTCTCCGCCGGCACGCTGCTCGTCGCGGCCGCGGCCGGCACCGCCCACGCCGGCCCCGCCGACACCCTCACGGTCGACGCGTACGGAACCGTCGCCGCCGACGGCACGGTCACCCTCTCGGGTACGTACCGCTGCCTCGACGACAGCGCGGGCCCGGTCTTCGTCACCAGCACGCTCGTCCAGCGGGACAGCTCGGCCGGCATCGGCGGCACCCGGGCCGTCTGCGACGGCCGGCTCCACGACTGGTCCAACTCGGGCGTCGTGAAGGAGCCCGCCTACCGCCCCGGCGCCGCCCAGGTGAAGGCCACCCTGATGCAGTTCACGCCCTCGGGTCCGCTCGGCGTACCGCTGCCCGGCTTCCTCGCGGCGGAGGAGGCCGACGTCATCCTCGGCTGACGCCGAGGCCGTGCGGTCGGGGTCCGGCGCTCCCCAGCAGCCGGACCAGACCCTCGCGGCCGAGGTGTTCGAGCTCGTCGAGGGCGGTGACGGCGCGGGCCGCCGCCTCCGGGTCGGCGGCGGCAAGGCCGCTCGCCGCGAACTCGTCCTCGTCGAGCCGCAACACCTCGCTGCCGTCCGCCGACACCCACAGATCCAGGTCCAGGTCCTCGACCACGACCTCGGAACCGTCGACCGCGGCCGGCCGGGTGATGTCGCAGTACCAGCCCTTGAGCGCCCCGTCCGAGGACCGGACCTCCTTGACCGCGTACCAGCGGTCGCGCCAGTAGTGCTCCACGAACACGTCGCCCGGCTCGAACCGTACGAAGCCGAAGTCCCGCACCCCCTCGGCGGCCCAGGGCGCGCGCACGGTCAGCCGCGCGCCGTCCTCGGCGACGACCTCGGCGGGGTACCGGATCTTCGTCCGGCCCGCCTTCACGAGCACCACCTCAACCGAGCGCCCTGACATGGCGCACCTCCGTCGCACAGATCGCGTAGCCGAACCATTCGTTGATCGCCAGCATGGGCCCGTTCCCGGCGTCGTTCCCGGTGAACGCCTCCGTGCAGCCCGCCGCACGGGCCCGGTGCAGGGAGGCGTTCTTGGCCAGCTTGGCCAGGCCCCGGCCCCGGAACGCCGGGTCGGTACCGGTCATCCCCGTGCTGTACCGCCCCAGGCCGTCGGTCTGGGCGGCGCTGAACGCGGCGGGGCGGCCGTCGACCACCGCGACCATGGTCAGCGCCGGGTCGAAGAGCGGGTGGTTCCACGTGGTCGCCAGCCAGTGCTCGTAGTCCGTGAGTTCGGCGCCGACGTCACCGGGCTCGTCGGCCGTGGTCACCGCGTCGAGCACGAACAGCGGACGGGGATCGGTGGCGAAGTCGGAGGCGGTCCGCAGCTCGACACCGGCCGGGGGCTCCTGGAGCGGCGGCAGCTCGGCGGAGGTGAGGTCGAGGCGGAGGAAGTGCGCGGAGCGGCGGGCCTCGTAGCCGTGCCGCTGGGCGAAGCCGCGGAACTCCGGCTCGTCGAGCACCCAGCTGTAGAGCGTGGTCGCGCCGGACTGCGCGAGGTGCTCCTCGGCGGCGCGCACCAGGAGCGTGCCCGCGCCGAGGCCCCGCTTCTCCGGGTGGACGTAGACGTTGACCGAACCGACCCCCGGCTCGGGTGCGTCGTGTGCGATACGGAGCTGGGCCGTGCCGACGATCTCCCCGTCGACCTCGGCGACCAGGGGGCGCGCGTGGGCGTCGGGATGGGCGTGCGCCCAGTCGAACGCGACCTGGGTGCCGCTGGCGAGCATGAAGGGGAGCGCGGCACGCCGGACGCGGGCGAAGGCCTCGGCGTCCTCGGGGCGTACATCTCGGACGATCACAGTCATGGTGCCGCACGCTATGCGGGGGAGTGGCGCGGCCGCCTCCCATTTTCCCCCGGGGCGGGGGGAGAATCGGCGGGTGACATTGCGAATCACCGTGGACACGGCTTCCTCGACCGCCCCGTACGAACAACTGCGCGCCCAGATCGCGGAACGCGCCCGCTCGGGAGCCCTGCCGGTCGGCTACAAGCTCCCGACGGTACGGGGCCTGGCGGAGGACCTCGGCCTGGCGGCGAACACGGTCGCCAAGGCGTACAAGTCGCTGGAGGCGGACGGCGTCATCGAGGGGCGCGGCCGCCTCGGCACGTTCGTCGCCGCCGCCGGCGACGCGGCTGCCCGCCTCGCGGCGAGCGCGGCGGCGACGTACGCGGCGGAGGCGAAGCGCCTGGGCCTGAGCCGGGAGGCGGCGACGGCGGCGATCTCGGACGCCTTGCGGGCGACGTACGAGAGCTGATCGGGCGGGCGTCCCCGTAGCCCCTACAGGTACAGCCCCGACTCCGGGGCCCGGGACTCCGGGATGCCGGCCGGCGACGTGCCGCGGCGCAGGGCGTACAGCTCGGCGAGCGTCGCGCCGTCGCGCCCCACGCCCTCCTCCGTCCCCAGCCACCCCACGGCCTCCGCCCGCGTGAGCCCGCCCACTTCGAGCCGGGCAAGGCACCGGCCGGGGCGGACCACCGCGGGGTGGAGCCGCTCCAGGTCCTCGTTGGTGGTGACGCCGACGAGGACGTTGCGGCCCTGACCGAGCAGCCCGTCCGTGAGGTTCAGGAGCCGGGACAGCGCCTGTCCCGCCGTGTTCTTCGCCTCGCCGCGGATCAGCTCGTCGCAGTCCTCCAGGAGCAGCAGCCGCCACCGCCCCTTCGCCGTGCCCTCGTCCTCGCCGATCGCGATGTCCATCAGATAGCCGACGTCGTTGAAGAGCCGCTCCGGGTCCAGGACGCAGTCCACCTGGCACCAGTCCCGCCAGGAGCGGGCGAGGGTGCGCAGTGCGGAGGTCTTGCCGGTCCCCGGCGGCCCGTGGAGCAGCAGCAGCCGGCCGGCGATGTCGTCCGGGGTGACCTTCATCAGCCGGTCCATCGCATCGGCCACCGGCGCCGTGTAGTTGGGCCGGATCTCCTCCCACGTACCGGCGCTGATCTGCCGGGTCGTGCGGTGCGGGCCGCGCCGGGGCGACACGTACCAGAAGCCCATCGTGACGTTCTCGGGCTGCGGCTCGGGCTCGTCCTTCGCCCCGTCCGTCGCCTCCTCGAGGATCCGCTCGGCCAGGTCGGAATCCGTCGCGGTGACGGTGACGTCCGCGCCGCGGTTCCAGCGCGAGACGAGCAGCGTCCAGCCCTCGCCCTCGGCGAGCAGCGCGGCGCGGTCGTCGTCCTTGGCGGCGCGCAACACCGTCGCACCGGCGGGCAGCAGCGTCGCGTCGGGCTTCACCCGGTCGAGGGTCGTGCTCCGGGAGTGCGGCTGCTCGCCGGTCGTGAACCGGCCGAGGAAGAGCGCGTCGATGACGTCCGAGGGTGAGTCGCTGTCGTCGACGGTGAGCCGGACGGGCAGCGCCCGGTGCGGCTCGGACGGGGCGGGCGGCGCGGACGGCGCGGTCGGGTCGGACAGGACGGGCCCCTCGACTGGCGTGGCTGACATGGCGACCATGATCCGGCAACCGGGCAGGCCCCGCACCACCTTTTGAAAGGAAGGAAAGGGCTGATCGGACTTTATGGGCAAAGGTCTGTCGGCCCCCCAAAGAGGGACTTTCGACCCTGCTTACGGAGTCTTTACCTCTGTTTGGATCTTGCAGGTCAACCAAAGTTGATCAGGCCCGCGCCCTGCTGGAACGGCAGGCGTGGACCTGTCGTTCAAGCAAGGACCTGCATGTCGTCGATACGGCGTAGATTTACCGGATCCATCGCGGTGGGGGGCGTTTCGGCGCTGACAGCGCTCGCTCTGCTCGGCGCGGCCACCCCGGCCCTCGCGGCGGAGCCCACGGACCAGGCAGCACAGGACCAGGCGGTACGGGACGCCGTACGCGCGAAGAACCCGCTCGGCGGGGCCGTGACCGAGGCCGTCACCGCCGAATCGGCCCTGCTCGCCGCCCAGGTGTACGACCGTCGGATCGAGGTCCTCGACCGGCGGACCGAGACCTCCACCACCTGGGCCAACCCCGACGGCACCCTGACCAGCACGGTTGCCGGCGGCCCCGTCCGCATGCTGAAGGACGGCACGTGGACCGACGTGGACGCCACGCTGCGCCGCCAGGCCGACGGCACCGTCGAGGCCGAGGCGCACCCCGGCGAGCTGAAGCTGGCCGGACCCGGCGGCGCCCGGGCCCGCTCGGCGCGCGCCGCGGCCGACGCGCCCGCCTCCGCCGCCCGCGACCTGATCACCCTCGGCACCGGGGACCAGTCGATCGGCGTCCAGTGGAAGGGCGGCCTGCCCGCTCCGGTCCTCGACGGGCCGAAGGCCACGTACCCCGACGCCGTCCCGGGCGCGGACCTCGTCGTCGACGCCACCCGCACCGGCTTCGAGCAGTTCCTCAGCCTCAAGCAGCGGCCGGCCGACGGGGCCGCCCCGATGACCCTGCCGCTGCGGATCCCGGGCCTGACCGCCACCCAACAGCCGGACGACTCCGTGGTGTTCGCCGACCGCGAGAGCGGTGAGCCGGTCGCCACCATGCCGGCGCCCGTCATGTGGGACGCCCAGGTGGACGAGCGCTCCGGGGAGCGCAAGCGCACCGCCCGGGTACCGATGACGGTCGTCCAAGACGGGGACACGGCCGAGCTGCGGCTCACCCCGGACCGGACGTTCCTCGCGGACCCGGCGACGACGTACCCGGTGACCATCGACCCGGCCACCGACACCCTCTCGGTCCTCTTCGACACCTTCGTCCAGGGCGGCGACACCACCGACCAGTCGGCGTCCACGGACCTGAAGATCGGCTGGCCCGGCGACTACGCGGGCACCACCAAGCGCACCGCCCGCTCCTTCCTCACGTGGGAGACCGGCCAGTTCGCCGACGCGCTGGTCACCGACGCCAAGCTCTCCCTGTACAACTACCACTCCTGGTCCTGCGAGAAGCGCGGCTGGGAGATCTGGGCGGCCGACCCGGCCGACACCTCCAGCCGCTGGACCAAGCAGCCCGCGCTGCGCCAGAAGGTCGCCACCTCCACCGAGACCCGCAGCGGCCCCTGCGGCAACGAGGGCCGGGTGACCGCCGATGTCACCGAGCTGGCGAAGACCTGGGCGAGCGCCAAGGCGGCGACCGGCTCGGTGGGCCTCAAGGCCGTCGACGAGTCGGACACGTACGCGTGGAAGCGCTTCTACTCCTCCGAGACCACGGAGGACAAGGTCCCGCAGCTCACGGTCACCTTCAACTACCGCCCCAAGAACGGCGCGAACCTCCAGGCCGGCACCCCGTTCTACAGCGAGGGCGGTGTCTACAAGGTCAACAGCCTGACCCCCACGCTCCGTTTCACCACCGAGGACGTCAACGAGGACGACCAGGTCCAGGGCACCTTCGAAGTCAAGGACAAGGCGACCGGCGACGTCGTCGCGCTCTTCAACGCCCCGTTCGTGCGCTCCGGCGAGACGGCCTCCGCGAAGGTCCCGGCCGGCAAGCTGGCCACGGGCCGCGCGTACACCTTCCGTACGACCACGTACGACGGCCAGCACTATGCCAACGGCTGGTCGGACCCGGTGACCTTCACCGTGGACACCTCCTGGCGGCCGGGCCCGGCCATCGACGCGTTCGGGGTGGCCAACGCGGCCCTCGACGCCGCCGACATCACGCCCGCCGGCACCAGTGACGCCCGGTTCGCCGCCATCGCCGAGACGGCGACCGGCACCGTGACCGTGCCGTGGGACTCCCAGGGCCGCATCGAGGTCAAGCCGGACGACATCGCCGCGGTCGGCATCGGATCCGGCGCGGGCCCGCAGCGCGGGGTCAATGTCAACGGCAGCGTGGTCCACGCCTCCGCGACCTCCGCGGTCGACACCGTCGTCCAGCCCACGCTCGACGGCGGCAGCCGGACCCTTCAGGTCATCAAGAACGCCACCGCGCCGCGTGAGTACCGGGTCCCGCTCAGCCTCGCCCCGGGTTCGAGCCTGCGCCAGCAGCCGGACGGCTCCATCGTGATCGTCTCGGCCGACCCGAACGAGCCGGTCGCGGCGATCAACGCGCCCTGGGCGAAGGACGCGCACGGCAAGCCGGTGCCCACGTCCTACCGTCTGGAGGGCCAGACCCTGATCCAGACGGTCTCCTTCGACGCGAACACCGCGTTCCCCGTCGTCGCGGACCCGTGGTGGAACCCGTTCAGCTGGAAGTGGAAGAAGATCGGCAGGGTCGTCAAGAACGCCGCCAAGAAGTGCGGCGTGGGCGCCCTCGCCGCCTACGTGCCCGTCCAGTCGCACCACGTCTCCGTCAACATCCAGCGTGCCCGCGCCGGACTGCGGATGGTGAAGTTCGCGGGCGGCCCCTGGGGCTATGTCTCGGTGGCGGCCGCGGGCTGCCTGATGGGACAGCTGTCATGACCCGCGGGCAGGACAGGCGCCACGCCCTCGGCTGGACCGGGGACCCCGCCCCCGGCGGCCGGCCGGCCGCGCTGGTCGACCTGCTGGTCCTGGTCGCCGTCCTGACGGTGGTCGCGCTCTGCCTGCGCGCGTTCAGCGCGGTCCCCACCTGGGGGGCGATCCTGATCGGCGCCTTCGTGGCGGCGGGCACGACCCGCCTGCGCCTGGGCGCGCGCCTGCTCGGCGCCCTGGGCCGCCGTCGCTGACGGCCCGCGCACCGGAGGCCGTACCGGAGGTCGCTCCGGTACGGCCTCCAGCGCTTTGGCTCGGCACCGCCCTGGCTCGCGCCTCAGATCGCGAGCTTACCGGCCGCCCGCACCGCGCCCCGGGTGCGGCGGACCATGGCGTACCCCTTGGTCAGCGCCCGGTCCGCCGCGAACGTCCGGCCGATCGCCCGGCCCTCGACGAGCCGGGTGAACTCCTCGATGCCGGTGGAGCGCCGCACGGTCAACCGTTCAAGGGCGTACGGTCCCTGGCGGCGGCGTGCGACGGTGTTGCCCACCGCGAGCGCCTGGGCGTAGCCGGCCGCCCGGACCGTACGGCGGACGCGGCGGTCGGAGTAGCCGTAGGGGTAGGCGAAGGAGACCGGCGCCCGGCCCAGCTCCTCGCGGAGGATCTCCTTGCAGCGCAGGGTCTCGTACCAGAGCCGCCGGTCGTCGACCTGGTCGAGTTGCGGGTGACTGTGGCTGTGGCCGCCGATCTCCGCACCGGCGGCAACCAGTTCGCGGACCTGGTCCCAGTCGAGCATGGTGTCCAGGGCCTCGCCCTCGTCGTACGTTCCGCGCAGCCAGCCGGTCGAGACGAACACCGTCGACGCGAAGCCGTGCTTGGCGAGCACGGGCAGCGCGTGCCGGTGCACGCCTTCGTAGCCGTCGTCGAAGGTGATGAGGACGGGTCGCGCGGGCAGCGGCCCGCCCGAGCGCCAGGCCGCGGCCAGCTCCGCCGTGGTCAGCGGGGTGAGCCCGTGGTCGGCGACCACCCCCATCTGCGCGGCGAACGCCTCGGGGGAGACGGACAGCCGGTGCGCGGCCGGAGCGGGCTCGTGGCCGACGGCGTGGTACATCAGGATCGGTACGGGTCCGTTCACGCGGCCACCTCGGGAGCGGGCTTCTGCGCCTCCGGCAGGCTCGGGATCGGGCCCGAGGAGAACGTCGCCCCGCCGCCGCGCGCCCGCACCGCCGCGCGGACGTAGCCGCCCGCCGCGATCGCCACGCCCGCCACGATCGCGCCCGCCCGGCCCGCGCCGCCCGGTCGCCCGAGCAGCGCGTCGCGCACACCGCGCACGACACCGGCCGGCAACACCCGGGTGGTGTACCGCCGTTCGGCCTCCAGCCCCTTGCCCGCGCCGACGCTCCGGGAGACGAGCGCCTTGGAGAGGCCTTCGGCGTACGTCCGGGTACGGAAGTAGCCGAAGCGCTCGCGTACGGCCGGGACCTTGTGGTGGATGACGGCCCGGTCGTCGATCAACAGGACCGCGTCCGGGAGGACTTGGGAGAGCCGGATGCAGAGCTCGGTCTCCTCGCAGCCGAGCGGCCGCCGGTCGCCGTCCCGCCCGATGCCGGTGGCGAAGCCGCCCGCGGCGTCGAAGGCCGCACGCCGGAAGGAGGCGTTGCCGCCGAGCACGTTCCGCACCCGGACCCGGCCGGGCGGGAGGCCGCGGTACGTGCAGCCGACGACCCAGTCGAACTCCTCGGGGAACCAGTCGGGCCGCCGGCCCGAGGCCCAGGCGGGCAGGGTCCGGCCGCCGACCGCCATGACCCGCGGGTCGTCGTAGCCCGACGCGAGGTACCGCAGCCAGTCCCGCTCGGCCACGGCGTCGTCGTCGAGGAAGGCCACGAACTCGGTACGGGACACGGCGATCCCGGTGTTGCGTCCGGAGGACAGGCCGCGGGGGCCCGCGTTGGCGAGCACCCGCACCTCCTCCTCGTCCGTGAACCGTTCCGTCAGCCGCGCCAGGAGCCGGTCGTTGTGGTCGACCACGAGCAGGATCTCCCGGGCCGGCCGCGACTGGTTCCGTACGGAGTCGACCGCCGCGAGGATGTCCTCCCAGCGCTCCTCCGTGTAGACGCAGATCACGACGGAGAACTGACGACCATTCAAGATGTCTCTCCCCGGGGAACGTTGACGGAGAAGGCGGTCGGCCGGCGGCGGGCCGCGCGTCTCACGCCCTTCTCCTTGAGGATGACCTTGAGCACCCGGATGCCGTCGCGCACGGCGTTGAGGTTGCTGACGCCGTGGATGCGCAGGTACTCGTGGCTCGGCACCTCCTGGACCTTGAGGCCGGCCTTGACGACCCGGATGTTGATCAGGGTCTCGATCTCGAAGCCGGTGCAGTCCAGGGTGACCTTGTCGAGGCAGTGCCGCCAGAAGGCGTTGTAGCCGTAGCAGAGGTCGGTGTAGCGGGCCCCGAACTTGCGGTTGACCAGGGCGCACAGCGCCCAGTTGCCGAGCCGGCGGATCGGCGTCATGTCGTCCGTACCGCCGCCGTTGGCGAAGCGCGAGCCCTTGGCGAAGTCGGCGCCGCCGACGAGCGCGGAGACATAGGAGACGATCTCTTGGCCGTCGGCCGAGCCGTCCGCGTCGACCATGACGATGATGTCGCCGGTGCAGGCGGCGAAGCCGCTGATGAGCGCATCGCCCTTGCCCTTGCCGACCTGCTTGACGACCTTGACGTCGGGCCGGAGTTCCCTGGCCACGTGCACGGTGTCGTCGGTGGAGTTTCCGTCGACCAGAACGACTTCGTGGATCCAGTCCGGCAGGGACTTGAAGACGTAAGGCAGATTTTCCGCTTCGTTCATCGCGGGGATGACGACGCTCACCGGTGGCGTGATCGCCAAATGCGAGGTGATCGCCTTGTATTGCGCCGCTATTCGGCGCTGATCGCTCTGCTCCATCGCTTCGTGGCCGCTGACGGCCGGGCGCAGGAATGAGCTCATGGTGGTGTATCCCTCTCGTCCGGTGGACCGCCCGCCCCCGGGCTGTCCGGTGGTCTGTCCGGTTACGAAAGGGGGGTCCCCACCCCGTCCGAGCAGCATCGATCGCCGTTCGGGCATGGGTGGGTCGGCATCTCAACCGCGCGGCACGCGACCCGGCGCAGGCATATGCGCACGCCGAGACCAGCACCCCCCTACCGCGCCCCGCCCCGTGACCGTCGCGTCGCTTGAGCCCTCCCCTGAGCTGTAGCGCGACGGGTCGATGCGGGTGAGATGTACGACGGTATTGATGAATGCGACTGTATGGCAAGCCCTGGATCTGATGCTCCCGTTTCCGGTAATTGGCGGGCTTGGTCGGTCAGATGTGGAAGCGTCCCGATCGGTTTTTCGCAATCCACTTTTCTGGTGGTGTTGTTGAGGTCGAATTGAACTCCTGCGCATTGTTGTGCGAATTCTTTTCGACGGATGATCCATCAGGTGGCCGGATCTCGACGGTCGCTGACGGACGCTGAGGGTCGGGCGGAGGTCGCTGACGGGGCGTCGGCAAGATCTCGCCAAATCTTCTTGGCATGGACACTTCCAACATGGCCGGATCAACTGCTACTACCTAGTAACGCAGTGATCCTGCTACAGGGAGGTTCCATGAAACTGTCCCGATTCGCGGCATTCTCGTCCTCACTCCTGCTCGGTGCCGTCCTCGCCCTCACCGGGGCGGGAGCCGCACAGGCCGCCGAAACCGCCGCTCTCGACTATGTGGCGCTCGGCGACTCGTACTCCTCCGGCGTCGGAGCCGGGAGCTACGACAGCGCCAGCGGCGACTGCAAGCGCTCCACGAAGGCCTTCCCCGTCCTCTGGAAGAACGCGAACTCACCCTCGTCGTTCGCGTTCACGGCATGCTCGGGCGCCCGAACGGGTGATGTCACGAGCGGTCAGCTCGGACCCCTCTCCACCGCCACCGACCTGGTCTCCCTCACCATCGGGGGCAACGACGCCGGCTTCGCCGACGTCATGACCACCTGCGTCCTCCAGTCGGAGTCCGCCTGCATCAACCGTGTGAATCAAGCCAAGGCGTACGTCGCCAGCACCCTGCCCGGCAATCTCGACTCGGTGTACTCGGCCATCAGAGCCAAGGCCCCGAACGCCCGGGTCGTCGTCCTCGGCTACCCCCGCTTCTACAAGCTCGGCGGCAGCTGCGTCGCCGGCCTGAGCGAGAACGAGCGGCGCGCCATCAACGAGGGCTCGGACATCCTCAACGAGGCCACCGCCAAGCGCGCGGCCGACCACGGCTACACCTTCGCCAGCGTGGTCCCCGCCTTCACCAACCACGAGATCTGCTCCAGCGCAGCCTGGCTGCACAGCGTCAACTGGCTCAACATCGGCGAGTCGTACCACCCCACCGCCGCCGGTCAGTCCGGTGGCTATCTGCCCAGCTTCAGGGCTGTGGCGTAGCCGTAGCCGCAGCGGTAGGCGTAGTCGAACCACTCGGGTGGGTGGCCCCGCCGGTCGGGGTCACCTGCTCGCAGGTCACCGAGAACTCCACCCAGTTCGAACTCTTCTCCACCGGAGCGCGCACCTCCATCCGGATCCGGTCGCGCCAGGTGTCGTCCGCCCGGTACGTCAGCTCCGTGTGCTCGACGTTCTGCTCCTGGGGGCCGCCCGCCGGGAACTCCAGCGTCCGCCAGCCCTTCTCGGCCGAGCTCTCCCCGCTCTCCGTGACCCAGCGGTACTCCACCGAGGCGGGCGTCCGGCCCACCGTGAGCGTGGCGGCGAAGGCCGGGGCCCGGTCCTTGGCCGGCGGACACGCGCCGCTGTAGCTGCCGCGCGCGGCCCGCACGTACACCAGGACCGTCGGCACCGGCGGTGCGGTGGTGGCCGAGGGCGTCGTGCGGGTCGGCGTGGGGGCCGTGGTGGTCGCCGTCGTGGGGGAGCCGGTCGTGGGCGCGCCCGTCGCCGGAGAACTCGTCACCGGGCCACCGCCCTTGCCGCCGCCGTCCTGGTTCCGCAGCAGCGCGTACGTCAGCCCGCCCACGGCGAGCAGCAGCAGAACCACCCCCGTCGCGAGAACGGCGACCGCCCGCCCGGACCGATCCTCCGGCGCCGGATCACGCGGAGCCGGAACCGGGAGCGGAAGGGGCGGAGTCGGGCTCGGGGATGCGCTCCGGGGCGCGGGCCGGTCCTGTTCTGCTTCCGATGCGCCGCCGCTCGCGCCGTTCGCGCCGTACGGCTCCGAGCTCACCGGTCCCGACCGGGGCGAGCCTCCCGCACCCACGAGTCTCAACTGCCGCTCTGCCACCTCCGCTTGGAGCCGGTCGCCCGGCTCCTTCCGCAACAGGCCCTCGATGACCGGCGCGAGCGCCCCCGCGCGACGCGGCGGCGGAAGCTCCTCGTCCACCACGGCCCGCAGGGTGGCGAGCGGCGTGTCCTGGCGGAACGGCGAACCGCCCTCCACCGCCGCGTACAGCAGCACCCCGAGCGACCACAGGTCCGAGGCAGGGCCGGGCGTGCGGCCCAACGCCCGCTCAGGGGCGAGGAATTCGGGCGAGCCGATCAGCTCGCCCGTCATCGTCAGCGGGGAGGTCCCCTCCACCGCCGCGATCCCGAAGTCGGTCAGCACGACCCGGCCGTCGTTGGCGAGCAGGACGTTGCCCGGCTTCACGTCCCGGTGCAGCACCCCGGCCTCGTGCGCGGCGCGCAGGGCCGCGAGGACCTCGGCGCCGACGAGCGCGGCGCGCTGCGGCGGCATCGGCCCCTCCGCGTCCAGGACCTCGGAGAGGGTCAGGCCGTGGACCAGCTCCATCACGATCCATGGGCGGCCGTCCTCGGTGGCCACGTCGTAGACGGTCACCACGTTCCGGTGCGCGATCCGGGCGGCCGCCCAGGCCTCGCGCTCCAGGCGCGCGTACAGCCGCTGCTCGTCGGCGCCGCTCAGCCCCGCCGGGGCGCGGACCTCCTTCACCGCCACGTCGCGGTTCAGGGCCTCGTCCCTGGCCCGCCAGACCGTGCCCATGCCGCCCTGCCCCAGGACGTCCAGGAGCCGGTACCGCCCCGCGATCACGGTCATGGCGTGTCCCCGTCCGTCGTCGGCACCGGTCGGCTGACTCGGTCGTCCCGATCGGCCCCGGTGGAGCATTTCTGCCCCCGGGCCGCGGACTTCGAACGCCCCGTGGAGAAAGCGGGGTGATCTTGGTGGCGGAGATCACACACCGTCAGGTGGCGACAGATGACGGCCTTGTGCGCAGGATGGTTCATGACGGTTCGGCAGGTGTTCGAGCCCTGTCCAACTCACCCTGAAATCAGATGGATTCGGACAGTAGTCGTCAACCCCCGTACGAGTGTGGTGAATCCCGCCGGCGGGATACACGAGTGTCACAGCGGAGCGATAGGGTTAACCTGCCCGGGCCGGGTGCCCTCGTTAGGGTGGGGAGTGTCATGGAACAGATAGCAATGCGCAGCAGGCCGCGAGTGCCTGCCATCACATGCGGGAGCAGTGCGACCAGTTCGCGGCTCGACCGTCATCTCGCGGTGCTCGGCGGCCCCGTCGTGCCCCAGCGTGAAGCGGCCGAGGCGACGCTGCTGATGCGCGAGCTGACCTCGCGCGACGCCACGCGGACCCGCCGTCACAAGAGCGCGCGCGTCTCGCTCTTCGCCCCCCTTCGCCGCCTCCGCCGAAGCCTCTTCGGCAGCCGGGGCTGAGGAAGAGGGTCCGACCGGCAGGGGTGTCAGTGAACCTTCGTTCCGCCGAGGCGGAACGGGGTGGGCTTTCACCCCGGCGAGCGCGCCCGCCCCGGGCCAAGGCGTGCCCACCCCGTGGGGCGTCACGCCACGACACCGTCCGCCCGTAGCGCCCGCAGCTCCTCAGGGGGGACACCCAGTTCCCCCAGCACGACGTCCGTGTCGTCACCAAGACCCGGCACACGCCCCATCGGTGCGTCCGGCCCGTCCGGGAACGTGACCGGCGGCACCAGCGACCTCAACGGCCCCACCGGCGACCCCACCTCCCGCCAGCGCTCCCGCGCCGCCAGCTGCGGATGCTCCGCCAGGTCCGCCACCGTGTTCAACCGCGCGCACGCGATCCCCGCCGCGTCGAGCCGCGCCAGCGCCTCCGCCGCAGTCAGCGGCGCGAGCGCACCAGCCACCGCCGCGTCCGTCGCCGCTCGGCCGGCCACCCGGGCCGTGTTCGTCGCGAAGGCCGGATCCTCCGCCAGATCCGGCCGATCGAGGACCTGCTCGGCCAGCCGCCGCCACTCGCGGTCGTTCTGGACGGACAGCAGCACCAGGCTCCCGTCGGCCGTCGGATAGGCGTCGTACGGGGCGATGACGGCGTGCGCGAGCCCCGTGCGCGCCGGGGCAGTGCCTCCATGCATCCCGTGGTGCAGCGGATGCCCCATCCACTCGGCCAGCGAGTCGAGCAGCGACACCTCCACAGGGCCGCCCCGCCCGGTCGTCCCGCGCCGCACGAGCGCGGCGAGGACACCCGCGTACGCGTACATCCCGGCCGCGATGTCGGCCGCCGGGATCCCCGACTTCACCGGCTGCTCCGCCGTCCCGGTCACCGACACGAGCCCCGCCTCGCACTGCACGAGCATGTCGTACGCCCGCTTGTGCGCGTACGGCCCGCCCGGCCCGTACCCCGACACGTCCACGGCGATCAGCTGGGGATGCGCGGCGCACAGGGTGGCCGCGTCCAGACCGAGCCGGGCCGCCGCGCCCTGCGCCAGGTTCTGTACGAAGACGTCCGCGCCGGCCACGAGCCGGCGGACCAGGTCGAGACCGCGCCCGTCCTTCAGGTCGACGGCGACCGACTCCTTGCCCCGGTTGCACCACACGAAGTGCGAGGCGAGCCCCCGGGCCGCCGTGTCGTAACCCCGCGCGAAATCACCGCCGTCCGGGCGCTCGATCTTGATGACCCGGGCGCCCAGATCGGCGAGCTGGCGGGTGGCGAAGGGGGCGGCGACGGCCTGCTCGACCGCGACGACCGTGATCCCCGCCAGGGGGAGTGGCTGAGTGCTCATGACAGCCCTGCCTACCCTGCCGACGGGGCGCTGTCACCGTCGCGCTCGTCACGCGGGCGCCCCGCGTCACCCGCGCGCGTACCGCCGTACCGCCAGCGGCGCGAACACCGCGATCAGCGCGAGCGACCAGAGCAGCGAACCGGCCACCGGATGGGCCACCGGCCAGGCCGCGTCCGCCGGGACGGCCGCGTTGCCGAAGAGCTGCCGTACCGCCGTCGTGACCGCCGAGATCGGGTTCCACTCGGCGACCGTCCGCAGCCAGCCCGCCATGTTCTCGGTCGGGATGTACGCGTTGGAGAGCAGCGGCAGCATGAACGTGGCGCTGCCCAGCTGCCCCGCCGCCTCCTCGCTCCGCGAGGCGAGCCCGAGCAGGATCCCCACCCACGTGGCCGCGAACCGGAAGAGCAGCAGCAGCCCGAACGCCGTCAGCGCCTCCAGGGCCGTGCCCTCGATCCGCCAGCCCATCGCGAGCCCCACGAGGATCAGCGGGATCATGCCGACCGCGCTGGTCAGCAGATCGGCGACGGCCTGTCCGAGCGGAACGGCCGCCCGGCTGACCGGCATCGTCCGGAAGCGGTCCATCACGCCCCGGTGCGAGTCCTGCGCGGCCTGGAACATCCCCGTCATCACCCCGCCCGCCGCCGTCGCCACGAGCAGACCCGGCACCAGGTAGGCCCGGTACTCCGCGCCGGGCATGGCGAGCGCGCTGCCGAACACGTACCCGAAGAAGAGCAGGAAGACGATCGGCATCGTCTGCGTCATGACGGTGATCGCCGGGGCCCGGCGGACCTTCTGCAGGTGCCGGCCGAGGACGGCCCACCCGTCTCCCACCACCACCCTTCCAGAGAGCGCTTCGCGCGCACCTTCCCTTTTGTCGTGGGCGAGCGCGCTCATGCGGCGAGCTCCTTCCGGTCGGTGAGGCGGAGGAACACCTCGTCGAGGGTGGGCGGACGCAGGGACGCGTCGATGAGCGGGACCCCGGCCGCGTCGATCTCGCGGACGATCCGGGGGAGGGTGAGCGTGGTGTCCGTGGTGACCGCGCCGACCGCGCGGCGCTCGGCGTCGAGCGCCGGGGCCGAGCCGGTGAGCTGGTCGAGGACGGCCGCCGCCGCGTCGAGGTGCCGGACATCGGCGACCACGACCTCCGCCCAGCTCCCGATCAGCGCCTTGAGCTCGGCCGGGGTGCCGCGATGGGCGGCCCGGCCCTCGTCGATCAGCACGATGTCGTCGGCGAGCTGATCGGCCTCCTCCAGGTACTGCGTGGTCAGCAGCACGGTCGTGCCCTGGGACGCCAACCCCCGTACGGCGTCCCAGATCCCGTTCCGGCTGTGCGGGTCGAGCCCGGTCGTGGGCTCGTCGAGGAAGAGGACCCGCGGCGGCATGAGCAGGCTCGCCGCGAGGTCGAGCCGGCGTCGCATCCCGCCCGAGTAGGTGCGCGCGGGCCGGCCTGCCGCCTCGGTGAGCCCGAACTGGTCGAGGAGTTCGTCGGCGCGGGCGCGCGGGGCGCGCAGCAGCCGTGCGAAGAGCCGGAGGTTCTCGGCGCCGGAGAGGTCGCCGTCGACCGAGGCGGACTGCCCGGTGACCGCGATCCGCTTCCGTACCCCCGCCGGGTCGCGCACCACGTCGCACCCGGCGACCCGCGCGCTGCCCGCGTCCGGGACGACCAGCGTGGTCAACACCCGCACGGCGGTCGTCTTGCCCGCGCCGTTGGGGCCGAGGACCCCGCAGACGGTGCCCTCGGGGACCGCCAGATCGAGCCCGCGCAGGGCACGGACGTCGCCGTATCGCTTCTGCAGACCC
Source organism: Streptomyces sp. NPDC026092 (assembly GCF_040638605.1). Classification (NCBI taxonomy): domain Bacteria; kingdom Bacillati; phylum Actinomycetota; class Actinomycetes; order Kitasatosporales; family Streptomycetaceae; genus Streptomyces; species Streptomyces sp. NPDC026092. Next base: position 101,310 of record NZ_JBEZYN010000003.1, read on the forward strand.
TCACTAAGTACAGCGTACGTAGTAGTCATGGCGTGACCATACCGCACTACGTACGGTGTACGTAACTAAGATGGTGGGCGAGGTGATGATCCATGGCGGGCCGAGCGGCCGAACCGGAAGTGATCTGGGCGCGCCCCGAGCGCACGGGCCGCGGCCCCAAACCGGCGTACAGCAGGGCCGACATCGTGGCGGCCGCCGTGCGCATCGCCGACGCCGACGGCATCGAGGCGCTCTCCATGCGACGGATCGCGGCCGACATCGGCTGCGGCACGATGTCGCTCTACAACTACGTGCCGCGCAAGGAGGATCTGTACGAGCTGATGGTCGACGCCGTCAGCGGCGAGTACGAACTCCCCGACCCTCCCCCTAGCCCCGAGGGGGCAGGGGGGACCCCCAGGGGGGACTGGCGCGCGGACATGCTCCAGGTGGGCCGGCAGGCGCGGGGCATCCTGCACCGCCACCCGTGGGTCATCAGGCTGATGACGACCGGGTACGCCTTCGGCCCGAACGCCCTGCGTTTCCTGGAGGCCTGCCTGGCCTGCCTGGACGGTCTGGACCTGCCCGGCGGCACGAAGATGGAGCTGATCGCGACCGTCAACGGCACCGTGATGACGATCGTCGCCAACGAACTCGCCCTCGCCGAACGCGCCCGCGGCCTGCCCTGGTCCGAGGAGCAGGAGCAGGCCGTACGCGGGGCCTACCTCGCCGGCCGTCTCGCGGGCGGCGACTACCCCAGGCTGGCGGCGGTGATCGGCGAGGCCGGGGTCGAGCGGCTCGACCCCGAGGAGATCTTCGACCGCACGCTGGGGCGCGCGATCGACTCGTTCGTCCGGGGCTAGTCCGCCTAGAGCAGGGCGAACTGGCCCTCCGGGCCCTCCTCCTGGTGGTCCAGTACGGAGGCGGGGCGGCGGGCCGCGGCCGGTACGGGCAGGACGCCCGCGTCGCGCAGCGCCGTCCGGGGAAGGAGCGGCGCCTCCGTGAGGAGCTCCGTGCGCTCCGCGCCCCGGGCGGCGAGCAGGGCCAGCACGGTGATGAGCTCCAGGAGTTCGGAGGTCCACTCCTGCGGCCAGGCCGCCGGGCCGATCGCCTCCAGGGAGCCGGGCTCGGCGGGCGCGGTGCGGTGCGTGAACCACTGCTCCAGCATCCGTACGCCACCCACCTGGAAGTCCCAGGCCTCGGCCGGTACGGGGGAGATCCTGCCGTCGTCGAGGGTCAGGGTCTCCTCCCCGGGCTCGTACGCGAGCGTGGCCGGCCGGGCCGGGATCGGTGCCCGGACGTAGGGGCGGCGGCCGCCGGGCAGCCGGGGGCGCTCGCCGCCCCGGGCGCCCCGCAGCTGGATGTCCCTGAGCCCGCGGCCGAGTTCCACGCCCGCCGCCCAGACGTCCGGGTCCGCCGGGAGCGGGACGCGACAGCCCGCGGGGGAGGGGTGGGCGGCGGCCACGGCCCAGGCGAGCACGTCGGGCGCGGTGACCCGGGTCCCGTACCGCTCGCTCAGCCAGGGCAGCAGGCCGGGCGCGAGGTTCGGCTCCTCGCCTCCGGGACGGCGGAACAGCGGGCGGATCCGGCCCGGGCGTCCTGCGGGGGAGCGGCCGGCCGGCAGCGCGGCCGTCACGAGCAGCGCGGGGCCGGCCGCGCCCGGCACGTACCCCTGCTCGACGGCGAAGAGCTGCCGTTCGTCCGCGACCCGCCACAGTTCGGGGCGCGCGGTGTCGATGAGCCGGTGGTCGGGGAGCAGCCACTGCTCGTCGAAGGGCCCGTGGGCGAGCCGCACCGGCTCCGGGGCAGGGCCGGTCTCACGGGCGAACCGGACCGTGCTCGTCCGCTGCCCGGGCAGTGCGGCCACCGAACTCGACGGCGTACGCGCCCGGCTGGGCCGGAACAGCTCCTCGCGCTCCTGGGGGCCCGCGGCGACCAGCCGGTTCCAGCGCTCGCGCAGGGTGCGGACGTCCGGCGCCACGACCCAGGAGCGGCCGAGCCGCAGGGGCGCGACGGACCACGGCATCAGCTCGTCCAGGAGGGGCGCGTCGTCCAGCGGTACGTCTCGGGTCACCCTCGGATGCTAGCGAGCGGGCTCCGTGGGCCTCCAGAGTGCCTTGACCGTCACGGTGACCGGTGGCTCAGGCTCGGTGCGACGCCTCCACCACCGTCCCGGTGGCTCACTGCGCCTCGACCGTCACCGTGAAGGAGAAGCGGTCGCCCCGGTAGCGGATCCGGGCCACGTCCACGACCCGGCCGTCCTTGTCGTACGTGACGCCCGTGTAGTGCAGGATCGGCGAGAGCAGCGGCACCTGGAGGAGGGCCGCCGTCTCCGGGTCGGCGAGCCGGGCCTCGACCGTGTCCGTGATCCGGCTGATCCTGACCCCCACCACGTCCCGCAGCACCTTCGTCATCGGCCAGCGCTCCAGATCGGCCGGGTCGAGCCCGGCCGCCACGTCCGGACGTACCGCGTTCTCCGCCCAGTTGGTGGGCTCACCGCTCTCCCCGTCGCGCCGCAGCCGCTTGTACGCGACCACCTCCGCCACATCGGGGAAGAACTCGGCGAGCTCACCCGGCACCGGCTCGGTGCCGTGGTCGAGGACGGTGGTCCGTTCGCCGGACTGCTGGGCCACGATCGCGTCGATCGAACCGAGCAGCCGGCGCGGGGAGGCGCGCCGGGCGCCCGGCTCGATGAAGGTGCCGCGCCGCCGGTGCCGGCTGATCAGGCCCTCCTGCTCCAGCTCCTTCAGGGCCTGCCGCATCGTCAGCACGCTCACGCCGTAGTGCGCGGCGAGCTGCTCCTCGGTGGGCAGCCGCAGCGACGCGTCGGGCGTGCGGCCCAATATGGAGGCGCGCAGCGACTGCGAGACCTGATACCAGAGCGGCAGCTTGCGGTTCAGGACCAGCGAGTCGGGAGCGAAGGCGGTCACGGCGTTCTCCGTACGACGACAGCGAGACTCTACGGCCGGAAGTGGCGCTGAAGACCCTGCCATACGTTGTCATATGCGTTCTGCAGGTGGTCGGCGCCGGCCGCCTGGGCGGTGGCGGTCACCGGCCAGCGGGTCTCGAACATGAAGGCAAGACCGTCGTCGATCTTCTGCGGCTTCAGCTCGGCGGCGCTCGCCCTGTCGAAGGTCTCCCGGTCGGGGCCGTGCGCGGACATCATGTTGTGGAGGGACCCGCCGCCCGGGACGAAGCCTTCGGCCTTCGCGTCGTACGCGCCCTCGATGAGGCCCATGTACTCGCTCATCACGTTGCGGTGGAAGTACGGCGGCCGGAAGGTGTCCTCGCCCACCAGCCAGCGCGGGGCGAAGACGACGAAGTCGACGCCCGCGAGACCGGGGGTGTCGGTCGGCGAGGTGAGGACCGTGAAGATCGACGGGTCCGGGTGGTCGTACGAGATCGACCCGATGACATTGAAGGTGCGCAGGTCGTAGACGTACGGGCTGTGGTTGCCGTGCCAGGCGACGACATCGAGCGGGGAGTGGTCGTACGTCGCGGACCAGAGGTTGCCGCAGAACTTGTTGACGACCTCGACCGGGCCCTCCACGTCCTCGTACGCGGCGACGGGCGCGCGGAAGTCGCGGGCGTTCGCCAGGCCGTTGGCGCCGATCGGGCCGAGGTCGGGGAGCTGGAAGGGCGCGCCGTAGTTCTCGCAGACGTAGCCGCGGGCGGTCGCGTCGAGGAGCTCGACGCGGAAGCGGACGCCCCGGGGGATCAGGGCGATCTCGCCGGGGTGGGCGGCGAGCAGGCCGAGTTCGGTCCGGAGGAGCAGGCCGCCGCGCTCGGGGACGATCAGCAGCTCGCCGTCGGCGTCGCTGAAGACCCGCTCCATGGAGGCGTTCGCGTGGTACAGGTGCACCGCCATGCCCGTGCGCTGCGTGGCGTCGCCGTTGCCGCCGAGCGTCCAGAGGCCGGCCAGCCAGTCCGTGCCGGGCGCCGGGTCGGGGAGCGGGTTCCACCGCAGCCGGTTGGGGTCGGGGACGGTCTCGGTGAACGGCGCGGAGCGGACGGCGCCGTTCTCGATCCGGGTGAACGGGGGGTGCGCGGCCGAGGGGCGGATCCGGTACAGCCACGAGCGGTGGTTGTGGGCGCGCGGCTCGGTGAACGCGCTGCCGCTCAGCTGCTCCGCGTAGAGGCCGAGGGGCGCGCGCTGCGGCGCGTTGCGGCCGTGCGGCAGCGCGCCGGGGACCGCCTCGGAGGTGTGCTCGTTGCCGAAGCCGGTGGAGTACTGGAGTCCGTCGGCCGTCTTTCTCGCCCGCTCGGTGTTCTCCGTGGTCATCGCACGCTCCTGTCCTGACGCCCAAAACAATCCTATGCATGACCGTAGGATTCCGCGCCCGCTCACGTCAACGGGGCGCCAGGGGCCTCCAGGGATCTCCGGAGGGCTCCGGAGGGCTCCGGAGGGCTCCGAGGGTCCGCGAGGGTCTCCGAGGTCTCGGTTCGACGTGATGTGTGCATGAGGGGTTCCAAAAGATGAACAATGCTCTACTCTCACGCGCATGTCGTGGACCCGCAGGCTCCTTGTCGCGCTCTCGGTCGTTCTCGCGGCGCTCGTCGCCGCCCTTGTCACCGCCCCCGGGGCCCAGGCCCACGAGGAGCGGCCCGTCACCTTCCCCGACGGCACCGGCAGCGTGCCGACGCTCCGTACCGGGGAGCCCGATCTCCTGGTCTGCAAGACCGACCGGGCCGACTTCGACCGCCGGATCTCCGGCTTCCCGGCCGAGCTGAAGGCCCGGAACCTGGCCCTCTTCGACCGCTGCGCGCGCAGCGGCTACCGCCATCTCCAGCAGGCCGTCGACGCCGTCGACCGGCCCGGGACGACCATCGCCGTCCTGCCCGGCCTGTACGAGGAGGAGCCCTCGCAGCCCGCGCCGACCGGCGCCTGCGCCGCGCTGAAGGCCCCCAAGTCGGCGCTCGGCTATCAGATCCTGTCGTACGAGCAGCAGAAGCAGTGCCCGCACAACCAGAACCTGGTCGCCATCCTCGGCAAGAAGAACCTCCAGATCGAGGGCACCGGCGCCTCCCGCCTGGACGTCGTCTTCGACGCGAAGTACACCAAGCTCAACGCGCTGCGCGCCGACGCCTCCGACGGTGTCTACTTCCGCAACTTCACCGCCCAGCGCACCACCTTCAACTCGCTGTACGTCCTCGCCGCCGACGGCTTCGTGATCGACAACGTGCTCACCCGGTGGAACGACGAGTACGGCTTCCTGACCTTCGCCTCCGACCACGGCCTGTACAAGAACTGCGAGTCGTACGGCAACGGCGACTCCGGCATCTACCCCGGCTCGGCCTCCGACATCAACGACGGCCGCGGCTACGACGTCCCGCGCTACTCCATCGAGATCACCGGCTGCCGCAGCCACCACAACATGGTCGGCTACAGCGGCACGGCCGGAGACTCCGTCTACGTCCACGACAACGAGTTCGACCACAACATGGGCGGCGCCTCCATGGACTCCGCCTTCCCCGGCCACCCCGGACTCCCGCAGAACCACGCCCGCTTCGAGCGGAACCTGATCCACGACAACAACCAGAACTACTACCGGTACGTCGCCGACGGCACCTGCGCCAAGGCCCCGGTCGAGCGCGGCTACGAACAGGGCGTCGTCTGCCCGCAGATCTCGATGCCGCCGGGCACCGGCGTCATCACGGCGGGCGGCAACTGGAACCTGTACGAGAACAACTGGGTGTACGGACACCAGCGCGCCGCCTTCTTCCTGAGCGCCGTCCCCGCCTTCATCCGGGGCGAGTCGGCCTGGGGCAAGCAGACCGACACCTCCCACCACAACCGCTACGCCGGCAACCACCTGGGCGTCGACCGCTCCGGCGCCTCCCGGCCCAACCGCACGGACGTGTGGTGGGACGGGCAGGGCGGCGGCAACTGCTGGCAGGCCGAGGGCAAGCCGGCGGGGGCCTCCAGCCCCGGCGCCCTGCCCGAGTGCGGGAAGCGGCGCGGCCAGGTCTCCGGGAACACCGACCGGCTCGTCGGCGAACCGGCCAAGCTCGCCCACCTCCTGGTGTGCGCCGACTACAACGTCCAGGCGCGCCGACTGCCCGCCGGCTGCGACTGGTACGGCGCGCGGGGCATCCAGCGCGTCGAGACCCAGCTCGCCCTGGGGGTCGCCGTCGTCCTCGCCCTCGTGGGCGGCGCCCTGTGGTGGCGCAGGCTCCGCGGCCACCGGCTCGCGGGGATCGCGACCCTCCTGGGGCTCGTGGGCCTGGCCCTGGACGTGGCCGGCTCCACCCTCGGCCTCGCCTCCGGCCCGCTCCCGGCGCTCGCACTCCTCCTGATCGGCGCCTGGTGGACCGTGGTCGGTCTCGCGCTGCGCCCGACCCGCCCCGCCTTCGCCTGGACCACCCTCGCGCTCGGCGCCCTCACCCTCCTCGACGCCTTCGACAAGGCCGTCCTGATGATCCCCTGGATCCCCCTCAGCCCCGCCTGGCTGCGCGGGCTCCTCGCGGTGGTCTGGGTCCTGTGGGCCGTGATCGCCGCCGGCCGCCGCACCCCCGGGGAAGCGGGCGACCACGAACCCGCCCCGGAGCCGGACCCGACGCCGGTGACTGCGGCGGCGCGCCAGGCGAACGACGGGGCCGGCGACGGGGGTGCCGCGTGAGGCGGGCGGCTGCTCTGGCGGGGGTGGTCCTCGCCCTCGCCCTGACCGCCACCGGGTGCGGCGGGCGGGCGACGACCCACCACAAGCCGGGGACCAGCCACCAGGAGGCCACCGGCGGCAGCGGCACCCTGCTCGCGGCGACGGACGAGGCCGGGCACCGGCTGCGGGAGGTACCGGCCGAAGGAGCCCCCGCCGTACGCGTCGAGGCGCGGCCCGACTCCGAGGGCGGCTGGAACATCCACCTCACCGTGGAGAGGTTCCGCTTCACCCCCGAGAGCGTCGGCGGCGCGGCCATCCCGGGCCGGGGCCACGCCCGGCTCCTCGCCGACGGCAAGGAGGCCGGCCGGGTCTACGGCCCCTGGCACCACCTCCCGCCCGGCGCCCGCTCGGTCACCGTCCGGCTCCACGCCGACGACCACACGGTCTGGGCGGTCGCGGGCAAGCCGATCGAGGCCACCGTCCCCCTCACGACCGGCGCCACCCCCACGGCCGCCGGGGCCGGCACCGCTCCGACGACGACCGCGGCCCCCACGACCGCCGCGCCCCGGACCACCGCTCCTGCCCCCGGCCGTACCGTCGAGATCACCGTCACCGGAGAGTCCGTCCAACCACCCCCTGCCCGCGTCGAGTTGAAGAAGGGCGAGCAGCTCACCCTCCGCGTCACCGCCGACCGCGCCGACACCCTCCACGTCCACGGCTACGACCGCGAACTGCCCCTCACCCCGGGCGAACCCGGCACCCTCACCTTCACCGCCGACCGCACCGGCCTCTTCGAGGTCGAGACCCACGGCTCGGGCCTCCTCCTGACCCAGCTCGTCGTCCGGTGACCGACACCGCGCACCCGCCGACCCCCGCCCACCTCCTCGCCCACGGCATCGGCTCCCAGCACGATCTCCCGCTCTCGCCCTTCTACGCCTACGCGGGAGCCTTCGCCGCGCTCTTCGTCTCCTTCCTGGCCCTCGGCCTGCTCTGGCCCACCTCCCGGTTCCGGGGCGACCGGGCGGGCCGCCCGCTGCCCGCCGCCGTCCAGCGCCTCGCCGACGCCCCGGCCACCCGTACCGCACTGCGCGTCGTCGGCGCGGCCGCCGCGACCGCCGTCCTCCTGTACCTCCTCCTCGGTCCCGACGACCCCGACCGCAACCCCGCACCCGGCGCCGTCTACGTCCTGCTCTGGGTGGGCCTCGTCCCCGCCTCCCTTCTCCTCGGGCCCGTCTGGCGGCTCCTCAACCCCCTGCGCGCCGTCCACGCGCTGCTCCCCGCTGCCCGCGCACCCCGCCCCCTGCCCGCCGGTCTCGGCATCCGCCCCGCCGCCGCGAGCCTCCTCCTCTTCGCCTGGCTCGAACTCGCGGCCCCCGACCCCGCGTCCACCACCACCCTCCTGACCTTCCTCGCCGTCCTCACGGCCGCCGGCCTCCTCGGCGCCGCCCGCCACGGCCCCGACTGGTTCGCCCACGCCGACCCCTTCGAGGTCTACTCCGCCCTCCTCGCCCGGCTCTCCCCGCTCGGCCGCCGGGCCGACGGCCGACTCGTCCTGCGCTCCCCCTTCAACGGCCTCGACTCCACCCCGCCGGTCCCCGGCCTCGTCGCCACCGTCTGCGTCCTGCTCGGCTCGACCGCCTACGACGGCGTCTCCGACAACCCCCGCTGGATCACCACCCTCCAGACCTCCTCCCTCGGTCCGACCGCCACCGCCACCCTCGGCCTCCTCGCCGCCATCGCCCTGGTGGCCGCCCTCTACGGCCTCTGCGCGGGCACCCTCCGCCTGATGTCCCGCGCACTCGCCAGCCCGCTCACCTCCTTCGCCCACTCCCTCCTGCCCATCGCCCTCGGTTATCTCGTCGCCCACTACTTCACACTCTTCGTCACCGAAGGACCACGTACCGTCATGATGGCAGCGGGCACTGACAACGCCCCCGCACCCGCCCCACCGCTGGGCCCCGGCGCCCTCGCCACCCTCCAGGTCACCGCCATCGTCACCGGCCACGTCCTGGGCGTCGTGGCCGCCCACGACCGCGCCGTGCGCCTCTTCCCGCCCGCGCGGGCCGTGGCCGGCCAACTTCCCCTGTTCGCGCTGATGATCGCGTACACCCTCGGCGGCATCGGCCTGCTCATCGCCTGACCCGCGCCCACCCGCCCGCCGCGTGTGTCGCTCGTCGCGCGCCCCCGCCCATCGCCTGACCCGATCGGGAACGGAGCGGCATCATGGACCCCGTGCCCCAGCCATCCCTCCGCCGCACCCCCGTCCAGCAGCGCAGCGCCGAGCGCCTCGCCCGGATCCTCGACGCCTGCGCCGAACTCCTCGACGAGACCGGCTACGAGCAGCTGAGCACCCGCGCGGTCGCCGTGCGCGCGGGCGTCCCCATCGGCTCCGTCTACCGCTTCTTCGGCAACAAGCGCGCGATGGCCGACGCCCTCGCCCACCGCAACCTCGACCGCTACGCCGAGCGGATCTCCGCCCGCCTCGCCGCGACCGGCCGGGTCGACGCGTACAGCGCGATCGACGGCGTCCTGGACGAGTACATCGCGATGAAGCGCACCGTCCCGGGCTTCGCGCTCGTCGACTTCGGTGTCCCCGCGCCCACCGTCGACGAGGGTGCCGCCGAGGGGGAATCAGGCGACGCCAACCACCTCGTCGCCGACCGGCTCTGCGGTCTCCTCGCCGACCATCTCGGCCGCACCGCCGACGAGGCGCTGCGCCGCAAGGTCCTGGTCGGGGTCGAAGCGGCCGACGCGCTGCTCCAACTCGCCTTCCGCACCGCCCCGTCCGGCGACCCCGCGCTCATCGCCGAGACGAGGCAACTCCTCTACGCCTACCTCGCGCCCTCCCTGAGCTGACGGCTCGGCGGGCCTACGCACCGGCGGTACCCTCCGGCAGACCTGCGTCCCGACGGACCCTCCCCACCGTCCCTACCGGTCGGTATGCTCACAGGTGCCCGCGCGCCACCGTCGCCGCTCCAGGGAGTCCGCCATGTCCACCGCCCTGCGCATCTGCCCCCTCTGCGAAGCCACCTGCGGGCTGACCCTGACCCTCGACGGAACCACGATCACCGGCGCGCGCGGTGACCGTGACGACGTCTTCAGCCAGGGCTTCATCTGCCCCAAGGGTGCTTCCTTCGGCGAGGTCGACGCGGACCCCGACCGGCTCGCCGGGCCCCTCGTCCGCAAGGACGGCAGGCTCCAGGAGGCCACCTGGGACGAGGCGTTCGAGACCATCGCCGCCCGGATCCGGCCCCTGATCGAGACGTACGGTCCGAACGCGGTGGGCCTCGTGCTCGGCAACCCGAACGTCCACACCATGGCCGGCGCCCTCTACCCGCCGCTGCTGATCGGCGCCCTGCGCACCCGTAACCTGTTCACCGCCTCCACGCTCGACCAGATGCCCAAGCACGTCTCCAGCGGGCTGCTCTACGGCGACCCCTTCGCCATCCCGGTCCCCGACCTGGACCACACGGACCACCTGCTGATGCTCGGCGCCAACCCGCTGGACTCCAACGGCAGCCTCTGCACCGCCCCCGACTTCCCCGGCAAGCTCAAGGCCCTGCGCAAGCGCGGCGGCACCCTCACCGTCGTCGACCCGCGCCGCACGCGCACCGCCCGGCTCGCCGACCGTCACCTCGCCATCCGCCCCGGCGCCGACGCCCTCTTCCTCGCCGCGCTCGTGCACACCCTCTTCGCCGAGGGTCTCGCCGACCCCGGCCCGCTCGCCGACCACGTCGAGGGCATCGAGGCGGTACGGGAGGCGGTACGGGAATTCACACCCGAGGCCGTCGCCGCCGCCTGCGACGTGGACGCCGCCACGATCCGTACCGTCGCCCGCGAGCTCGCCGCCGCGCCCACGGCGGCCGTCTACGGCCGGATGGGCAGCTCCACCGTCGCGTACGGCACCCTCGCCAACTGGCTGGTCGACGTCCTCAACGTCCTCACCGGCAACCTCGACCGGCCCGGCGGCGCGCTCTTCCCGCTCTCCGCCACCGCCCCCGCACCCCGACCCGCCGGCCCCGGCAAGGGCTTCGCGCTCGGCCGCTGGACCAGCAGGGTCTCCGGCCACCCCGAGGCCAAGGGCGAACTCCCCATGGCGGCGCTCGCCGAGGAGATCGAGACGGAGGGCGCCACGGAGGACGCCGGGCGCATCCGCGCGGTCATCACGCTCGCCGCCAACCCCGTCCTGTCCGCCCCCGACGGGCTCCGCCTCGACCGGGCGCTCGGCACCCTCGACTTCATGGTCGCCGTCGACCCGTACCTCAACGAGACCACCCGTCACGCCGACGTCGTCCTCCCCCCGCCGCCCCCCTCGCGGAGCGCCCACTTCGACTTCGCCTTCAACGGATTCGCCGTCCGCAACCAGGCTCGTTTCACCCCGGCCGCCGTCCCTCTGGAAGAGGGACGCATGGACGAGTGCGAGATCCACGCCCGGTTGATCCTCGCCGTCTCGGGGATGAACGGTGCCCCGCCCTCCGCCGTCGACGACCTCGCCATCGACAGCACCCTCGCCAAGGCCGTCACCCAACCGCACTCGCCCGTCCACGGCGCCGACCCCAAGGCCGTCGCCGCCGGGCTGAGCGGCGCGACGGGGCCCGAACGGCGCCTCGACCTGATGCTCCGCCTCGGCCCGTACGACCTCACCCTCGACGACCTGCGCGCGGCGCCGCACGGCATCGACCTCGGCCCCCTGCGGCCCCGGCTCCCCGGGCTCCTCAAGACCCGCAGCGGGCGCGTGGAGCTGCTCCCCGCCCCGATCGCGGCCGACCTGCCCCGGCTGCGCGCGGCCCTCGACGCCGAGCCGGGCGGCCTCGTCCTGGTCGGCCGCCGTCACCTGCGCTCCAACAACAGCTGGCTGCACAACGCGCCGTCCCTCAACAGCGGTTCGAACCGGTGCACCCTCCAGGTCCACCCGGCCGACGCCGACCGGCTCGGCCTCGCCGACGGCAAGCCCGCCCGGATCGCGGCGGAGGGCGGCGCCCTGGAGGTCGAGGTGGAGATCACCGACGCCGTACGGAGCGGGGTGGTGAGCCTGCCGCACGGCTGGGGCCACGACCGGTCCGGCACCCGGCTGGCGGTCGCCGCCGCCCGCCCCGGCGTCAACGTCAACCAGCTCCTCGACGGCTCCCGGCTCGACCCGCTCTCCGGCACCGCCGTGCTCAACGGTTTCCCCGTGGAGCTGGCGCCACTGTCATAGCCCGGCGTTCATAGCCCGGCGTTGACCTGGTCTTTTGCTCGTATTGCTCACGCGTCAACGTCTTGTTAACGGCAGAAGAGGCCACCTAACGTCATCCGGACCGCCGCACCGGAGCGAGCCGCCCCGGTGTGAGTTCAAGGGTGAACGTGAGGTGTCCTCCCATGCTGACCGTCCTCGGCTTCGCCATGATCGCGACCTTCCTGGTCCTGATCATGACGAAGAAGATGTCGCCGATCGCGGCGCTCGTGCTGATCCCCGCGCTGTTCTGCGTGGCCGTCGGGCAGGGCGCCCAACTCGGCGACTACGTCATCGACGGGGTGGAGAAGCTCGCGCCCACCGCCGCGATGCTCATGTTCGCCATCGTCTACTTCGGCGTGATGATCGACGTCGGCCTCTTCGACCCGATCGTCCGGGGGATCCTGCGCTTCTGCAAGGCCGACCCGGTACGTGTGGTGGTCGGTACGGCGGTGCTCGCCGCGATCGTCTCGCTCGACGGCGACGGCTCCACCACCTTCATGATCACCGTCTCGGCGATGTACCCGCTCTACAAGCGGCTCGGGATGAGCCTGGTCGTCATGACCGGCGTCGCGGCCACCGCCAACGGCGTCATGAACACCCTGCCCTGGGGCGGCCCGACGGCTCGCGCCGCGACCGCCCTCAAGGTGGACGCCGCCGACATCTTCGTCCCGATGATCCCGGCGCTCGGCGTGGGCCTGCTCTTCGTCTTCGGCCTCGCGTACGTCCTCGGCCTGCGCGAGCGCAAGCGCATCGGCTACCTCACCCTGGACGAGGTCCTCGAACCGCAGACGGAGACCGTGCTGGTCAAGGCGGGCGGCGGCGGTACGGGCGCGGGTGCGGTGGAGTCGTCCGGTTCCGCTTCCGGCTCCGGTGCGCCCGGCTCCGAGGCGCCCGGCTCCGAGGCGGCCGGCGGAGGCTTCCAGGGGCTCGACCCGGACCGGCCGACGCTCCGGCCCAAGCTGTACTGGTTCAACGCCGGCCTCACCGTCGCGCTGCTGACCGCGATGATCCTCGAACTGCTGCCGATCCCGGTCCTCTTCCTCCTCGGCGCCGCCCTCGCGCTCTCGGTCAACTACCCGAAGATGGCCGACCAGAAGGCCCGGATCGCGGCCCACGCCGAGAACGTGCTCAACGTGGCCGGCATGGTCTTCGCCGCCGCCGTCTTCACCGGAGTCCTCACCGGCACGGGCATGGTCAAGCACATGGCCGACTGGCTCGTGGGCGCGATCCCGGAGGGCATGGGCCCGCACATGGCGCTGGTCACCGGCGTGCTGAGCCTCCCGCTCACGTACTTCATGTCGAACGACGGCTTCTACTTCGGGGTGCTGCCGGTCCTCGCCGAGGCAGGCGCGGCGCACGGCGTGTCGCCGCTGGAGATCGCCCGGGCCTCGATCGTCGGTCAGGCGCTGCACATGTCCAGCCCGCTGGTCCCGGCGGTGTACGTGCTGGTCGGCATGGCGAAGGTCGAGTTCGGCGACCACACCCGGTTCACCGTGAAGTGGGCGGCGCTCACCTCGCTGGTGGTCCTGGCGGCGGGGATCCTCTTCGGGATCATCTAGCCCGCGATGGCCCTGGGGTGAGGGGCACGCAGGGTGACCCGGCCTCCGCTGGGGGAGTGAAAAACGGAGGGTGGCACGGCGTTGTTGCCACTCTCCGTATTCCCGTTATGACACATAGTCCGATTATCGGTTGATCGTCTGTGTCTTCATGACTGGAGGAACCCCCGCATGACCGCTCTGACAGTACGTCCCCTGCTGTCCGTCGCCGCCGCGTCGATCGCCCTCGGAGCCGTCGCTCTGGCCGGCGCACCCGCCGCCTACGCGGCACCCGGCGACAACGGCGACATCAAGGTCCACCGTGAGGGCACGGCCGAACCCAATCAGAGCAACCACCCCAGAGTCTGCCGGTTCCACTTCGCGGCCTTCAACTTCGACGACCTGCTCTCGGTCCACTGGGAGATCGTCCCCGAGAACAAGGTCAGCCCGGTCAAGGAAGGCGACATCGCCATCAACGCCGAAGGCGACGGCTTCACCGCGGACATGGAGCTGCCCGACGGCAGGTACCGGCTCGAATGGAGCTGGGTGGGCCAGCTCGGCGCCAAGAAGAGCAAGAACTTCACCGTCAACTGCCTCGGCGACGTCACCAACCCGCCACCGAACGGCGGCGGTGAGAACGGCGGGAACGGCAACGGCGGCAACGGAAACGGCAGCACCGCCAGCCCCAGCGCCACCGCGCCCCCACCGAACAACAACGGAAGCAACGGAGGCGGAAACGGCGGTAACGGAGGGAACGGCGGCAGCGGCGGCAGCGGCTGGAACGGCGGCAACGGCAACAGCGGCACCGAGACCGGCGGCAACGGCACCACCCAGAAGCCCTGGCACAAGCCCCCGCAGGGTCCGGTCGGCGCCGGCGGCGGCGGCGCGGCGGACGCGACGCCCTCCGACGACGGCTCCGCCTTCGGAGTCGGAGCGGCCCTCGCCGCGGGCCTCGCGGGCACGGCGGGCCTGATCCTCGTACGTCGGAACCGACGCCGTACGCATGGCGAGTCGTAGGTCCCGCACCACGCGCAGGCAGCGGCGCCTCCTCCGGCTCGCGCGAACCGTGGTGGTGACCCTGTCACTGGTCGGCGGCGGCATCTGGTGGGCCTCGGACGACGAACCGTCCGACCCGTCGGCGGCCGCCGCCGCGGCCACGCGCGCGGTGGACCAGGGCGCGCCCGGCGGCGAAGCCGGGCGCGCGCGCGACCAGAAGCCGAAGGCCGAGACGAGGTCCGACGGTCCGGCGAAGGACCGGGACACGCGCGCGTCGGCCGAGGCACGGCCCAAGCCGGTCCCGGCCAGGCCCGCGCCGTCGCCCGCGCCCCTGACCCGCTCGCGCGCCACCAACCTCGCCATCCCGGCGATCACCATCGAGGCCCCGGTCATGGACCTGGGCCTCGACGGGGCCGGGCAGCTCGGCTCACCCCCGATCGAGAACCCGCGGATCGTCGGCTGGTACGCGCGCGGTCCGGCCCCCGGCGAGCTCGGCACCGCGGTCGTCGTGGGCCACCGCGACACGCGCACGGGGCCCGCGATCTTCCTCAACCTCGACTCGCTCGCCCCCGGCAACACCGTCCGGATCGCCCGTGCGGACGGCAAGGTCGCCGTCTTCAAGGTCGACAAGGTGCAGACCTACACGAAGGAGGAGTTCCCCGACCAGGAGGTATACGGCTCCACGGGCCGCCCCGAACTGCGGCTGCTCACCTGCGGTGGTTCCTTCGACGCCAAGAAGGGCTACGCGTCGAACATCGTCGTCTTCGCGCATCTCACGGACGTCGCCCGGACGATCTGAGCGACGCGCCGCCCGCCTTCCCGCGCGCCCGCGCCACCCGGAGCGCACCCGCCGGATACGGCAGTTCCGCCGCCAACGCCGCCGCCCTGTCGAACCCCTCCGCCGCCTCGGCCGCGCGGCCGAGGGCAGCCAGGGCGGCGGCGTGCGCGGCGCGAGCCTCCGTCTCCGAGAGCCGCTCCCCGGCCCGCTCCGCCCGCGCCACCTCCGCGCCGGCCACCGCGGCCGCCTCCCCGGCGCGCCCGCACGCCAGGTGGGCCCAGGCCGTCAGATGCGCGGTGCCGGGCTCCCGGCTCTCCGCCAGGAGCGCGAGGGCCTCACGCGGCCGGTCCTCCCGGATCGCCCACTCGGCGCGCGCCGAGCGCACCTCCTGCCGCGCCTGGTGGTCGCCCTGCGCCCGCGCCGTCCGCTCGGCGGCGTCCAGGAGCGCGACAGCCCCCGGCTCCGCCATCCGCATCCGTACGCGCGCCAGCGCCACGCGCGCGTACGGGGCGCACCACACGCTGCCCGGCTCCGCGTCCCGTACCGCCGTCTCCGCCAGCTCCCGCGCCTCGGCGGTCTCCTCCACCAGAAGGTGCAGCTCGGCGAGGTTGGCCCGCTCGAAGACCGACGCCGTCGGGTCGCCCGAGCGTTCGGCGAGGTCCAGGGCACGCAGGCCCGTCGCGATCGCCTCCCGCAGCCGCCCGGCCCGGCGGGCGGTCTCCCGCAGCACCGAGAGGACCGAGGCGAGCAACTGGGCGTCGCCGTACGCCTCGGCGTGCGGCAGCGCGTCGTCGGCGACCGGCCCCGCCTCCCCGAACCGGCCCGCGAGACCGAGCGAGGTCGCCCGCGCCGCCAGCGCGCGGGCCAGCAGAGCGCGCCGCTCCGGGGCGTCCACCTCCTGCGCCGATTCCTCGGCGGCCCGTGCGGCCGCCACCCCGTCCTCGTACCGCCCCGCGACGAAACACAGCACCCCGCGCGCCAGATGGTGCGCGCTCGCCGTCGCCGCCGGGGTGCCGGGCCCGGGCGGGCAGGAGTCGAGCAGCCGCAGCCCCTCGTCGGTGCTCCGGGTCTTCGTCATCAACTCGGCCAGCCTGGCGGTCGCCAGGACCTCGCCGTCCCGGTCGCCCCGCCGCCGCAGCTCCGCGCGCGCCTCGGTGAGGAGCCGGGCCGCCTCCTCGAAGCGGCCCATCCGGCGCAGGACGGCGCTGCGGTCGATCCGCGCCCGCGCCGACTCCGCGGCCAGGGCGTCGAGGCGCTCGGTGAGTTCGGCGTAGTAACGGTCGGCCGTGTCGTTGGCGTACAGGGCGGCCGCTCGTTCGGCGGCCTGGCGCAGATAGCCGGTGGCGCGCGGGTCGTCGGCGCGGGTCAGATGGGCGGCGAGCGTGTCGACCGCCTCCGGCCTGCGGCGCAGCACCGCCTCCGCGTACGCCGAGTGCAGCAGCCTGCGCCGGGCCGTGGACAGGCCTTCGTAGCAGGTCAGCCGGACCAGGGGATGGCGGAAGGCGAGCCCGGCCGCCGGCCTGCCCTCGGCGACGACGACCCGTTCCTCGACCACGGACGCGGCGACGGCTGCGTCCACCGCCTCGGTGGCCTCGGCGGCCGAAAGGCGGGGGTGGCCGCCCCGCCGGGCCACGTCGAGGACCTCGGCGAGCGCCGCGTCCTGGCCGGCCACGGCGACCACCTCGACCACGCGGCGGGCCGCGCCGCCGAGCCGCCCGAGGCGTTCCGCGACCAACTGCCGTACGGTCTCGGGGGCGCCGGCCCGGCCGTCGCCGCCCTCCCGTACCGCGCGGGCCAGTTCGCAGGCGAAGAGCGGGTTGCCGAGCGACAGCGCCCACACCCGCTCCGGTACGGTCCCGGCGCCAGGTGCGGCACCGGCATCGTCCGCCCCGGAATCCCGCGCCGGGTCCGCGAGCACGTCCGCCGTCAGGGCGAGACAGGCCTCGCGGCTCAGCCGGGGCAGCTCCACCGTGACCGCGAGCGACTGGCGGGCCAGCGCGTCGAGCGTGTGGCGGCGGGGATCGGAGGCCGGGAGCTCCTCGGGGCGGACGGTGGCGAGGAATCGCCAACCCCTTCCGGCCTCGCGGGCCCGGCGCGCAAGATGGCTGAGGAGCTGGAACGAGCCCGCGTCCGCCGCGTGGAGGTCGTCCAGCACCAGCATCACGGGCCGCTCGGCCGCCAGTTCCCCGAGCAGCCCGGCAGCCGCCCGGAACAGCCGGTCCCGCTCCTCCTCGGGACTGCGTCCCGACACCGGTCGCACCCGGCCCAAGGAGGGCAGGAGCGCGGCCAGTTCGGGATACTCGGCGCCCGCACGGGCCCGCTCCGACGCCGGCCGGTCCGCCAGCCAGCCGTCCAGGGCCTCGGCGAACGGACCGTACGGAGTGTGCCCCTCCGCGTCGTGGCCCGCCCCCCACAGGACGGCCGTCCCCTCCTCGGCCGCCCTGCGGGCCGCGTCGCCGACGAGGCGGGTCTTGCCCAGGCCCGCCTCACCGGTGACCAGGAGCACGGGCGGCGCGGCGGGGGCGAGCAGCCCGGCAAGCACCTCGTCGCGGCCGCGCAGGGGAGAGGCGGGCGGGCGGCGCACCACGGCGGGCAGCGTGGGGCGCACCTTCCGGGAGGACGGCGCGGGCGCGGCGAGGGCCTGTCGGTGCAGCCGCTCCGTGTCTCCACCGGGCCGCACGCCGAACTCCGCGTCCAGTGCCTCCCGGCACAGGTGGTACTGAGCCACCGCCCGCCGCCGCAGCCCCTGCCGGAGATACGCCGCGATGAGGATCCGGTGCGCGCCCTCCTCCGCCGGGGCCGAGGCCAGGACCCGCTCGGCCGCCGGCACCGCCTCCTCCGGTGCCCCGGCGGTCAGATGGGCCTCCGCGAGCGCCAGGAGTGTGCGCTCGCGCAGGGCGGAGAGGCGGGCCCTGCGTGCCTCGGCCCAGGGGGCGTAGCGGTCCTCCGGGAGCAGTTCGCCCGTGAACGCGTCGAGGGCCGAGGCCAGTGCGGCGCGGCCGCCGTCGGCGAGGGCGGCCTCCGCCAGCGCCTCGGCCTCGTCGGCGTCGATCCGTACCGTCCGCGGATCGAGCCACAGCAGGGAACCCTCGCCGGTCAGATAGGAGGAGGCCGCGCGGGGCGGCAGTTCGGGTTCGAGCGCCCGACGGGCCGTGTGCAGCGCGACCCGCAGACTGCCGAGCGCCGCCTGCGGATCCGCGTCCGGCCAGCAGATCTCCATGGCCTGCTCACGGTGGAGCCGATGGCCCGGCGAGACGGCGAGCAGCTTCACCAGCGTCCGGGCGCTCGGGCGCGGCCACCGCTCGGCCAGCGGCGGCCCGCCGTCCCGGTCGACACCGAACCCGCCGAGGAGGCGCACCCGCAGCGACGGGGGCGCGTCCGCTGATATGTCATCGCCCATGAGGGCGCCCACTCTAATGGGCGCCCCCAGGGCCGGAGCGAGTGCTTCCGCTCGTCAGGGAGCGGTCAGAACACCCGTCACCATCCCATGCAGGTTGTTGTCCGACAGCAGGTAGCGGCCGCCGGACAGCTCGATCGTCCGGTCGAAACCGGTGTCGTCCTTGTCCAGGCCGACGATCTCGTCCACCCCGTCACCGGTCAGGTCCGCCACGATCAGGTTCTGCGAGGCGTACCGCGCCAGACTCGTCAGCTGGTTCGGGTAGTTCCGGCCGCCCGTGAGCACGGCGGGGTCCCAGATGTAGGTCGCGCCCTCCGTCCCGCCGACCAGCAGCCGGCGCCCGCCGGGCCCGGTCGCGAACGCGCCCCGGTGCACCGTCGGCAGGGTCAGCGTCAGGTGCTCGCCGCCGTCCGCCGCGTAGGTACGGAAGGAGGCCGTGCCGGCGAGGACCAGTCCCTCGTCGCCGGTGAACCAGTTCCCGACGGTCCACGCACCGCCACCCGTGGCCGTCCCCACGACCTTGCCCGTCCGTACGTCCCGGAACTCGAAGAACGTGGTCAGGGACTCGCCCTCCGTCACGAGCCAGGAGTGGACCACCGCGTGCCCGTCGGCGTACGGGATGCGGGGCGAGGCGTAGACCCCGTGGTGGAGCTGGGCCGCGTGGATCCGGGTGTCGGCGTCGCCCGTCCAGGTCGGGTCGGCGGTCCAGGCGAGCCGGCCCGTCCGGGCCTCCAGCGCCATGCCGTTGACGATCCCGCCGGTGTCGAGGGAGCCCGGGGTCTGGTACGAGCCCATCACCCGGCCGTCGGCCACCGCGAGGTCCGAGAAGACGACCGGGCCGGCGCCCGCGGGGGCGTACGACCACAGGAGCCGCCCACCGCCGCTGTACGCCCGTACGGCGTCCGTCGGCACCAGCACCTCGTCGTCCCGGTCCCCGTCGAGGTCGGCGACCGCCACCGAGCGGACGAACCGCCCGTGCCCGTCGATCTCCTCGCGCACCGCGCCCGTCCGGGCGTCCACGATCACCGCCGCCGCGTCGGCCGCGACCACCAGATCGTCCTCGCGCCCGTCGCCGTCCGTGTCACCGAGCACGATGTCCCCGGTCACCGATCCCGGCAGCGTGGCCTGCCACAACACCCGAGGCTTCCCGGCCGCGAGCGAGGGCCCGTCGAACGCCCACATGCCTTGCGACTGACCGGCCGCCACCACGTCCTTGCGGCCGTCGCCGTTCACGTCCACCGCGATACCCGTGGACAGATCGGCCGGGAGCGGAGTGAGCGCGCTCTCACGCCCGTTGCCGAGCCGGTACGAGCGGATGTTCTGCTCGTTGTCGACCGTCCGCACCAGCCAGTCGCCGCCCGAGCGGTACGGCTGGGAGTACAGCGGCGACGCCGCCACGCCCGTCCTCGACCAACGGACGCCACCGTCACGGCCGTTCAGCGCGGTCAGCGTGCCGTAGCGGGAGGCGCCCGGGTTGGCGGACCTCTCGGCACCCTCGGTCGTCACGTACGAGGCGAGCACCGTGCCGTCCGCGATCTCCAGGCCGAGCGCCGAATCGCCGTCCTTGGCGTAGTCCTCGGCGCGCTTGACCGTCTGCGACCACAGCTCGGTCGCATCCGTGCCCCGCAGGGCGCGCACGGTGGCCGCGTTGACGAAGAGGTACTCGTCGAGGGTGGCCTCGGCGACCGCGTACTCGACGCCGCCGCCGTCCCGGAGCTCGCCGACGGCCAGCTCGGTGCCGACGGCGTTGATCCGCTCGTCCAGGACGGTCCGGGTGCCGTCGGCGAGGTCGTACGAGGCGATCTCGTACCGCAGCCCGTCGCGGTAGTCGGACTGCTCCAGGGCCACCAGGCGGCCACGGGAGGAGTCGTGCAGAGTCTCACGGCCGTACAGGCTCCCGTCCGTCCGCCAACGCACCGAGCCGTCGGACGTGTTCAGCACGAGCGTGTGGCTCTCGGCGGGCGCCGTCGGCGTCTTGCGGACGTGCCAGGACACGGCCGCCGCCCCACCGGTCAGCGGCGTGACCGAGGACCACCGGCCGTCGCGCTGCCCCGTCTCGTACGTCCAGGTCGCCGTCGGGGTCAGCTTCCCCTCCGCGTATCCGAAGCGGAAGGCGTGCAGGGCTGTCGTGGCCGCCTTGTCCGCGTTCAGGTTGGTCGAGGGCTGGTCGGCGACGAGCAGGGTGTCGCCCGAGAGGACCACCTGCTGGGCGTCGGCGAAGAGCCGGCTCCAGAGCGTGACCCCGGTCCGGCCGTCGAGGACGGTCACGAACGTACCGGTGGACAGCGGCGAACCAGGCGAGGTGAACGGCCGGTACGGGCTGGTGCCCACGTCCGCCGTGAAGACGATGTCCGCGACCCCGTCGCCCGTCAGGTCGCCCTGCGACCAGCCCCGGTCGGCGAAGTCCGCGAACGGGCTGTTCGCGTGGTACCCGAGCGTGATCCGCGCCGGGACCGCCTCGCCCTGCCAGGGGCGGATGTTCTTGACCTGCCAGTCGGCGTAGAGGGAGTCGTTGTCCCGCTTCCACACGGTACGACCGGAGGTGGTGAGCCGGGTGACCGTGCCGAGGCTGTGCACGGCGAGGAAGTCGCCGCGTCCGCCGCCGAGTTGGGCGGTCTCGACCTGACCGCGGTAGGTCTCCAGGGCGGAGGCCTGGGTGAGGGTGACGCCTCCGGCCGCCGGGGCCGCGGTGAGGGCCGCCCGGCCACCGCCTTCCGGAGCGGCCGCCTCCGGCGTGACCTGCTCCGGCTCGGCGGCTTCGAGGGCGCGCTGCTCCAGGGCGTCGGCCTGGGCGTCGGTCAGGACCCGCGGGGACGGTTCGGCCTCGGCGTACGCGGTGGTGGCGGGCAGCGCGGTGAGCGCGAGACCGGCCGCGACCAGGGCGGAGGCGAGGCGCACCGCCCGCCGGGAGCGGGAGGGGGAAGCCGGGTGCGTCGGGGAAGTCATCGGACCGCCTTCGGGGTGATGCGGATCGCGGACCTGTCGGCGATCACGGGCTCGTTGAAGGAGAACGGGAGGGCGTCGGTGCCGGCCTGGTTCTCGATGCCGACGGTCGCCCTGCCGCCCGCCTCCAGGGCGGATCCGGCGCCGATCGACTGGTACTGGAGGACGATCGCGCCGGTCGCCTCCTCGAAGACGGCCTCGAAGGTGACGCGCCGACCGGTGTCGGCGGCGAAGGCCGCGTTCTCCCAGACGATCGCGAACCGCCGCTGTCCGGTCGCGCCCGTGGTCGTCGTCTTGACCGCGGACTTGGCGTCGACCGTCAGGTCGTCCCAGTACGCGGCCAGGATGCCGTCGGGCCGGCCCGGCGAGGGCAGCGCGGTGTTGGCGTAGTCGCCGAGGCGCGGGGCGAGGAAGTTGACCAGACCGTTGGTGGTCACGCTCGCCTGGCTGTACGGGACGCCGTAGAACGAGACCGGGAAGGGCAGGGCGAGCGCCTTCGCGTTCTCGTCACCGGAGAGGGCGACCTCGGTCTTCCCGTCGACCCAGGCGTACGCGGTCGGCCGGCAGCTGTTGCCGAAGGCGTCGCTGCGGGCGGGCAGCGCGGCGGTCACGTTCTCGGCGCCGTCCACGGTCAGGGCTGCCGTGTGCGTGCCGTTGCAGAGGACGGGCGCGGCCGGGGTCGCGGTGAGGGTGAAGGCGCCCTCGGCGACCGCCGGGAAGCGGAACGCTCCGGCGGCGTCGGTCACGACCGGCGCGAGCGGGGCGTCGGTGAAGCGGACGGTGGCGCCCTTCAGCGGCTTGCCCGTGACGTCGAGGACCGTGCCGGAGACGGCGTGCGCCGGTACGGCGTCCAGGGCGAGGTCGCGGCCCAGGCTCTGGCCGGTGGTGACGGTCAGGTTCTCCTCGGTGGCGGGCCGGTAGCCGTATCCGGTGGCGGAGAGGCTGTACGTCCCCGCGGCCAGGGTGAGCCGGTAGGCGCCCGACGCGTCGGTGGTCACCGAACGTCGGCCGTCCCCGGCGCGGGCGGTCAGGGTCACGCCGGCGAGCGGGGCGCCGGTCGCGCGGTCGGTGACCGTGCCGGTGACGGTGGCCGCGCTGTGCGGGGCCCGGTCGACGGCGGCGAGGATGTCCAGCTTGCCCTCGCCCCAGACGTTGTTGGCGCCGGCGGTGCCGCCGCAGTGGGTGTCGTCGACGTCCCGCGCGGTGGTGTTCAGGGCGGCACGGGTGGCGTCGATGTTCCCGATGAGGGACGGGGCCGAGGACCAGAGCAGCGCGACGGCGCCCGCGACGTGCGGGGTGGCCATCGACGTACCCGAGATGGCGCGATAGCCGCTGCCCGGCCAGGTGGAGCGGACGTCGACACCGGGGGCGGAGATGTTCGGCTTCATCGAGCCGTCGACCCGGGAGGGGCCGAAGCCGGAGAAGGCCGCGATCTTCCCGTTCACGTCGTAGGCGCCGACGCCGTAGGCCGGGGCCTGGGCGCCGGGGGCCTCCGTGGTCGAACAGGTGGTGCCGTTGCCCGCGTTGCCCGCGGCGAAGGCCTCGAAGATGCCGGCGGCGTTCCAGGACTCGATGATGTCCTGGTAGAAGGTGGTGTTCCCGCCGCCCCAGGAGTTGTTGACGATGTCCGGGGCGAGATCGGGGCGCGGGTTCTCGCCGTTGCGGTCCGTCGGCGCGAGGATCCACTGCCCGGACTTCAGCAGCGAGGAGTCCGAACAGCTGCGGGCCTCGCAGCCCTTGGCGGCGATCCACGTCGCGCCCGGGGCGACGCCGACGCCGCCCGCTCCCGCGATCGTGCCCATGGTGTGGGTGCCGTGGCCGTTGTTGTCGCAGGGCGCGCCGCCCGTGCACTGGCCGGTCGGGTCGTACCAGTTGTAGTCGTGGCTGAAGGTGCCGTCCCCGAGGTTGCCCCGGTAATTGCCCTTCAGGTCCGGGTGGTCGTACTGCACGCCCGAGTCGATGTTCGCGACGACGATGCCCTCGCCGCGGTTGTCGTACCGCTCCCAGACCTGGTCGGCCTTGATGTCCTTGACGCCCCACTCCGCGGTGACGGCCGCCTCGGCGGTGACCGCGCCCTGGGCGACGGTGTCGAGCGCGTAGTGCCGCTCCTGGCGGATGGACGCCACGTCGGGGCGGGCGGCGAGCTTCTCGACGAGGTCCTTGCCGCCCGTCACCTTCACGGCGTTGGCGATCCAGTACGCCTCGTACCCGACCTTCGCCCGGTCCAGATAGCGGGTCAGGGAGGACTGACTGCGGGCGGCCCCGGCGCGCAGCGACGCGAACGCGGCGGCGGCCTTCTTCTCGTGCCCGCGCTGCTTCCGCGCGCCCGAGAGGTCGGCCCGGTCGGCGAGGACGACGAAGAACGTGGCGTCCCGGCCGGAGTCGACGGTGGCTGTCACGCCCGGATCGACCTGCGCGACGGCCGTCGACCCGGGGGATGCGGTGGTCTTCCCTGGGGCGGCCGCCGCGGACGGCGCGCCGAGCAGGGCCGCCGCCGTGACGGCGACCGCGGCCCAGGCGGTGGATCTGCGATGCATGTGGGTGGCTCCTCCATCGCTGGTACGGGGGAAGCCGACGCCCCGCCTCCCCGTCGTTCCCGGGGGTGGGAGCACGGAGGTGGCGGGGCGGGCTCGGCCGGGACGCTAGAACTGGTCCGTTACTGGGGAATTACTGAGCCCCGCACCGCCCGGGGCCGAACCGGAGTCCGCGAACCTGCACCCGACCGCCGACCGCCGACCGCCGACCGCCGACCCCCGAGCCCGAACCCGACCCCCGAATCCGAACCCGCCTCACGAAGGACGTGTCCATGCCGCTGCGCCCGCTGACCACCCGTACGCGTGTCGCCTTCGCCACCGCCGGACTCCTGATCGCCGCCGGCGCCCCCACCGCGTACGCCACCCTCGGCGCGGAGACCCCCGCGCGGGCCGCCGTCACCGCGCAGGCGCGGGGCAAGGCGTACGTCGAGACCCGGCTCTTCTTCGGGACCGAGCGGCCCGACGGCGGCCCGGCCGTCACCGACGAGCAGTTCATGGCCTTCGTCGACGCCGAGGTGACCCCTGGCTTTCCGGCCGGTCTTACTGTCCAGAACGGGCGTGGACAGTGGCGCGACAAGAACGGGACCATCGAGCGGGAGCGCTCGTACGAGCTGATCCTGCTCTACCCGGCGTCGGAGGCGCGGGTGCACGACCCGCGGATCGAGGAGGTCAGGGACGCGTACCGGAAGGCCTTCGGGCAGGAGTCGGTGGCCCGGCTCGACGAGCCGACCATGGCCGACTTCTGAGCGGGGGAGGGCGGCTCTGGCGCTGAAAAACTAACAGCGCTAGTTTGGTGCCGGATGGCGCGTGCCGTACCGGCCGCTGACGAAGACGGAAGAACCCAGGAACCGAAGGAGCAGCGGATGAAGAGCCACGACGCGATGTACATCGGCGGGGAGTGGCGGCCCGCCGCGTCCCAGGACACCCTCCCGGTCGTCAACCCGGCGGACGAGCAGGTCATCGCCCATGTGCCGGCCGGTAACGCCGAGGACGTCGACACGGCCGTACGGGCCGCCCGCGCGGCCTTCCCCGGCTGGGCCGCCACCCCGCCCGCCGAGCGCGCCAAGCTGATCGGCGCCCTCCGCGACGGCCTCGCCGCCCGCGCCGAGGAGATCGCCGCCACGGTCACGGCCGAGCTCGGCGCGCCACCGCAGCTCGCGTCCGCCGTCCACGCGGGCCTGCCGATCGCCGTGGCGGGTACGTACGCCGAACTCGCCGCCGCCCACTCCTTCGAGGAGAAGGTCGGCAACTCGACCGTCTACTCCGAGCCGGTCGGCGTCGTCGCCGCGATCACCCCGTGGAACTACCCGCTCCACCAGATCGTCGCCAAGGTCGCCCCCGCACTCGCGGCCGGCTGCACCGTCGTCCTGAAGCCCGCCGAGGACACCCCGCTGACCGCCCAGCTCTTCGCCGAGGCGGTCCACGGCGCGGGCCTCCCGGCCGGGGTCTTCAACCTGGTCACCGGGCTCGGCCCGGTCGCCGGGCAGGCGCTCGCCGAGCACCCGGACGTCGACCTCGTCTCCTTCACCGGCTCGACCGCCGTCGGCCGCCGGATCGGCGCCCTCGCGGGCGGCGCGGTCAAGCGGGTCGCCCTGGAGCTCGGCGGCAAGTCCGCCAACGTCATCCTGCCGAGCGCCGACCTCGGCAAGGCCGTCGCCGTCGGCATCGCCAACGTCATGGCCAACTCGGGCCAGACGTGCAGCGCCTGGACCCGGATGCTGGTCCACCGCGACCAGTACGACGAGGCGGTGGCGCTGGCCGCCGAGGCCGTCGCGAAGTACGTCCCCGGCGAGCGCGTCGGCCCGCTCGTCAACGCCAAGCAGCAGCAGCGCGTGCGCGGCTACATCGAGAAGGGCGTCGAGGAGGGCGCCCGGATCGTCGCGGGCGGCCCCGAGGCCCCGCGCGAGACCGGCTACTACGTCTCCCCGACGGTCTTCGCCGACGTCACCCCGGACATGACCATCGCCCAGGAGGAGATCTTCGGCCCGGTCGTCTCGATCCTGCGGTACGAGGACGAGGACGACGCCCTCGCCATCGCCAACGGGACGGTGTACGGACTCGGGGGCGCCGTCTGGGGCGAGCCGGAGGCGGCCGTCGCCTTCGCCCGCCGCATGGACACCGGCCAGGTCGACATCAACGGCGGCCGCTTCAACCCGCTGGCCCCGTTCGGCGGCTACAAGCAGTCGGGCGTGGGGCGCGAACTCGGGGCGCACGGCCTCTCCGAGTACCTCCAGACCAAGTCCCTCCAGTTCTGACAGTTCCGACCGTTCTGCCAGTACTGACAGTTCCGACCCCTTTCCGACTCTCCCCTGGACCTGAGGAGCAAGACGCGTCATGAGCGTGGTCCGCGCCGCCTTCCTGCCCGCCGTCGGCTCTCCCCTGGAGATCGCCGGGATACGGCTGCCCGAGCCCGGCCCCGGCCAGGTCAGGGTCCGCCTCGCCGCCGCCGGGGTCTGCCACTCCGACCTCTCCCTCTCCAACGGCACCATGCGTGTGCCCGTCCCCGCCGTCCTCGGCCACGAGGGCGCCGGGACGGTCGTCGCCGTCGGCGAGGGCGTCACGCACGTCGCCGTCGGCGACGGCGTGGTCCTCAACTGGGCGCCGTCCTGCGGCGCCTGCCACCCGTGCTCGCTCGGCGAGGTCTGGCTCTGCGCCGACGCGCTGACCGGCGCCGGGAACATCCACGCCACCACCGAGGACGGCACCGACCTCCACCCCGGGCTCAACGTGGCCGCCTTCGCCGAGGAGACCGTCGTCGCGGCGAAGTGCGTCCTGCCCGTCCCGGACGGCGTCCCGCTCACCGACGCGGCCCTCCTCGGCTGCGCCGTCCTCACCGGCTGGGGCGCGATCCACCACTCGGCGCGGGTCCGGCAGGGCGAGACCGTCGTCGTGTACGGCGTCGGCGGCGTCGGCCTCGCCACGATCCAGGCCGCCCGGATCGCGGGCGCCTCGACGATCATCGCCGTGGACGTCTCGCCCGAGAAGGAGGCCCTGGCCCGGGCGGCCGGGGCGACCGAGTACGTCGTCGCCTCCGCGACCACCGCCAAGGAGGTCCGGAAGCTGACGGGCGGCCAGGGCGCCGACGTGGCCGTCGAGTGCGTGGGCCGCGCCACCACCATCCGTACCGCCTGGGACTCCACCCGGCGCGGCGGCCGCACCACGGTCGTCGGTATCGGCGGCAAGGACCAGGAGGTCACCTTCCACGCCCTGGAGCTCTTCCACTGGGGCCGGACGCTGTCCGGCTGCGTGTACGGGAACTCCGACCCGGCCAAGGACCTGCCCGTGCTCGCCGAGCACATCCGGGCCGGCCGCCTCGACCTGGGCGCGCTGGTCACCGAACGCATCACCCTGGACGGCATCCCGGGCGCCTTCGACAACATGCTCGCGGGCAAGGGCGGCCGGGCGCTGGTGGTCTTCTAGCGGCCTTCGTGTTCTAGCGGCGCCCGCCGAGCTCCGCGCTCCCGACCGCGGCCTTCTGTGCAGGCTTCGGCCGGGAGCGCGAGACCGCCACACCCGCCAGGCACAGCGCACCGCCCGCGAGCGTCAGCAGCCCGGGCAGCTCCCCGAGGAACACCCACGCCATGAGGACCACGAGCGCCGGTACGGCGTACGTGGTCGCGCCCATCCGGCCCGCGGTCGTACGGGCCAGGGCGTAGGCCCAGGTCGTGAAGGCGAGCGCGGTCGGGAACACCCCGAGGTACACCATGTTCAGGGTCGCCGAGAGCGGCGCCCGGGCCGCCTCGTCGACCAGCTGCCCGGCGAAGGGCAGACACGCGACCGCGCCGACGAGGCACCCGAAGGTCGTGACCTGCAGGGCGCTGCCGTGCGCGAGGGCGGGCTTCTGGGCGACGACACCACCCGCGTACGCGATCGCCGCGACCAGGCAGAGCACGACGCCGAGCACGGAGGCGTGCCCCTCGCCCGACATGGAGAGCCCGACCGCCACCGCGCCCGCGAAGGACACCGCCATGCCCGCGACCAGCCGGGGCGGCAGCTTCTCGCCGAGGAACCGGGCGCCGAGCAGGGCGATCAGGATCGGCCCGATGTTCACGACCATCGCGGCCGTGCCCGCGTCGACCTCCTGCTCGCCCCAGTTGAGCGCCACCATGTACGCGCCGAACCACAGGACCCCGGAGACCGCGATCCCCGGCCACGCCGCCCGGGGCGGCAGGCCCTCCCGGCGGACCAGCAGGACCACGCCGAGGACCAGGGCCCCGGAGAGGAGCCGGCCGAGGGCGAGCGCGCCGGGGGAGTAGGCCTCCCCGGCGCTGCGGATCGAGACGAAGGCGGAGGCCCACAGGACGACGGTGACACCGGCGGCGGCGAGCGCCAGGCGTGAGCCGGCGTGGGACGCGGGGGACGCGGCGGACGTGGCGGGGGAGTCGGTCATGGGGTGACCGTAGGCCCCGGACCCTTCGGCGCTCACCGCAATATCGCCGGGTCGATGCCCAGCGCCTCCTGGAGCGCGCGCTCCCCGACGGGGGTCACCTTCACCGCGCGCTGCGAGCCGATCCGTACGCACCAGCCGCTGTCCAGGGCATGGGCGCAGAGCGTCGCGCCCGCGATGCCCGCGAGATGCGGCTTGCGTTCGGTCCAGTCGAGACAGCCGCGGGCGAGCGGCCGCCGGCCCCGGGGCGCCAGCGGGATGCCGTGCTCCCCGAACCACTCCACGCCCCGGTCGGTGAGCGCGAACCCGGTGTCCTGGCGCAGCAGTCCGCGCGCGGTCATGGCCTCGGTGATCGTGATCCCGAGCCGCCCCGCGAGATGGTCGTAGCAGGTACGCCCCCGGGCCATCGCCCGCCCGGCCCCCGCAGCGCCGAGTGTCGGCGGCGGTGCTGTGCTTGCCGGCTCGGAGCGGGCGGCGAGGTCCTCCACGAGATGGGCGACCCCCGGGTCGGCGAGCCGGACGTACCGGTGCCGCCCCTGCCGCTCCTCCGCGAGCACCCCGCCCGCGACGAGCTTCCCGAGGTGCTCACTGGCGGTCGACGGCGCCACGCGCGCGTGGCGCGCCAACTCCCCGGCGGTCCAGGCCCGCCCGTCGAGCAGCGCGAGCACGAAGGCGGCACGGGTCTCGTCGGCGAAGAGCGCCGCGAGCGCGGCCAGGTCTTTGGATGCCATGCGTCCAGGATCGCGCGACTACGGTTCGGCGACGGCCGAACCGTCCTTCCCCCGGGCCGCTACCGCTTTCCCCCGGGGCCGTTCCCGTTTCCTCCCGGGCCGCTACCGCTTCCCCCGGGCCACTCCCGCTTCTCCCCGGGCCACTCCCGCCTCGTACTGCATCGTCAGCCCGTCGAGGAGCGCCCGCAGGCCCGTGTCGAAGGCGCCCTCGTCGACCTTCTGACGGTGTTCCGCGAGCAGGTGCGCCTGGCCGAGGTGGGGATAGTCGGCCGGGTCGTAGGCCGTCTCGTCGTCGACGAAGCCGCGGGCGAAGGAGCCCAGGGCCGAACCGGTCACGAAGTAGCGCATCAGCGCGCCGATGTACGTCGCCTGCGCCGGGGGCCAGCCGGCCCGGACCATCGCGCCGAAGACCGCGTCGGCGACCCGCAGGCCCGCCGGTCGGCGGCCCGGGCCCTGGGCGAGGACGGGGACGATGTTCGGGTGGTCGGCGAGGGCGGCGCGGTAGGAGGCCGCCCAGTCGTGCAGGGCCGTACGCCAGTCGCGGTCGTCGCCCTCCTCGAACATCGACAGGTCGACTTTCGCGCTGACCGCGTCGGCGACCGCGTCCAGGATCTCGTCCTTGGTGCGGAAGTGGTTGTACAGGGACGGTCCGCTCACTCCGAGTTCGGCCGCGAGCCGCCGGGTCGAGAGCGCCGCGAGGCCCTCGGCGTCCACGAGCGCGCTCGCCGTCTCGACGATGCGTTCTCTGCTCAGGAGGGGCTTGCGCGGTCGGGCCATGGCGCACATAGTAGGCCTGCGCAGCAGAAACTAGCAGTGCTAATTAAAGTCTTCCCCGAAGGTCGGTGGCGTCGTGAACCTGGAGCTCAGCGAGGAACAGGAAGCCGTGCGGCAGCTCGCCGAGGACTTCGTCGCCCGCGAGGTCGCCCCGCACGTGGTCGCGTGGGACCGGGCCGAGAACGTCGACCGGTCGATCGTGAAGAAGCTGGGATCCGTCGGCTTCCTCGGCCTGACGATCCCGGAGGAGTACGGCGGTTCGGGCGGCGACCACCTCTCCTACTGCCTCGTCACCGAGGAGCTCGGCCGCGGCGACTCCTCCGTGCGCGGCATCGTCTCCGTCTCCCTCGGCCTCGTCGCCAAGACCATCGCCTCCTGGGGTGACGAGGAGCAGAAGCGGAGCTGGCTGCCCCTGCTCGCCTCCGGCGAGGCCCTCGGCTGCTTCGGTCTGACCGAGCCCGGTACCGGCTCGGACGCCGGCAACCTCGCCACCCGGGCCGTACGCCACGGGGACGCGTACGTCGTCAACGGCTCGAAGATGTTCATCACCAACGGCACCTGGGCGGACGTGGTCCTGCTCTTCGCCCGTACGGGGGACGCCCCCGGCCACAAGGGCGTCTCCGCCTTCCTCGTCCCCACCGACACCCCCGGCCTCACCCGCCGCACCATCCACGGCAAGCTCGGGCTGCGCG
Organism: Streptomyces sp. NPDC026092; assembly: GCF_040638605.1. Taxonomy (NCBI): domain Bacteria; kingdom Bacillati; phylum Actinomycetota; class Actinomycetes; order Kitasatosporales; family Streptomycetaceae; genus Streptomyces; species Streptomyces sp. NPDC026092. Next base: position 131,867 of record NZ_JBEZYN010000003.1, read on the forward strand.
GCCAGGCGACCGCCGAACTGGTCCTGGAGGACGTACGCGTCCCCGCCTCCGCGATGCTCGGCCCCGAGGGCAAGGGCTTCTCCGTCGCCATGTCCGCCCTCGCCAAGGGGCGGATGTCGGTCGCCGCCGGCTGCGTCGGCATCGCGCAGGCCGCCCTCGACGCCGCCGTGCGATACGCCGGGGAGCGCGAGCAGTTCGGCAAGCCCATCGCCTCGTACCAGCTGGTGCAGGAGCTGATCAGCGACATCGCCGTCGACGTGGACGCCGCTCGGCTGCTGACCTGGCGGGTCGCCGACCTGATCGACCGGGGCCAGGACTTCGCCACCGCCGCCTCCAAGGCCAAGCTGTACGCCTCCGAGGCCGCCGTGCGCGCGGCGAACAACGCCCTCCAGGTCTTCGGCGGTTACGGCTACATCGACGAGTACCCGGTCGGCAAGCTGCTGCGCGACGCGCGTGTGATGACGCTGTACGAGGGCACGAGCCAGATCCAGAAGCTGATCATCGGGCGGGCGCTGACGGGCGTGTCCGCGTTCTGAGTACCTCGCGGAGCGCGGCTGAGTATCCGGACGGATGTGGCCCGCGCCACATCCGCCGGATGCTTGGGCCATGAGCGACACACCGGTCAAGCAGCAGAACACGGCCGCCTACTACATGCAGGCCGTCATCTCCTTCGGGCTCGCGCTCGCGGCCGTGGGCATCGGCATCTTCAACCTGGAGGCGGACGCCTGGGTGCGGTCCTTCCTCGCCATCGCGGTCCTCTATCTCACGACCTCCGCCTTCACCCTCGCCAAGGTCGTCCGCGACCGGCAGGAGGCGGGGCAGATCGTGAGCCGGGTCGACCAGGCCCGGCTGGAGAAGCTCCTCGCCGAGCACGACCCGTTCCAGAAGCTCTGAGTCTAAGCGCTTGCTCAGCTTCGTTGTATGGTGTTCGTCCTGACGGCTGGAGAAGGGGCGAACCATGAGCGTCGCTGAGGAGACGCCCGGCGGCGAGGACGCGCCGTGGGGCGAGGTCACGCCCGAGGCGGCCCGGCGGCTGCTCGTCGCGGCCGTCGAGGCGTTCGCCGAGCGCGGCTACCACGCCACCACGACCCGGGACATCGCCGGCCGCGCCGGCATGAGCCCGGCCGCGCTCTACATCCACTACAAGACCAAGGAAGAGCTGCTCCACCGGATCAGCCGCATCGGCCACGACAAGGCCCTGGAGATCCTCACGGCCGCCGCCGACGGCGAGGGCACGGCGGGCGAGCGGCTCGCCGACGCCGTACGGTCCTTCGTGCGCTGGCACGCCGAGCGGCACACCACGGCGCGGGTCGTCCAGTACGAGCTCGACGCCCTCGGGCCCGAGCACCGCACCGAGATCGTGGCGCTGCGCCGGGAGTCCGACGCCACCGTGCGCCGGATCATCAACGAGGGCGTGGCGGCGGGGGAGTTCGACGTACCGGACGTTGCGGGCACCACCGTCGCGGTGCTGTCGCTCTGCATCGACGTCTCGCGCTGGTTCAACACCCAGGGCCGCCGGACGCCGGACGAGGTCGGCGCGCTCTACGCCGACCTCGTGCTGCGGATGGTCGGCGCTCAGAAGTAGTAGCGCGAGACCGACTCGGCGACGCAGACCGGCTTGTCGCCGCCCTCGCGCTCCACCGTCACGGTCGCGGTCACCTGGACGCCGCCGCCGGCCTCCGTCACCTCGGTCAGGACGGCCCCGGCGCGCAGCCGCGAGCCGACGGGTACGGGGGCGGGGAAACGGACCTTGTTGGTGCCGTAGTTGAGGCCCATCTTCATGCCCTCGACGCGCATGATCTGCGGGACCAGGGTGGGCAGCAGCGAGAGCGTCAGATAGCCGTGCGCGATGGTCTTCCCGAACGGCCCGCCGGCCGCCCGCTCCGGGTCCACGTGGATCCACTGGTGGTCACCGGTCGCGTCGGCGAACAGGTCGATCCGCTTCTGCTCGATCTCCAGCCAGTCGCTGTGCCCCAGTTGCTCGCCGACGGCGGCACGCAGCTCCTCGGCGGAGGTGAAGATCCTCGGCTCAGCCATGTTTCCCTCGTCCCTTCGTGAACCTGTGACTCCTGTTTCTAAGCGCTTGCTCAGCATGTGGGGCGGGGGGCCCGCTGTCAACGGACAGTAGGGTGCGAAGGGTGCCCCAGATTCCCGAGAAGATTCACGAACTCACCGTCGGCCAGCTGTCCGCCCGTAGCGGAGCCGCGGTGTCCGCCCTGCACTTCTACGAGACCAAGGGTCTGATCTGCAGCCGCCGGACGAGCGGCAATCAGCGCCGCTACCACCGTGACACCCTCCGCCGGGTCGCCTTCATCCGGGCCGCGCAGCGCGTCGGCATCCCGCTGGCGACCATCCGTACCGCGCTCGCCGAACTCCCCGAGGAGCGCACGCCCACCAACGAGGACTGGGCACGGCTCTCGGCGGCGTGGCGCACGGAACTGGACGAGCGGATCAAGCAGCTCGGCCGGCTGAGGGACCATCTGAGCGACTGCATCGGCTGCGGGTGCCTCTCCCTGCGGAAGTGCGTCCTGTCCAACCCCGACGACGTGATCGGCGAACAGCTCACCGGCTCGCGCCTGATGGGCGAGCGCCGCAAGGCCTAGGTCGTGTCCGGAAAGTCTGGTCTGGCTCGCGACGCCCTTCGGGCGGACGACCATACTTTCCGGACACTCCCTGGGGGGTGTCTCGTTCGGAGACGACGAAGAGGGGCCCGCCACCCCCGTGGACGGGCCCCTCGGTCTCGTCGGCTCCCTGCCGGTCACTCGTACTCGGTGCCGCCCTTGCGGGTCAGGTACGCCGGGCTGACCGCCTTGGCGATGGCGCGGCCGCCGAGGACGGGGCTGTACCGCTCCGTGACGGGGCGGATCACGACCCCCTCGCGCAGGTGCAGCTCGCGCCCGGACACGGTCTCCCGCCCGCTCGCCAGCTCGAGCACGGTCGCCGGGTCGTACGGACCGGTGTAGAGCCGCGGTACGAGGGGCAGTTCGCCGGCCTCCAGGACCTCGGCCGGGTCCAGCCACCGCACCTGGCCGTCGATCTCGGCCGACACGTCGAAGACCGCGTAACCGAGGTCCTCGCCACGGGCGTTGGCGCCGTAGCCGAGGTCCTGCACCCCCGCTCCGTAGACCTCGCCGAACAGCCCGACCCGGCGGGCGCCCAGGCGCTCGGCGAGCCGCGCCGCGACCTCGGGGACGCCGTGGCCGAGGACGGCCCGCCAGTACAGGTTCCGCGGGTCCTCCTGGAGCGCCAGGCCCTTGGAGCCGAAGCCCTTCGAGGAGACCTGGACGCGCCCGTCCTCCGCGAAGTACGTGGCGAGGCAGGCCGAACCGTGCAGCTTCTCCGTCAGGACCACCGGCTCACCGGGCTCGAAGATGCCCGGATACCGCTGGAGGTTCTCGATGTCGACCCACGGCAGCAGGTCGGGCGCGACCTCCACGTCCCCGCTCATCGTCGGCGGGATCGGCGGCACCCACTTCGTGATCCCGAGCAGTTCGGCGAAGTCGGTCCCTTCGGCGGCCGCCGCGACCAGGTCCACGTCCGCCAGCGCCTTCGGGCGGCACACGATGCCCTGCGACACCTCACCGCGAAGCCGCACCGCCTTGACGCGGTCCGAGGCCTTCCCGGCGAGCCGCCCGGTCAGGCCGAGTTCGTCGACGAGCTCGGCGGGCAGCACGGCCTGTTCCGGAATGTAGACGGCGACATCGCCACTGCGGTACGCGCCCTTCGCCACGACGGCGCGGTAGAGGCCCACTTGGGCGAGCTCCAGCGCATCGGCGTTCGGATGGGCGTGGACGGCCAGGGTTTCGGCGGTGACGCGCAGCGTCGACATGGCAGTGCTCCGGAGACTCGGTTGGCGTTCTCGTCGCAGGACACTCTGCGGGAACGGAACGGTCCCGGGCCAATGATTTGCGCTCCGTGGCCCCTTCAGCCGGCCGAGCCGACCGCGACCGCGGCCGCGACGAGCTCGGCGTTGGAGCTCGCGCGGCTGCCGTCGGGCAGCAGCAGCGTGTCCTCGAGACCGATCCGGGTGTCCAGGCCGAGGCGGCGGGCCAGCCGCAGGACGGGCCAGGCGCCGGCGTCCTCGCCGTGGAGGAGGACCGGCCTTCCGTGAGCGGAGTCGGCCAGGGTCGCCAGGAGCGCGAGGGCCGTGGACTCGGCGGTCGCGGCGTCCGGGTCGGTCACCTCCGCCAGGATCCGCAGCACCCGGGGCGCCAGCGGTGAGCCGAGGAACCGCGCGGGGCCTTCCGTACCGGACCACAGGCCCGCCTCGACGCCCACGCCCCGCTCCAGGAGCGCGGCCGCGAGCTCCTCGGCGCCCGGCTCGTGCCAGTTGACCGACGCGTGGTCGGGCAGGACCGTCCAGGCGCGGACGCGCTCCACCCGCCGTACGGGATCGGGCTCGGCCCAGGCGCCCGTCGTCACGCCCACCGGCACGTCGACGGCTCCCCGGATCGCCGTCAGGGTCTCCGCGAGGACCCGGGGCGACAGCGTGTCGCTCCCGCACGGCGTCCTGGGGTGCACATGGACGTCCCGCGCCCCCGCCGCGACCGCCCGCACGGCCTCCTCCGCCAGCGCACCGGGCGACATCGGCACCGCGGCCGAATCCCCGGGCCCCCGGGTCCCGTTCAGGCAGACCTGGATCACGATGTTCCCCCCGTGTCCCCCGTTGCCCCGTAGCTCGTCCCTCACGGTCGCTCGTCACCAAGCGTCACGCGCCGTTCCTCAGGCCACCGAAGCCAGCCGGGACTCGGCCCCGCTCCCGCCCCGGGCGCGTGCCAGCGCCCCGGTCGTCAGGACCGCCCGCGGCACGACCACGCCGCACGCCCCGCACACGGGGCCGAACCACGGCTCGTCGACCAGATCCGGCCGCCACTCGATACGGTCCCCCGCGCACACCGGGCAGTGGTCCCCGGGCGCGGACTCCAGGGCGGCGATCAGCCGTTTCAACACCTCGGCCAGCGGCTCCGAGGGATGCACCGCCGGGTCGTCGCAGCGCGCGACCCCGTTGCCACCCCACGTCCGCCGGTGCCAGTCGTCGAGCGCGCCCGGCCGGCGCAGCCCCTCGTGCTTCTCGCGCCGCCGTCGCGCCGCGAACTCCTTCTCGTACGCGAGCCACACCGCCCGCGCCTCCTCCAGCTCCTCCAGCGCGGCCACCAGCCGCCCCGGATCGAGCTCCCGGTCCTCGGGTCCGAACCTGTGCCGGTGGCACAGGTGGTCCCAGGTCGCGCGGTGCCCGTACGGCGCGAACCGCTCCAGGCACTTGCGCAGCGAATACCTCCGCAGCGCCGTGTCACTCCCGGTATCGCGCACCTGTCTCGCAAGACTCCGGAAACCCGCCATCGCTCCGCACCTCCGTCGCTCGTACTTCGGCGTCAAGGACGTTATGGAATGGACGAACGACCGGCCCTTCGTGTTCCATCGAAAATTCGATGGGGCCCATCAGAGGCGCGCGGGGGGAGTCTGATGCAGAACGTACGGGAGGGCCTGGCGGCCAATCCGGCGCTGCCTGAGCACCTGTTCGAACGCCTCGCCGCGGCCGGCGACGAGGACGTGCGGACCACCCTGACCTGGCGCGACGACCTGACCGAGGCCCAGGCCCGCACCCTCCGCGCGTACGACGACGTGGACCTCTGGACCCTCGTCGCGCACGGCAAGGTCCCCTGGGCCGAGGTGCCACGCGACGACCCCACCCTGCTGCTTGCCGCCGCCAGGGCCGGGACGGCACCGGAGGCGGCGATACGGGAGCTCGCCCGTCACCCGGATCCCGAGGTCCGCTGGGAACTCGCCTCCTTCGACGCCGGCCTCCCGCCCGAGGTCCTGGTCGCCCTCGCCCGGGACCCCGACCCGACCGTCGTCGAGCGGGCCGCGGAGGCTCCCGAGCTGCCCGCCGACCTCGCCGCGGAACTCGCCCGCCACCCCCTCGTGCCCGTGCGCGTGGCCCTCGCGGCCAACGACCGCGTACCGCCCTCCCTCCTCGCGGGCCTCCTCGCCGACGGCGGCCGGCCCGCGCCCACCAGCTGCGGGGCCTGCCGGCGGCGGGCCGAGGGCTGCGCCGACCACACGCCGGGCGTCCGCCGCATCAGGCTCAAGGCGGCCGCCAACCCCTCCGTACCGCCCGCCGCCCTGGAGGCCTTCCTCGACGCGAAGGCGGCCGAGGACGTCGAGGACGCCGGGAAAGCCGAGGACGTCGAGATCGCCTGGCTGCACGCCGAGATCGCGGAGCGGACCGACCTCCCGGTCTCCCTCCACGCGCGCCTGGCGGCCCATCCGGACGCGTACGTACGGCAGGCCCTCGCCCGCAACCCGAGCATCGGTGCGCCCCTGCTCCTCCGGCTCGCCGACGACCCCGATCTCATCGTCCGCCTGGCGGTCGCGGAGAACCCGGCCGTCCCGCTCGCCCTGCTCACCGCGGACGCGGGCCGCCGGCGGCTCCCGCGCGAGCCGCTGCCGCGGATCCTCGCCGCCACCGACGCCGAGCTCACGAAGTTGGCGGCGAGCCGGGTGGCCCAGGTCCGGGCGCTCGTCGCCGCCCGCCCCGACCTTCCGCCCGCCCTCGTCGACCGGCTCGCCTCCGACGCCGACCTCGGGGTCGTCCAGCGCATCGCGCCACACCCCGGGCTCACCGAGGACCGGCTCACGGACCTGGTCGAACGCCACGGGCCGCCCGTGTACGCGGCCGTCGCGGAGAACCCCGGCTGCCCCGGCGCGGCTCTGCGCCGGATGGCCGGGGTCGCGGGCCCCGCGCGCAAGGCCGTCCGCCCGATCGCGGCGCACCCCGCCCTGCCGCCGGACGTCGTCGAGGACCTGCTCACGCACCCGGACCCGAGGGTCGTCCGATCGGCCGCGGCGCACCCCGCGCTGCCCGTGGCGACGATGGAGCGGCTGCTCGCCCGCGCGCCCGGGAGCTGAGCCAGGCGAGAGCCGGCCACGCGAGCGCCGACCGACGCGAGAGCCGACTCACACGAGAGCTGACCTACGCGAGGACCCGACCTACCGCCCCCCGATCCGCCCCGCCGACACCACGAGCCGGGCCAGCTCCGGGTGGCAGATGTCACTGTGCTCGCCGACCACGTCCGCCGCGTCCACGCTCACGCAGCCCGAGGCCGGGAGGCTGTCGCGCAGGGCGCGGGGCAGAGGGAGGGCGGGGGTGTTCGGGACGGCCTGGATGCCGTCGTGGCCGACGGCCATCCAGCGCTTGTCGGTGCCGAGCAGGGAGTCGGCGTCCCTGGCCAGGCGGGAGGCCAGGGGGTAGAAGACCCGCAGCGCGGTGTCGTGCCGGGAGTAGCAGGCCACCACCGGGCCCCGGACCCGCTGCTGGAGGTCGCGCAGGGAGCCGCCCCGCCCCGGGTCGTGCGGCAGGCGCGCCGCGAACGCGTAGTGGGAGAAGGCGCCTTGGAGGAGCGTCATCGACGCCACGTTCCGGGCCCCGGAGGGCAGGCCCCGCAGGGCGTACGCGACGAGGCGGGCGCCGAAGCTGTGGCCGACGAGGTGGAACCGTAGACCGGGGGAGGAGCGGGCGACCTCGCCGAGGAGCGGGCCGAGGCCACGCTCGCCGACCACGCCGGCCCGTCGCTTCATCGTGTAGTACGTGGCCTGGCGCAGCGCCTCCTTCGCGCCCTTCCAGTACCGCGCCAGTCTCCCGCCGAACGCCTCGCGCGGGGTCGGTACGGAGCCAGGACCCGCCGCCTCCTCCAGCGCGTCGGTGAACATCGCGCAGACCGCCACCGTGTCCGCGAGCAGGAAGTCGGGCACGGTCCGACCGCTGTCGAGGAAGCCCTGCGCGCCGGTGGTGTCGGTCAGTGCCCGGAGCAGCGTCCCGAACTCGGCGAACGCCGCCTCGTCGTCCGGCTGTTCGGCCAGCAGCGTCGCGATCCGCCCCACCACCGCCTCCTTGCCCGGGTGCACGGCCGCCACGGACTCGAAGTCGGGGATCGGCTCGTCCGAGAACATCATCGACGGCCACACCACCCCCGCGTACCCGACGCGCGCGCCCCGTCCCACGGCGTCCGGGAACGGGGCGAAGAACCGGGAGTACAACCCGTTCGCCACGGAAGGGGTGTTGTTCCACCCGTGGGCGAACACCACCAGATCCGTGACCCCTTGGGCGGCCAGGCCGGCGAGCGCCTCGCGCCCGCCCGCCCGACCGTCGCCGTCCTTGTCGAAGGTGATCTCGCGGTACGGCTCCACACTCATCCCGGCCATCGTCTGCCCGTCCCTCCGCGTCGAGGAAGCACTCTGAGGAAGCACTCCCAGGAAGCCCCTGGGGTGACTTCTCCCGCGTCAGCATCCTGCGCGCACGGAGGGACGGCCAGGTTTTCAGCGCAGGCGCGCCGCCGAGACTTCGGGGAAGTGGACGAGCACGTCGTAAGCGGTGGCGAGCCGCACCGCACCCTGGTTGCCCGGCCACGGGTACGCGGTGCCGATCAGCCAGGCCGGCCGGTGCACGTTCAGCCAGCTCCGGGCGGCGGGCGTCGTCGTCCGCAGGTCCAGGTAGAAGGGGCGCGGGGAGACCCGGTCCAGGGTCTCGGCGCTGCTGTCCCCGTCACCAGGCAGCCCGACGGTGAAGCGCTTGATCGGTTCGCCCGGCGCTCCCGTGTCGTGCGCGTTGAACGAGCCCTTCCCGAACGAAGCGCCCACGCTCACATAGTCCCGGCCCAGCGCGTCGCGCAGGAAGGCGCCCTGAAGACGCGGGTACTGGTCCGGCTTCGTCGTCTCGTAGCCGACGTGCCCGTTGTGTGCGGAGAGCACCATCCGGTCGCCGGTAGCCCGCTGCCACCACACCGTGTTCTCGGCCATGATCCGGTCGCGGTACAGCATCGCCTCCGCGACCCCTTCGGGACTGGAGGCGTCGTGCGCCATCTCGGTGCCGACCTGGGCGATCGCCCGGGCGTTCTGCACCATCCAGGTGTGCTTCTCGCGGTCCCGGCCCGGCTTCTGACGCTCGAGCAGGGCCAGTGCGCGGTTCACGTCCGCCGCCATCCGGCGCCGCTCCTCCAGCGGCCTGGCCATGTACGCGTTCATCCAGGAGTCGACCGAACCGACCGGCCGCGAGGTCCGGTACAGCTCCTGGAAGCGCGGCAGCAGCCGGGGATACGCGGCCTCCACATAGCCGGTGACCTCGTCGAAGAGCTCCGGCCCCGCGTAGCCCAGGTCGTTGCCCATGAACCGCACCGGGTGGTCCGGGTGGCGCAGGTTGTGCTGCCGCATCCAGACGATCAGGTCGAGGTACTCCTCGGTGTTCCAGAAGCGGTACGCGTTCTGGAACTCCTCGTCCAGGATCCGCTTCGGGTCGCCCTTGCCGAACCGTACGTAGTCGTCGATGCGCAGCCCGGCGGACCAGTTGGCCTCCAGGGCGAAGGTCGTGAAGCCCTGCCGCTCCACCAGGTGCTCGAAGATCCGGTGCTTGGTCTCGAAGAACTCGGCCGAGCTGTGCGTCGCCTCGCCGATCCCGACGACCTTGGCCGAGCCGATCATCCGGTCCAGCGGGCGCAGGTCGGTCAAGGGGCGGGCGCTGTGGGCGAGTTCACGGGCGGGGTCGGGCGTGGCCGCCGGGGCGTCCGCCCGCGCGGCTCCGGCCGGGGCGAGCGCGGCGAGGCAGAGGGCGACGGCCGCGCCCACCAGCGGTAAGCGGTGTCGAGTGATCGTTTTCATGGGGCAAGCCTGGCGGCGGTGCACCGCCCGCCGCCAACCTGCCCACACCCCGACCGAACCGGGGGATATCCCCCCTCGCCAGGCTCGTCACCGGCCCCCGTCACCGGCCCCGTCGGAGCCCCCGTCACCGGTACAGCAGGTACTCCCTCCGTACCGCCCGGAACGCTGCCAGGTCCGCGTCCCACGCGCCCACCACCTCGTCCACGTCCGCGCCCGCGTCGATCAGGGTCCGCACCCGCGTCGAGCCCGTCAGCTTGTCGATCCAGTTGTCGGGGCGCCAGGCGAAACCGCTCCACGCGCGCGTGGCGCTCACGAGGAGCCCGATCCCGGTCCGTACGGGGTCGAAGGCGGCCCGGTCGTGCACCTGGACCTGCACCCCGCCGACCGTCTTCCCCTGGAACTTGGAGAACGTCGGGGCGAAGTACGCCTCCCGGAACCGCACCCCGGCGAGCCCGAGTCCGTTCGCGGCCTCCGCCCACCGCCGGTCGATCCCCTCCGCGCCGAGCAGCTCGAAGGGGCGGGTGGTGCCGCGCCCCTCGGAGAGGTTGGTGCCCTCGAAGAGGCAGGTGCCGGAGTAGACGAGCGCGGTGTCGGCCGTCGGCATGTTCGGGCTCGGCGGCACCCACGGCAGCCCGGTCGCGTCGAAGAAGTCCGAGCGCCGCCACCCCGACATCCGTACGGTCTCCAGCTCCACCGGCCGGGCCAGGAACTCCGCGTTGAACAGCAGCGCCAGCTCCGCGACCGTCATCCCGTGCGCCTGAGCGATCGGCTCGCGCCCCACGAAGGTCGCGAACGCGCGGTCGAGGACCGGGCCGAGCGCGGCCCGCCCGGTCACCGGGTTCGGCCGGTCGAGCACGACGAACCGTTTCCCCGCCAGCTCGGCCGCCACCATGCAGTCGTAGAGCGTCCAGATGTACGTGTAGAAACGGGCGCCGACGTCCTGGATGTCGAAGACGACGGTGTCCACGCCCGAGGCCGTGAAGACGTCCGCGAGCGGCTGCCCGCTCTTCAGATACGTGTCGTAGACGGGCAGCCCGGTCGCCGGGTCGTCGTACCGGCCCTCGGAGCCGCCGGCCTGCGCCGTGCCCCGGAAACCGTGCTCGGGGCCGAAGACCGCCACCAGGTCCACCCGGTCGTCGGCATGCATGACGTCGACGATGTGGCGGACGTCGGCGGTGATCCCCGTCGGGTTGGTGACGACGCCGACGCGCTCCCCGGCGAGCGCCCGGTACCCGTCGGCGGCAAGCCGCTCGAATCCGGTACGGACCCGCCGGCCGCCGCCCCCGTCGTGCGCCTCGGCCGCGGGGGCGGCCACCGCACCGATCCCGAGGGCGCCGCCGGCGGCCAGCAGACCGCGTCTCGACAGGCTGGACGGGCTCGACAGGCTCATGCGGAATCCTCCTTGATCGCCTTCCCCGACATGGCCACGCACGCTAGCGCTCCTGACCGCCCCTGGGAACGAGGCGTGCACAGGGGACCGCAGGGGACTTTCGCCACGACATACCGACTGGTTAGTCTGCTCGTACTGTCGCAACGGAGAGGCGGGTCCCGATGAGTACGGTGCAGGGTTCTGGAGTGGTCGTCACGGGTGCGGGCGGCGGGATCGGAGCCGCGCTCGCCCGCCGGTTCGCCGCCGAGGGCGCCCGGGTCGTCGTCAACGACCTCGACCCCGACCGCACCAAGGCCGTCGCCGAGGAGATCGGCGCCACCGCCGTCCCGGGGGACGCCTCGCAGATCGTCGAGGAGGCCCGCGAGGCCCTCGGCGGCACCGTGGACGTGTGGTGCGCCAACGCCGGACTCGCCTCGGGCGGCGACGCCTTCGCCGACGAGGCCGTCTGGGCCGCCGCCTGGGACGTCAACGTCATGGCCCATGTCCGCGCGGCCCGCGCCCTGCTGCCCGACTGGCTCGAGCGCGGCAGCGGCCGCTTCGTCTCGACCGTCTCCGCCGCCGGGCTGCTCACCATGGTCGGCGCGGCCCCGTACAGCGTCTCCAAGCACGGCGCGTACGCCTTCGCCGAATGGCTCTCCCTCACCTACCGCCACCGGGGCCTCAAGGTCCACGCGATCTGCCCGCAGGGTGTACGTACGGACATGCTCACCGCCGCCGGATCGGCCGGCGACCTCGTCCTCGCCCCGACCGCGATCGAGCCCGAGGACGTCGCCGACTCCCTCCTCGACGCCATCGAGGCCGACCGCTTCCTGGTCCTCCCGCACCCCGAGGTCGCCGACTTCTATCAGGCCCGCGCCGCCGACCCCGAGCGCTGGCTCGGGAACATGAACCACATCCAGCGGAAGTGGGAAGGTGCCCGCGCATGACGGCGACCGAGTCCGGCTCCCCGGCCGAGCAGCCCGCCCACCCGACCGAGTCCCTCTACGCCGCCATGCCCTGGCTCTCCCAGCTCTCCGAGGCCCAGCGCGCGCCGATAGCCCCGCCCGCCACCCCGCTGCACGCCTTCCGCGCCGCCGCCGCCCGGGCCCCCGAACACCCGGCTCTCGCCTACTTCGACGGCCGGCTGACCTACCGCGAGACCGACGCGCTCTCCGACTCCGTCGCCGGGCATCTCGCCGCGCGCGGTCTCGCCAAGGGCGACCGGGTCGCGATCATGCTCCAGAACAGCCCGCACTTCGTCCTCGCCCTGCTCGGCGCCTGGAAGGCGGGCGCGACCGTCGTCCCGCTCAACCCCATGTACAAGGCGGGCGAGGTCGGGCACGCCCTGCGGGACTCCGGGGCCACCGCCCTGGTCTGCTCCGACCGCGCCTGGGCGAGCTTCCTGCGGGAGACCGCCGCCGACGCCGGCGTACGGATCTCCCTCACGGCCTGCGAACGCGACCTCCAGACCCGTGACGACCCGCGCGTCCTCGCTTTCGACCGGGTGGAGACGGAGGCCGAGGACCTCCTCGCCGTCGCCCGCGCCGGACACCCCGCCCCCGGGGGCCGTGAGCTCACCGCCGAGGACGTGGCCCTGATCAGCTACACCTCGGGCACCAGCGGCACCCCCAAGGGCGCCCTCAACCTCCACCGGGGCATCGCCCACAACGCCGAACGCCAGCGCACCGGCCACCCCGTACCGGAAGGCGCGGGGTACTTCGCGCTCGCCCCGCTCTTCCACATCACCGGCCTCGTCTGCGAACTGGCCGCCTGCTTCGGCAACGCCGGCACCCTCGTCCTCGCCTACCGCTTCGACGCCGGCGTCGTCCTCGACGCCTTCCTGGAGCACCGCCCCGCCTACACGGTCGGCCCCTCCACCGCCTTCATGGCCCTCGCGGCGCACCCCGGCGCGACCCGCGACCACTTCGCCTCCTTCCTGGTCGTCTCCTCGGGCGGCGCCCCCGTCCCGCCGGCCCTGGTGGAGAAGTTCCGCGCGGGCTTCGGCCCGTACATCCGCAACGGCTACGGGCTCACCGAGTGCACCGCCCCCTGCGCCGCCGTGCCGCCCGAGAAGGAGGCCCCGGTCGACCCCGCCTCCGGCACCCTCTCCGTCGGCGTCCCCGGACCCGACACGCTCGTCCGGATCCTCGACGAGACCGGCGCCGAGGTGCCCTTCGGCGCGCACGGCGAGATCGCCGTGCGCGGCCCGCAGGTCGTCCCCGGCTACTGGCGGCTCCCCGAGGCCACGGCCACCACGTTCCCCGAAGGGGAACTGCGGACCGGGGACATCGGCTTCATGGACGCGGACGGCTGGCTCTACGTCGTCGACCGCAAGAAGGACATGATCAACGCCTCCGGGTTCAAGGTCTGGCCCAGGGAGGTGGAGGACGTCCTCTACACCCACCCGGCCGTCCGCGAGGCCGCCGTCGTCGGCGTCCCGGACGCCTACCGGGGCGAGACGGTCAAGGCGTACGTGAGCCTGCGCCCGGGCTCCGCCGTCGAGCCTGCGGAGCTGTCCGCGTACTGCGAGCAGCGGCTCGCCGCGTACAAGTACCCGCGCGAGGTCGAGATCCTGGCGGAGCTGCCCAAGACGACAAGTGGGAAGATCCTCCGGAGGGAACTCCGTTCCCACCGGTAGACACGACACACCTCACGACACCCACGGTGATCACCAGGGAAAGGCGGCGGCGCATGGCCAGGACGACGGACGGGAGCGGTACCCCCGTCCCCCAGAGGCTGCTGGCCGCCGCCACCCGGCTCTTCGCGGAGCAGGGCTACGACCGCACCTCCGTCCAGGAGATCGTGGAGGCGGCGGGCGTCACCAAGGGCGCGCTCTACCACTACTTCGGCTCCAAGGAGGACCTCCTCCAGGAGGTCTACGCGCGCGTGCTGCGGCTCCAGCAGGAGCGGCTCGACGCCTTCGCGGACGCCGACGCGCCGGTGGAGCAGCGGCTGCGGGACGCGGCCGCCGACGTCGTGGTGACCACCATCGACAACCTCGACGACGCCTCGATCTTCTTCCGCTCGATGCACCACCTCAGCCCGGAGAAGAACAAGCAGGTCCGCGCCGAGCGGCGGCGGTACCACGAGCGCTTCCGCGCCCTCATCGAGGAGGGCCAGCGGTCCGGGGTCTTCTCGTCGGCGACCCCGGCGGACCTGGTGGTGGACTACCACTTCGGCTCCGTCCACCACCTGTCCACGTGGTACCGCCCGGACGGCCCGATGACGCCCCAGCAGGTCGCCGACCAGCTCGCCGACCTGCTGCTGCGCGCCCTGCGGCCGTAACGCGCCCTACAGGTACTTCTTCAGCTCCCGCCGCGCCAGCGACCGCTGGTGCACCTCGTCCGGCCCGTCCGCGATCATCAGCGTCCGCGCGCCGGCCCAGAGCTCGGCGAGCGGGAAGTCCTGCGACACCCCGCCCGCGCCGTGCACCTGGACGGCCCTGTCGAGGATGTCGACCACCGCGCGCGGGGTCGCGATCTTGATGGCCTGGATCTCCGTGTGCGCACCCCGGTTGCCCACGGTGTCCATCAGCCAGGCGGTCTTGAGGACGAGCAGACGCAGCTGCTCGACCGTCACCCGGGCGTCCGCGATCCAGTTCTGCACCACACCCTGCTGGGCGACGGGCTTGCCGAAGGCGGTACGGGAGACGGCCCGGCGGCACATCAGCTCGATCGCCCGCTCGGCCATGCCGATCAGCCGCATGCAGTGGTGGATCCGGCCGGGGCCGAGCCGGGCCTGGGCGATGGCGAAGCCGCCGCCCTCCTCGCCGATCAGGTTCGTCGCCGGCACGCGGACGTCGTGGAAGAGGACCTCGGCGTGCCCGCCGTGCGAGTGGTCCTCGTAGCCGTACACCTGCATCGCCCGCCGCACCTCGACGCCCGGGGTGTCGCGGGGCACGAGGATCATCGACTGCTGGCGGCGGATGTCCGTGCCGTCGGGGTCGGTCTTGCCCATGACGATGAAGATCTTGCAGTCCGGGTTCATCGCCCCGGAGATGTACCACTTGCGCCCGTTGACGACGTAGTCCTCGCCGTCGCGCAGGATCCGCGTCTCGATGTTGGTCGCGTCCGAGGAGGCCACCTCGGGCTCCGTCATCGCGAACGCCGAGCGGATCTCCCCGGCGAGCAGCGGCTCCAGCCACTGCTTCTTCTGCCCCTCGTCGCCGAACTGGGCGAGCACCTCCATGTTCCCGGTGTCGGGCGCCGCGCAGTTGAGGGCGGTCGGGGCCAACTGCGGGCTGCGGCCGGTGATCTCGGCGAGCGGCGCGTACTGGAGGTTGGTGAGGCCGGCCCCGTGCTCGGCGTCGGGCAGGAAGAGGTTCCACAGGCCCTGGCGGCGGGCCTCGGCCTTCAGCTCCTCCACGACGGCCGGGGTGTCCCAGGGCGAGGCGAGCAGCGCCCGCTGCTCGTGGGCGGTGGCTTCCGCCGGGTAGACGTGCTCGTCCATGAAGGCGAGCAGCTTCTCCCGCAGCTCCTCGGTGCGCGCGTCGAATGCGAAGTCCATGGCGGATCAGCCTTCCTGGAGGGTGGTGAGGCCGTGCTCGATGAAGACGGGGACGAGGTCGCCGATGCGGTCGAAGCCCGCGCCGACGGTCTGGCCGAGGGTGTAGCGGTAGTGGATGCCCTCCAGGATCACGGCGAGCTTGAACCAGGCGAAGGCCGTGTACCAGGAGATCGCGGAGGTGTCGCGGCCGGAACGGACGGCGTACCGCTCGATCAGCTCGGCGGGGTCCGGGTGCCCGGCGGCCCCCGCGGTCGTGGAGACGGGGGAGTGCGGGAGGTCGA
The DNA here is from genome assembly GCF_040638605.1 of Streptomyces sp. NPDC026092. Taxonomy (NCBI): domain Bacteria; kingdom Bacillati; phylum Actinomycetota; class Actinomycetes; order Kitasatosporales; family Streptomycetaceae; genus Streptomyces; species Streptomyces sp. NPDC026092. Next base: position 147,674 of record NZ_JBEZYN010000003.1, read on the forward strand.
GCTTCGCGCTGTACATGGCGAGCAGGCCGAGGTCCGTCAGCGGGTCCCCGAGCGTGGACATCTCCCAGTCCAGGACGGCCTTGATCCGGTCGTCCGCGCCGATGAGGACGTTGTCCAGGCGGTAGTCGCCGTGGACGACGGCCGGGGCCGCGGAGGCCGGGAGGGCGCGGCCGAGCGCCGCGTGCAGCTCGTCGATGCCCGCGAGCTCCCGGTTGCGGGAGGCGTCGAGCTGCTTGCCCCAGCGGCGCAGCTGCCGGTCGAGGAAGCCCTCGGGCCGCCCGAAGTCGCCGAGCCCCACCGCGGCCGGGTCCACGGCGTGCAGCTCGACGAGCGTGTCGACCAGGCCGAGGACGGCCTCGCGGGTGCGCTCGGGGCCGAGCGGGGCGAGCTGCTCGGCGGAGCGGTACGGGGTGCCGTCGACGAACTCCATGACGTAGAACGGCGCCCCGAGGACGGACTCGTCCTCGCAGAGGAGCACGGTCTCCGGGACGGGCACGGCCGTCGTGTGCAGGGCGCTGATCACCCGGTGCTCGCGCTTCATGTCGTGCGCGGTGGCGAGGACATGGCCGAGCGGAGGCCGGCGGACCACCCAGCGGTCGGTGCCGTCGGAGACGACGTACGTCAGGTTCGACCGGCCGCCCTCGATCAGCCGGGCGTCGAGGGGGCCGCGCACGAGTCCCGGCCGTTCCCGGTCGAGGAATCCGCGCAGCTGCTCGGGGTCGAGACCTGGTGGCGGGGCTGAACTCATCGTGCGTACCTCCGGGGACGGGGGTGGTGGACCGGTCGGCGTTCATGATGACCGACCAGTCGGTATGTCGTCCAGGGTTCGCGAGGGAAAGCGGCGCGCGCGGTCTGGTGGCGGATCGGAAACATGAATATGGTTCACATATGAATCCAGAGCTGCTTGTCGAGGACGTCCGGCTGACCCCGATCCTGATCGCCGACCCGCCGCTGCTCAACACCCAGGGCGTGCATCAGCCCTTCACGCCCCGCCTGATCGTCGAGGTGGTGACGCGGGGCGGAGTGGTCGGCCTTGGGGAGACGTACGGTGACGGGAAGTACCTGGAGCTCGCCCGGCCGCTGGCCGAGGCGCTCCCCGGGCAGGCGGTCACGCACGTGAACGGCCTGTTCGCCCTTGCCGAGCGGGTGTGCGGGGACTCGGGGGCCGTGGACGAGCGGGTCGACGCGGGCGGCCTGCGCGGGGTCCAGACCGCGGACAAGCTCCGCCTCTCCGTCGTCTCGGCCTTCGAGGTCGCCTGTCTGGACGCGCTCGGCAAGAGCCTCGGCCTGCCCGTGCACGCGCTGCTCGGCGGCAAGGTCCGCGACTCCGTCGAGTACAGCGCGTACCTCTTCTACAAGTACGCCGGGACCGACGACTGGGGCCCGGCGCTCGACCCGGCCGGCATCGTGGCGCAGGCCCGCCGCTTCGACCGCGCGTACGGCTTCCGGTCCTTCAAGCTCAAGGGCGGGGTCTTCCCACCCGACCGGGAGATCGCCGCGATCCGGGCCCTCGCCGAGGAGTTCCCCGGCCGGCCGCTCCGGCTCGACCCCAACGGCGCCTGGTCCACGGAGACCTCGCTCGACGTGGCGCGCGAACTGAAGGACGTCCTGGAGTACCTGGAGGACCCGGCGACCGGCACGGACGCGATGGCCCACATCGCGGCCCGTACGGACGTGCCGCTCGCGACCAACATGTGCGTGACGACCTTCGAGGAGGTCCCCGAGGCCTTCGCCCGGGACGCGGTACGGATCGTCCTCTGCGACCACCACTACTGGGGCGGGCTGCACCGCACCCGCGAACTGGCCGCGCTCTGCCGCACGTACGGCGTCGGGCTCTCCATGCACTCCAACACCCACCTCGGCATCAGCCTCGCGGCCATGACCCAGGTGGCCGCGACGCTGCCCCACCTCGACCACGCCTGCGACACCCACTACCCGTGGCAGACCGAGGACGTCGTCACCACCCGCCCCACGTTCCGGGACGGGCACCTCGCGGTCTCCGACGCGCCGGGCCTCGGCGTCGAACTGGACCGCGCCGCACTCGCCGCCCTGCACCGCCGCTGGCTCGACGACGACGGCACCCACCGCGACCGCGACGACGCGGCGGCGCTGCGCAGGCTGCGGCCTAGGGGCTGGGAAGCGTGAGCGGCTGCGTCGTGTCCCCGGGCGCGGGCGCCGGCCGGGCGGGATGGACGGCGACCAACCGGGCGTTGCCCTGCGCGTAGGTGCTCTCCCGGCCGAAGAACTGGTAGCCGGACTCGATGAGCTGGAGGATCGCCGAGGCGTCCCGCCGCTGCTTCGCTCGGCTGCTCGCTCGGTCGTACATGAAGGTCCCTTCGGGCGCCGGACGTCTGCTTCCCGGTATAGCCGCGCGCGGTGACGCCCCGCCAGGTACGGCGGGGCAGAGTGTCCGGCCGGCCCCTGGGGACCGCCACCGCGGCCCGAAAGGCCCTCCGGGAGCGCGCGCCCGGCCGCCGGTCCGGGGTTACGCGTGACAGGCCACCGGCACGCCGCCGTTCATCGCCGCCATGTCCCCGAAGACCGTCACCGGATTCAGCGGCGAGCCCTCCGGCAGGCCGCTCAACTCCGCGTACGCGCGGTGCAGGTTGGCCACCAGGCGCTCGCTCTCCCGCCAGGCGGCGAACTCCCCGAGCTGCGCCCCGCGCGCCGTCTCCAGGGGCGTCGCGCCCTTCGCGTACCCCTCGCGGGCCAGTTCGGCCACCCAGCGCAGATACCGCTCCGTCGCGTCGTACGCCGACGGGTCCGTCACCGGCCCGTGCCCCGGCACCGCTGTCGGCGCGTCCAGCGAGCGCAGCAGGTCGAGGGCGCGCAGCGAGCCCGCCAGCGAACCCATCGGCAGGAACGGCGTCCCGCCCTCGAAGACCAGGTCCCCGGTGAACACCACGCCCCGCTCCGGGACATGGACGATCGAGTCGCCGGTGGTGTGCGCGGGACCCGGGTGCAGCACCCGCACCTCCAGCTCACCGACGTACAGGGTCAGCCGTTCGCTGTACGTGAGGGAGGGCGGGGTCACCTCCACCGCGCCGAAGTCCGTCTGCGGCCACAGCAGATGGAGCTGGCGCCCGGCGGCGATCTGCTCGGCCCGGCAGCTGTCGTGGCCGACGACCCGCGCCTCGGGCGCGAACACCCCGTTGCCGTAGGTGTGGTCGCCGTGATGGTGGGTCGAGACGATCGTCCGGGGGAGCGGCAGCCCCTCCGCGAGCACCGCCGCGCGCAGCAGGCGGGCCCGGCGCTCGGTCGCGGCCGTGTCCACGAGCAGGGTCTCGCGGGCGTCGCCCAGGAACCCGGCGTTGTTCAGGCACCAGCCGCCGTCGGGCTGGACGAAGGCGAACACGTCCGGCGCGAGCGCGACGACGTACGGCTGGGAGGGTGCGGCGCCGGTGTTGGCGTGGGTGTTGGCGTTGGCGTTGGCGGACAAGAAGACCCCCGGACGACGAGAACGGGCCCGACTGACAGGTGGCAGCCTGCCAGTCGGGCCCGGTCCGGGGAAAACTCAGTGGTCGTCCCAGTGCCCGTCGTGCGCCGCGTGGCGGTGCCCGTCGTGCACGTAGTCGACGTGGTCGCCGTGGGACACCGCCTCGTGCCCGCACGCGGGCCCGTGCTGGTGCGTGTGCCCGTCGTGCGACTGGTGCTGCGTCCGCTCGCACTCGTCCCAGTGGCCGTCGTGCTCCCGGTGGAGATGCCCGTCGTGGGCGTAGTCCACGTGCCCCTCGTGCTCGACGGCCGGATGGCCGCAGGCCGGGCCGTGGTCGTGCTCGTGGGTGGGGTGCTCTTGGTGGAGAAGGGTCATGACATCGCCTCTGTGGGGGTGTGATGTGACGTGGTTCAGGTTAGCCCTGAATGTCGGACTCGTCCTGGTTCCACCCCTGTGCGTCGGCGAACGCCTCGCCGTACTCCGCCGCCCACCGCCCCAACGCCTCGATCGGCCCGAGGAGCGTCCGCCCGAGGCCGGTCAGCGCGTACTCCACACGGGGTGGCGACTCGTCGTAGGCCCGCCGCTCCACCAGGGCGTACCCCTCCAGCCGACGCAGCGTCTCGGTGAGCACCTTGGCGCTGATCCCGCCGATCCCGGCCCGCAGCTCACGCGGGCGCCGCGGCCCGTCGGCCAGGGCGTAGAGGACCACCGCGTTCCAGGTGTTCGCGAGCAGATCGAACCCGAGCCGGGCCCGGCAGTCGGCGAGCAACCGGTCGGTCACCTCGGCCTCCGCCCCACGCACCGTTCGGTAACCGAGGGCCCCTCTAGCGTCGTTCGCATCGCTCAAGACGACCACAGGGAGGCGGACATGCGCATCGGAATTCTCGGTACGGGGAACATGGCCGAGGCACTCGGCGGACAGTGGGCCCGGGCCGGCCACGAGATCCTCGTCGGCGGCCGGACGGCGGCCGCGGCGGACGCGCTCGCCGCCCGGATCGGCGCCCGCGCGGGCAGCCTCGGCGACGCGGCCCGGTTCGGCGACGCGGTCCTCCTCGCCCTTCCGTACGACGCCGTGCTCGACGTCCTCGCGGGCGTCGGCGCGCTGCCGGACGACCCGGTCCTCATCGACTGCACCAACGCGATCGGACCCGGCCTCGTGCTCACCACCGGCGAGGGCCCCGGCGCCGCCCGGACCATCGCGGCCGCGACCGGCGCCCGCGTGGTGAAGGCCTTCAACCACGTCACGCCCGCCGTCTGGGCCCGTACGCCACCGGTCTTCGCCGACGGGCCGCTCGCCGTCCCCCTCTGCGGCGACGACGAGAAGGCCCTGGCCCTCGTCGCCACGCTCGTGAAGGACCTGGGCTGCGTCCCGCTCGTCGCGGGCCCGCTCGGCCGCGCCGACCTCCTGGAGGCCGCCACCGCCTTCCTGATCGGCCTCTGGCACGCCGGCCAGGACCCGCGCACCCTGCTCCCTCCGCCGGCGGCGCTGGGCGGCTGACCAGGCGCGCTACCGCTCTGCCGGGGGTATCCGGCTTGCGGGGGACGGGGGCCGCCGTGATCGTTCGGGGTATGAAGGCGATCAGCTACAGCCGGTACGGCGGCCCCGAGGTGCTCGAGTACGGCGAACGGCCCGACCCGAAGGTCGGCCCGGACGACGTCCTCGTGAAGGTACGGGCGGCGGCCGTGAACCCCGTCGACTGGAAGGCCCAGGCCGGCTACCTGGACGGCATGATCGACGCCGTCTTCCCGGTGATCCCCGGCTGGGACGTCTCCGGCGTCGTCGTCCAGCCCGGCGTCTCCGTCACCGAGTTCACGGTCGGTGACGAGGTCATGGGCTACGTCCGCGAGGACTTCCTCTCCCGCGGCACCTTCGCGGAGTACGTCGCCGCCCCCGTCCGTACGCTCGCCCGCAAACCCCGCACCGTGGGCTTCGAGGAGTCCGCCGCCCTCCCGCTGGCCGGGCTCACCGCCTACCAGGTGCTCCACCAGGCCCTCACCGTCCGCGAGGGCGACACGCTCCTGGTGCACGCGGCGGCCGGCGGCGTCGGCTCCATGGCCGTCCAGATCGCCCGCCACGTCGGCTGCCGGGTCATCGGCGCGGTGCGCGAGGGAGGCCAGGAGCCGGTCGAGGAGCTGGGCGGCGAGCCCGTCGTCTACGACGAGCACACCTTCGTCCAGCAGGTCCGCTCCCTCGCGCCCGACGGCGTGGACGCGGCGTTCGACACCATCGGCGGTACCTTCCTCAAGAAGACCGCCGACGTCCTGACCCCCGAGGGCCGCCTCGCCTCCATCGCGGACGGTGAGGTGATCGGCCTGGGCGGCCGGTACTTCTGGGTCCGCCCGAACTCCGAGGACCTCGCCGCGCTCGCCCGTCTGGTCGACGAGGGCGTGCTCTCCGTACGGGTCGCCCGGTCCTTCCCCCTGGAACAGGCCGCCGACGCCCAGCGCGCCAACCAGGAGGGCGGCCTCCAGGGCAAGGTCGTCGTCACGGTGGCCTGGCCGGACTGAAGCCCCTCACCACAGGATCTCCTACAGAACCACCGCCACCGCGAACGCCGCGAGCGCCACCGTGCACGCCGTCGCGAGCAGCGCGCCCCGGCGCGAGAGCGGGTTCGGCCGGACGGCGTCCAGGGAGCGGATCCGCCGGTGGGCGACCGCGAGGAAACCGACCCAGACCAGCGCCACCCCCGCCGCGCCCGCCACCCCGGTCGCCGTGATCTCGTCCCTGATCGCCGACTTCGCGCCGAGCACCGCAACGATCGTGCAGGTCAGCGTCGTACGGCGCCATGCGAGCCGGGTCCGTTCCGGCTGCAGCCCCGGATCCCGGGCGGGCGCCGCCCCCTCGGTCACCGGCCGGCCCAGCCGAAGAGGATGACCACCACCATCACCACGGCCACCAGGGCCACCGCGAGGCTCAGCACCGTCGGGAACCGCGACACCGGCAGGTCCTCCCCGCGCCGCATCGCCCGTTCGCACCGCACCCAGTGGTTCACCGCGCGCAGCGCGCACAGCACGCCCGCCGCCAGCAGGGCGAGGGCGAGCCCGACGCGTACGCCCCAGCGCAGGTCCGGCAGGAACTGGTCGACGGCGAAGCCGCCACCCACGAGCGCGAGCGCGGTCCGGATCCAGGCGAGGAAGGTGCGCTCGTTGGCGAGCGAGAACCGGTAGTCCGGGGTCTCGCCCTCGTCACGGATCCGCTGCGGCGCGAACCACAGCCGCAGACTCTGCACGAAGTCACTCACCCGGGCACCTTAACCGCGGTGCGCGCGCAGCCGTTCGTACGCGGCCAGGCCGTCCGGAACCCACGCCCACTCCCCGAGCCGCGCGACCACCTCCGCCTCGGGCAGGAAGGCGTGCCAGGCGACCTCCTCCACCTGCGGGTCCACCGGCAGCTCGCACCGCACCTGGTACACAGCCGACCACCACTTCCCAGCGACGCCCCCGGAGTCGTACAGGAACCGGAACAGCGGCTCGGGGCGCGGCAGACCGGAGACGCCGAGCTCCTCCTCGGCCTCGCGCAGCGCCGCGTCGTCGTACGACTCACCGGCGCCGACGACCCCGCCGACGAACATGTCGTACATCGACGGGTAGACCAGCTTCCCGGGCGTGCGCCGGTGCACGAAGATCCGGCCCTCGGCGTCCCGTACCTGGATGAACGTGCAGCGATGGATCAGGCCCCGCGCGTACACCTCGGCGCGCGGGGCCTGCCCGACGACCTCGTCGCGCTCGTCGACGACGTCCAGGACCTCTTCGGCGGGATTCATACCCCCATCAGATCACTGACCTATGACGAGATCACTGATCCCTTCCCGGATCACCGATCCGCGACCGGATCACTGACCCATGACGTACTTCACCGTCGGCCCGGTCGTCCAGCCGCCGTCCACGGCCAGCTCCGCGCCCGTCACGTAGGAGGCCGCGTCCGAGAGCAGGAAGACCACCGCGCCGGCGATCTCGTCGGGCTCCCCGACCCGCCCCATCGGGGTGTTGGGGTACTTCCCCTCACCCTTCTCGATGCCGACCCCTGCGGTCATCGGGGTGTACGTCATCCCCGGGTGGACCGAGTTGACGCGGATCCGCGCCGCGCCCAGCTCCACCGCGCCGATCTTCGTTAGCCCGCGCACGCCCCACTTCGAGGCGCCGTAGCCGGCGGTGAGCGCGAGGCCCATCAGACCGGCGGCCGAGGAGATGTTGACGATCGAGCCGCCGCCGGCCTCCTTCATCGCCGGGATCGCGGCCCTCATGCCGATGAAGACACCGGTCAGGTTGATGTCGAGCACCCGGCGGAAGTTCTCCACGGACTCGGTCTCCAGGAAGGCCCCGCTGGATATCCCGGCGTTGTTCACCAGACCGTGCAGCCCGCCGAACTCGGCGACCGCGTACGCGACGGCCGCCGCCCACGCCTCCTCGGAGGTCACGTCGTGGTGGAGGAAGCGCGCCCGCTCGCCCAGCTCGGCCGCGGTCGCCTTGCCCTCGTCGTCGAGCACGTCGGTGATCACGACGTTCGCCCCGGCGGCGAGGGCCTGCCGCGCGGCCTCGGCGCCCAGGCCGCGGGCGCCTCCGGTGATGAGGACGGTCTTGCCGGTGAGGTCGTGGAGGCGGAGGTTCTCGGTCATGAGGGGTCCTTTCGGATCGAGGGCATCGAGGGCGGCGGCGGAGCTTGCAGCAGGGCCGTCGTGGTCTGGACGAGGTCGGCGAGGAAGAGCTGCTCGTCCGTCAGCGGGACGGTGCCGTCGAGGTACTGCCGGGCCCGGTCGGCCATGGCGGCGCCGACGACGGTGAGCGCCAGGTCGAGCCGCTCCAGCCGCAGCGGCTCGGGAAGACCGGTCAGACAGGCCTCGACCCGCTCGATCAGCCGCCAGTACACCGTGCCGTCGAGCGTGGGGTGCGGCGTGCGGGTGCGTACCCCGCTCTCGTGGCTGAGCTGGGCGGAGATCCGCAGACAGCGGCGGCCGCGCTCGGTGCGCAGCTCGCTCGCCTCGGCGCCGACCAGGGCCCTGAGCAGCGCGTGCGGCTCGTCGGGCGCCTCGGCGAGGAGCGGTTCCAGGACCTGCTCCGTACGTCTCTGGCGGCCGGCCATCACCGCGTCGAGCAGGCCCGCGCGCGAGCCGAAGTGGTACTGCACGGCCGACGGATTGCTCTGGCCCGCGAGGGCCACGATGTCCCGCAGTTGGGCGCCGTCGACGCCCTGCGCCGCGAAGAGTTCCTCCGCCGCGCGGATCAGTTTGTCCCGGGTCTCGGGCCCTGACGTCCTCGCCATGCCGACCATATTAATGTTCGACATTAGAAAACGGGAGGGGTGTGCACGCGGTCGGGACGGTCCGGACGGTTGACTCGATACATTCGTGTATCCAAGATTCGGTCCATGTCGTACGACGCTGATGTGATCGTGATCGGGGCCGGCCTCGCCGGCCTGGTGGCCACCGCCGAGCTCGTGGACGCCGGGCGGAGCGTCATCCTGCTCGACCAGGAGCCCGAACAGTCCCTGGGCGGCCAGGCCCACTGGTCCTTCGGCGGCCTCTTCCTCGTCGACTCGCCCGAGCAGCGCCGGCTGCGGATCAAGGACAGCCACGAGCTCGCCCTCCAGGACTGGTTCGGCACGGCCGGCTTCGACCGTCCCGAGGACCACTGGCCGCGGAAGTGGGCCGAGGCGTACGTCGACTTCGCGGCCGGCGAGAAGCGGTCCTGGCTGCACGCGCGCGGGGTGCGGTTCTTCCCCGTGGTGGGCTGGGCCGAGCGCGGCGGGTACGACGCGACCGGGCACGGCAACTCGGTGCCCCGCTTCCACATCACCTGGGGTACGGGACCCGGCCTCGTCGCCCCCTTCGCGCAGCGCGTGCGCGAGGGCGTGGCCCGCAGCCTCGTCCAGTTCCGCTTCCGGCACCGGGTGACCGCCCTCGGATCCACGGCCGGCGCCGTGGACACCGTCAGCGGCGAGATCCTGGAGCCGTCCACCGCCGAGCGCGGCACCGCGAGCAGCCGCGAGGTGACCGGCTCCTTCGCGCTCCGGGCGCAGGCGGTGATCGTCACCTCGGGCGGCATCGGCGGCAACCACGACCTCGTACGCAAGCAGTGGCCCGACCGCCTCGGCACCCCGCCCGCGAAGATGCTCTCCGGGGTCCCCGCCCATGTCGACGGACTGATGCTCGGCATCACCGAGGAGGCCGGGGCGCGCCACATCAACCGCGACCGGATGTGGCACTACACCGAGGGCATCGAGAACTGGAACCCGATCTGGGCCAAGCACGGCATCCGCATCCTGCCCGGCCCGTCCTCGCTCTGGCTGGACGCGCGCGGCCGCCGGCTGCCCGTCCCGCTCTTCCCCGGCTTCGACACCCTCGGCACGCTCGAACACATCATGCGGACCGGCCACGACCACACCTGGTTCGTGCTCGACCGGCGCATCATCGGCAAGGAGTTCGCCCTCTCGGGCTCCGAACAGAACCCGGACCTCACCGGCAAGTCGATCCGGGACGTCATCGGCCGCGCCCGCGCCGACGTACCGGGCCCGGTGCAGGCGTTCATGGACCACGGCGTCGACTTCGTCGTCGAGAACGACCTGTCCGCCCTCGTCCGGGGCATGAACGCCCTCACGGACGAGCCGCTGATCGACGAGGCGGAGCTGCGCCGCGAGATCACGGCCAGGGACCGCGAGATCGCCAACCCCTTCACCAAGGACCTCCAGGTCACGGCGATCCGGGGCGCGCGCAAGTACCTGGGCGACAAGCTGATCCGTACGGCGTCCCCGCACCGGATCCTGGACCCCAAGGCCGGTCCGCTGATCGCCGTACGCCTGAACATCCTCACCCGCAAGTCGCTCGGCGGCCTGGAGACCGACCTGTCGTCGCGCGTGCTGAGGGAGGGCGGCGAGGTACTGGAGGGCGTGTACGCGGCCGGCGAGGCGGCGGGCTTCGGCGGCGGAGGCGTCCACGGCTACCGCTCCCTGGAGGGCACCTTCCTCGGCGGCTGCATCTTCTCGGGCCGAGCGGCGGGCCGGGCGGCGGCCCGGGCGGTGGGGTAGGCGGCGGCCCAGGCTCTGAGGTAGGCGACGGCGGAGGCGCGGTCGTCGAACGTCTCTTCCAGGCCCGTCCGTGTGGCGCGGCTCACGCGCCCACCCCTTCGTGGCGCCGGCCGCCCCCAACTCACCATGAGGGGCATGGAGATAGGCATCGCACTGCCCCAGTACGGAACGCACGCCCGCCCCGAGACGATCGCCGGCTTCGCCCGCGACGCCGAGGAGGCGGGGTTCGACTCCTTCTGGGTGGGGGACCGTTCGCTCACCCCGGTCGCGCCGAGCGACATCTACCCGGGCCACACCCCCGAGAACCCGTACCCCCAGGAGTACCGGACGTTCCTCGACCCGCTCACCGTCCTGACGGTCGCCGCCACCGCCACCCGGCACGCCCGGCTCGGCATGTCGACCCTCAACGCCCCCTGGTATCCGCCCCTGTTGCTCGCCCGCAGCCTCACCTCGCTCGACGGGCTGAGCGGCGGCCGGCTCGACGTCGGCCTGGGCATCGGCTGGCTCCGCGACGAGTACACCGCGGTCAACGCCGACTTCGGGCGGCGCGGCGCCCACCTCGACGAGATCCTCGACATCCTCGGGGGCATCTGGGCCGAGGAGGAGTTCGGCCACAAGGGCCCGCACTGGACGATCCCCCGCGCGTACGTCGGCCTCCGCCCCGCCCAGCCCGCCGGGCCCCCGGTCTACCTCGGCGGCTTCAGCCCGGCCGCGCTGCGCCGGGTCGGCCGGCGCGCGGCCGGCTGGGTCGGCGCGGTCCTGCCGCCGGAGGCCGCCGCCGGCCTCTGGGAGATCGCGCGCCGCGCCGCGGACGAGGCCGGCCGGGACCCCGACGCGCTGCGCCGCCACATCCGGTTCAACGCCACCCCGGACATGACGGCCGACGCCGTCGCGGCCGTCCTGGCGGGCGTCCGGGCCGGCGGAGCGGACTCCTGCTTCGTCGACCTCCAGCAGGCGGTCCGCGAACCCGACGAGGCGCTGGAACTGGGCCGGAACGTACTGGACCGGGTCCGGAACGCCTGAGCGGCGCCCGAACCCGGTCCGTACGGAGGGGGAGTGCGGCTACAACACCAGCGACAGCAGCAGGACGAAGACGATGCCGACGACCGAGATGATCGTCTCCATCACCGACCAGGTCTTGATCGTCTGGCCGACGTTCATGCCGAAGTACTCCTTCACCAGCCAGAAACCGGCGTCGTTCACATGGCTGAAGAAGAGCGAGCCGGCGCCGATCGCGAGGACGAGCAGCGCCGTCTCGCTCGTGCCCATGCCCTCGGCGAGCGGGGCCACGAGCCCGGCCGCCGAGATCGTCGCCACGGTGGCGGAGCCGGTCGCGAGCCGGATCGCCACGGCGATCAGCCAGGCGAGGAGCAGCGCCGGTATCGACCAGTTCTTGGAGAAGTCCAGGATCATCTGGCCGACGCCCACGTCGATCAGGGTCTGCTTGAAGCCACCGCCCGCGCCGACGATCATCAGCACGCCCGCGATCGGGGCGAGGGACTTCTCGACGGTGGTGGAGAGCCGCTGCTTGGTGAACCCGGCCGCGCGGCCCAGCGTGAACAGGCCGACGAGCACGGCCGCGAGCAGCGCGATGAGCGGCGAACCGATGACGTCGGTGACCTTCTGCAGCCCGTTGTCGGGGTTGTCCACGACGATGTCGACGAGCGCCTTGACCAGCATCAGGACGACGGGCAGCAGGACGGTCGCGACGGTGGCGCCGAAGCCGGGACGCTTCTCCAGGTCCTCCGAGGGACGCGTCGGGATCATGTTCTCGGGGGCCGGGATGTCGACCCAGCGGGCCGCGTAACGCGAGAACAGCGGACCGGCGATGATCACGGTCGGTATCGCGACCAGGACGCCCAGGGCGAGCGTGACACCGAGGTTGGCGCCGAGCGCCTCGATGGCGACCAGCGGGCCGGGGTGCGGGGGTATGAGCCCGTGCATGACCGAGAGACCGGCGAGGGCGGGGATGCCGATCCGCATCAGCGAGTAGTTGCCGCGCTTGGCGACGAGCAGTACCACCGGGATCAGCAGGACGATGCCGACCTCGAAGAAGAGCGGCAGCCCGATCACGGAGGCGATCAGCACCATCGCCCAGGGCATCGCCCGCCCGCCCGCCCGTCGCCCGCCGCCACCCTTCTGCGGAAGGGCCTGCGGCCCTGCACCTCCGAATTTGGCGAGGATCGTGTCGACGATCTGGTCCGCGCCGCCGGAGTCGGCGAGCAGCTTGCCGAGGATCGCGCCGAGCGCGATCAGCACGCCCACACCCGCGACGGTCTTGCCGAGACCGGTGGTGAACGCGTCGATGGTCGCGCCGAGCGGCGCACCGGCGAAGGCGCCGAGCGCCAGCGAGCCGATGGTCAGGGCCAGGAAGGCGTGCAGCTTGAACTTGGTGATGAGCAGGACGATGAGGGCGATACCCGCGAGCACGGCGAAGCCCAGCTGGGCGTTGCCGGCCGAGGTGATCGGCTCGACGGCGTCCGCTGCCAGCATCTCGACGCTGAGACTGGTCACGGTGGTTCCTTACGGGGACGGGGGTGAGGGGCAGGGGGATGCGGGCGTACGGGGGTTGTGCGAGGGAGTCGGGGTTCGCGGCCGACGCCGAACAAGCCGGCCTACGGCACGCGCGGCCGGCCGGGACGTACCGGACGCGCGGTCAGTCGACGAGGCGGCCGAGGGCCGCGACCGCGCGCGCCGCGATCTCCTCCGGTGAGCCGGAGACGTCGACGGCGACACCGTCCTCGTCCTCGGCCAGCGGCTGGAGCGTGGCGAACTGCGAGTCGAGCAGGGCCGTCGGCATGAAGTGACCCTTGCGCTCGGCCATCCGTCCCTCGATCAGCTCGCGGTCGCCGGTCAGATGGAGGAAGACCACGCCCGGGGCGGCCGCGCGCAGCCGGTCCCGGTAGATCCGCTTGAGGGCGGAGCTGCTCACCACCCCGCCGAGCCCTTCCCGGCCGTGCGCCCAGCGCCCGATCGCGTCGAGCCAGGGGCCGCGGTCGGCGTCGTCCAGCGGGACGCCGGCCGACATCTTGGCGACGTTCGCCGCCGGGTGGAAGTCGTCGCCCTCGGCATAGGGGACGCCGAGCGCGTCCGCGACCAGGGGGCCGATGGTCGTCTTGCCGGTGCCGGCGACGCCCATCACGACGACGACCCGGGGGACCGTCGGGGAGGTGGTGCTCATGGGGTGGTGCCTCGCTGTCTTCTTCGACATCGATCCGTCGCGCTCATGAAACCCATTGGGTACGACGTATTCAAGGGTCTGTGACATTTAAGTCATACTTTTTGTTCCCGATCTTGGTCGCCGCGTAGGCTGACCCCCATGACGACACCGGCCCAGGGGCTTCATCCGCACGTCCTCGCCACCCTGGGTCTCGCGATCACCGCGGGGGAGTACCCGCCCGGCAGCGTGCTGCGCACCGACGAACTCGCCCAGCGCTTCGACGTCTCGCGCACCGTCGTCCGCGAGGTCGTCCGCGTCCTGGAGTCCATGCACCTCGTCGAGTCCCGCCGCCGCGTCGGCGTGATCGTCCTGCCGACCGCCCAGTGGAACGTGTACGACCCCCAGGTCATCCGCTGGCGCCTGGCCGGCGCCGACCGCCCCCGCCAGCTCCGCTCGCTCACCGTGCTCCGCTCCGCCGTCGAACCCGTCGCCGCGGGCCTCGCCGCCACCCACGCCACCCCCGAGCAGTGCCGCGAACTGACCGAGCAGGCCCTCGGCATGGTCGCCACCTCGCGCGGCAGGCAGCTGGAGGCGTACCTCGTCCACGACATCGCCTTCCATCGGGTCGTCCTCAACGCCTCGGGCAACGAGATGTTCGCCCGGCTCGGCGACGTCGTCGCCGAGGTCCTCACCGGCCGCACGCACCACCAGGTGATGTTCGAGGACCCCGACCCGGCCGCCGTCACCCTGCACGTCCAGGTCGCCGAGGCGGTACGCGAGAGGGACGCGGTCCGTGCCGAGGAGCTGACCCGTCAGATCGCCGTCGGCGCGCTCAAGGAACTGGACGTTCTCGCTCCGTAGGCCCGGCGTACCCCGGCCATTCTCACCCGAGCAACCTCAGAAGTAGCTCAAATAAGGGCGTTCAGTGACATTGGCCACTGCCGAATTCCCGCCGTGCCGTGACGATGTGCGCTGGCCGTAAGAGCCGTGGACGACCTCCACGCGCGCGCGGCCGGGTACCGCACAGACCCTCCCCCTCACGAAGGCGAACAACTCCATGAGTGACCGCACCCCCTCTGCGGCCGACACGCTGTCCGCCACGCCGCCACCGGCGGCGGCCACCGGAGCGTCCCCCCACGTCGACGCCGGTGACGCCGGATACCGCAAGGACCTCAAGTCCCGGCACATCAACATGATCGCCATCGGCGGCGCGATCGGCACCGGCCTCTTCCTCGGCGCCGGTGGCCGCATGGCCAACGCGGGACCGTCCCTCTTCATCGCCTACGCCGTCTGCGGCGTCTTCGCCTTCTTCGTGGTGCGGGCCCTCGGCGAGCTGGTCCTCTACCGCCCCTCCTCCGGCGCCTTCGTCTCCTACGCCCGTGAGTTCATGGGCGAGAAGGGTGCCTACACGGCCGGCTGGCTCTACTTCCTCAACTGGTCGACCACCGCCATCGCCGACATCACCGCGGCCGCGACCTACGCCCACTTCTGGGCCATGTTCAGCGACGTCCCGCAGTGGATCCTCGCCCTGATCGCCCTCGCGGTCGTCCTCGCCGCCAACCTCATCTCCGTGAAGTACTTCGGCGAGATGGAGTTCTGGTTCGCGATCATCAAGGTCGGCGCGCTCGTCGCCTTCATGCTGATCGGCATCTTCCTGATCGTGACCTCGCACGAGGTCGGCGGCCACACCCCGGGCTTCTCCACCATCACCGACAACGGCGGCATCTTCCCCAGCGGTGTCATGCCGATGCTGCTGCTGATCCAGGGCGTCGTCTTCGCGTACGCCTCCGTCGAGCTGTGCGGCGTCGCCGCCGGCGAGACCGAGAACCCCGAGAAGATCATGCCGAAGGCGATCAACTCGATCATGTGGCGCGTGGGCCTCTTCTACGTCGGCTCCGTCGTCCTGCTCGCGCTGCTCCTGCCGTACACCGCGTACTCCGGCGACCAGAGCCCCTTCGTCACCGTCTTCGACAAGCTGGGCATCCCCGGCGCCGCGGGCGTCATGAACCTGGTCGTCCTGACGGCCGCGCTCTCCAGCCTCAACTCGGGCCTGTACTCCACCGGCCGGATCCTGCGCTCCATGTCGCTGTCGGGCTCCGCGCCCAAGTTCACCGGCGTCATGAACAAGGGCGGCGTCCCCTACGGCGGCATCCTGCTGACCGCCGCCTTCGGTGTCCTCGGAGTCGGCCTGAACTACGTCATGCCCGGCGAGGCCTTCGAGCTCGTGCTGAACTTCGCCTCCATCGGCATCATCGGCACCTGGGCCATGATCATGGTCTGCTCGCTGCTCTTCGTGAACCGCTCCAAGGAAGGCCGGGTCACCCGCCCCGGCTACCAGCTGCCCTGGGCCCCGTACACCCAGATCGTCACGCTGGTCTTCCTCGGCTCGGTGCTGGTCCTGATGTGGATGGACGGCGGCATCAGCCGCACCACCGTCAACTGCCTCCCGCTGATCGCGGCCGCGCTGGTCGGCGGCTGGTTCCTGGTCCGCAAGCGGGTCCGCGCGACCGCGGCGACGCGCCAGGACTGAGACCCCCCACGGGGCGACGAGACCCCCGCAGGCGGCGGCCTGCGGGGGTCTCCCGCGTCCAGGGCCTGTCCGGCGGATCATGGCCGGGGCCGCCGGAGTCTGGCACGGCGCCTCGCCGCGTTGCCGAAGCGCCCCGATAGCTCCGCTATCGAGACGCTCCGGCGCCTTGCGATGCGTCCCCCAGGCCCAGAGGGCCTGGGGAGGCCCCATGCACCAGACGCCGCGGCCTCTCCGACCCTGATCCGCCGGACAGGCCCTACGCGTCCGTGTCCATCCCGTCGAGCCGCAGCCCGCTCTCGAAGCGCAGCTCCACCCCCGTCACCGGGTCGGTGAACTCGAGGACCCGCGCGAGCAGTTGCAGCGGCCGCGTGTAGTCCTCGGGGCCGTCCTCCCGGACCACCGGATAGACCGGGTCGTGCAGGATCGGCAGCCCCAGGCTGTTCATGTGCACCCGCAGCTGATGGGTCCGCCCGGTCATCGGCAGCAGCCGGTACCGCCCGAGCCCGCCCCGCCGCTCGACCAGCTCGATCCGGCTCTCGCTGTTCGGCTCGCCCGGCTCCTCCCGCGCGGCGATCACCCCGCGCTCCTTGACGATCCGGCTCCGTACGGTCACCGGCAGCACGACCCCGGGGTCGTACGCCGCCACCGCCTCGTACTCCTTGCCGACCAGCCGGTCCCGGAACAGCGTCTGGTACGCGCCCCGGTCCCCCGGCCGCACCACGAAGAGCACGAGCCCGGCCGTCAGCCGGTCCAGCCGGTGCGCGGGCTGCAGCTCTGGCACGCCCAGCTCCCGCCGCAGCCGTGCGAGCGCGGTCTCGGTCACATGCCGGCCGCGCGGCATCGTCGCCAGGAAGTGCGGCTTGTCGACGACGACGATCCGCTCGTCCCGGTGCACGACCCCGATCTCGAACGGCACCCGCTCCTCGGCGGGGAAGTCCCGGTGGAACCAGAGGTACGTGCCCTCCGCGTACGGCTCGTCCTCCCGGACGGGCCGCCCGTCGGCGCCCACGAACCGCCCGTCCCGCACCATCTCCCGGACCCGCGCGTCCCCGACGGCCCCGCCGTACCGCTCCCGGAGGTACGCCCCGACGGTCGCCCGGCCCTCCTCGGAGGCCTCGGGCAGCCGCAGCCGCACGGGGTCGATCCCGTCCCGCTGCGCGAGCGGCGCGACCGGCCGCTTCGTTCTCCGTCCCATCGCCTCTCCAACGCGAGAAGGACCCCACATGACGTGGGGTCCTTCGCTGGTGTCCGAGGGGGGACTTGAACCCCCACGCCCGATAAAGGGCACTAGCACCTCAAGCTAGCGCGTCTGCCATTCCGCCACCCGGACAAGGTGTCTGTCTTTCCGGCCGCTCGGCCGTTCCGACGTGGAAAACCATAGCAAACATTGGAGGTGGTCGATCACCACCCCCGTTCGGGCCGAAACCGTGTGACGGGCGGATGTCGGCCGGCGGCCGCCCTTGGGTCCCGGGGGTCGGGCGCGCGAGGATGGGGGCGTCCACCAGCAAGCACGTGGGGCACGTAGTGGGAGGAAGCAGCGTGAGCGAGTCGAACACGGGCCGGAGCGTCACCGGCGAGGACGAGGTCGTCGACCTCTGTCGTGACCTCATCCGCATCGACACCAGCAACTACGGCGACCACTCCGGCCCGGGCGAGCGTGCGGCGGCGGAGTACGTCGCCGAGAAGCTCGCGGAGGTCGGTCTCGAGCCGAAGATCATCGAGTCGCACAAGGGGCGGGCTTCCACCGTCGCCCGGATCGAGGGCGAGGACCCGTCGCGGCCGGCCCTGCTCATCCACGGCCACACCGACGTCGTGCCGGCCAACGCCGAGGACTGGACCCACCACCCCTTCTCCGGCGAGGTCGCCGACGGCTGCGTCTGGGGCCGGGGCGCGGTCGACATGAAGGACATGGACGCGATGACCCTCGCGGTCGTCCGCGACCGGATGCGCAGCGGCCGTAAACCCCCGCGCGACATCGTCCTGGCCTTCCTCGCCGACGAGGAGGCGGGCGGCACCTACGGCGCCCGGCACCTGGTCGACCACCACCGGGACCTCTTCGACGGGGTGACGGAGGCGATCGGCGAGGTCGGCGGCTTCTCCTTCACCGTCAACGAGAACCTGCGGCTCTATCTGGTCGAGACGGCCCAGAAGGGCATGCACTGGATGCGGCTGACCGTCGAGGGCACGGCCGGGCACGGCTCGATGACCAACAACGACAACGCCATCACGGAGCTCTGCGAGGCCGTGGGCCGCCTCGGCCGCCACCAGTGGCCGGTGAGGGTCACCAAGACCGTACGGTCCTTCCTGGACGAGCTCTCGGACGCGCTGGGCACCCCGCTCGACCCCGAGGACATGGAGGCGACGCTCGCCAAGCTGGGCGGCATCGCCAAGATGGTCGGCGCGACCCTGCGCAACTCCGCCGCCCCGACCATGCTCGGCGCCGGGTACAAGGTCAACGTCATCCCCGGCCAGGCCACGGCCCACGTCGACGGAAGGTTCCTGCCGGGCTACGAGCAGGAGTTCCTGGCCGACCTCGACCGGATCCTCGGCCCCCGGGTCAAGCGCGAGGACGTGCACGGGGACAAGGCCCTGGAGACCAGCTTCGACGGCGCCCTCGTGGACGCCATGCAGCTGGCCCTGCGCGCCGAGGACCCCATCGCCCGGGCGGTGCCGTACATGCTCTCCGGCGGCACCGACGCCAAGTCCTTCGACGACCTCGGCATCCGCTGCTTCGGCTTCGCGCCGCTCCAGCTGCCGCCGGAGCTGGACTTCGCCGGGATGTTCCACGGCGTGGACGAGCGAGTGCCGGTCGACGGGCTGAAGTTCGGCGTCCGTGTGCTCGACCGGTTCATCGACGCCTCCTGAACCGCATCTCGTTCACCTGTCTCCGATAATCGGCCGCACGTACGCCTTAGACCGGAAAGAGTGAATGCACTCATAGGCTCGTAGCCCCATTACTTCCCCCTCGTTACAGGTGGTGCGGTCCGCGGCTGGGATCGCATTGCCAACAAGGAGGAATAATGATCAAGAAGGTCGTCGCTGCTGCGGCTGCCACCGGCGGTCTCGTTCTCGCGGGTGCGGGCATGGCCGTTGCCGACTCGGGTGCCCAGGGTGCCGCCATCGGTTCCCCCGGCGTGCTCTCGGGCAACGTCGTCCAGGTGCCGGTCCACGTCCCGGTGAACGTGTGCGGCAACACGGTCTCCGTGATCGGGCTGCTGAACCCCACCTTCGGCAACACCTGCGTCAACGCCTGACGTTGTGCCTCGACCCGTGAGGGTCTGAGCCAGGCCGGCCCCGGAGTGCGTGCCATGCACTCCGGGGCCGGCGGGCATTCCGCCCCGGGCGTTCGGGCTCGGTGGCCCCTCTTCTGAAGCCAGAAGGCAGAAGCCGAAAAGGCAGGGAACAAGCTATGCGACAGGTCACACGCAAGGGCCTGATCACCGTTGCGGCCGCGGGCGGAGTCATCGCCCTCGGTGGTGGTTATGCGAATGCCGATTCGAGTGCGAACGGCGCGGCCTCGAATTCCCCGGGCGTCGCGTCCGGGAACACCGTCCAGGTTCCGGTGCACGCGCCGGTCAACGTCTGCGGAAACACCGTCAACGTCGTCGGTCTGATGAACCCGGCGTTCGGCAACAAGTGCGCCAACGTCTCCAAGCCGGGCACGGGCAAGCACCGCGGCTCCTCGGCCGAGGGCGGGACGAGCAACTCCCCGGGCGTCGCCTCCGGGAACACCATCCAGGTGCCGGTCGACGCCCCCGTGAACGCCTGCGGGAACAGCGTCTCGGTCGTCGGTGCCATCAACCCGGCGTTCGGCAACGAGTGCGGCAACGGCATCGAGCCCACGCACCCGGGCCACCCGGGCGAGCCGGGGAACCCCGGGAACCCGGGCAACCCGGGGAACCCCGGGAACCCTGGTGAGCCGGGCAACCCGGGTGAGCCGGGCAACCCCGGGAACCCTGGCAACCCCGGGAACCCTGGTGAGCCCGGCAACCCGGGCACGCCCGGCAACCCCGGTACGCCTGGCACGCCCGGCACCCCCGGCGGCCCGGGCGACTCCGGCGAGAACGTGACGCCGAACGGCCCGAACATGCCCGGTACGCACACGATCACGCAGCCCGAGGCGACCGAGGAGCTGGCGCAGACCGGTTCCGGTCCGCTCGGCGTGGCCGTCCCGGCCGGCGCCGCGCTGCTCCTCGCCGGATCGGTGCTCTACCGCCGCTCCCGCCGGTCCGCGCAAGTCTAGGACCACCGCGTGACGCAGAGGGGCCCCGCACGGCGGGGCCCCTTCTCATGTCACCAGGTGGCGCGGACCTGACGGATGATGCGCCGGCGCAGCCGCACCCTGCGGCTGCCGTCCCGGTGCAGGACCAGGCGGTCCAACTCCCAGTGGCCGTACTCGGCATGGTCGGTCAGAAGCCGCGTCGCCTCCTTGCGGGAGACACCGCGCGGCACGTACACGTCGACAAATTCGTATTCCGGCATCGCATCTATTGTGCGGGCACAGGCCCGGTACGGATAGCGTGCGTCCCATGTCTGATGCTGCGCAGCCGACCGCTGCCGAGGTACGTGCCGCCGCCGAGGCGGTCAAAACCGCACTGGACCGTCACCTTGAGGCGGTCGAACGTCGTTCGGGGGACGACGACCCGGCCGTCTATGAAGCCTTCAACGCCCTTGCCGCGGCCGCCGAGGCCTACGACGAGCGGCTCTACGACCGTTACGACGAGGTCACCCCGTTCGAGATCCCGGGCGCCGACGACTCGCTCCCGCCCTACGCCGGACCGGAGGAGCCGCACGCCCTGAGCGTACTGATCCGTCGCGACTACGCCGTCGTCGAACCACAGCGGCTGCTCGCCCAGGCACAGCGCATCACCGATCTGGAGGGCGACGAGGACGGGTCGGACGCGGGCGCCGGCGCCGGTGTCAGCACGCATGCCGCGCTCGGCGTGCTCTTCGGGGAGTACGAACCGGACGAAATCGCCTCGCGGCACAAGGAGTTCGGCCTGGAGGAGGGCGACTCCACGCTCTGGGTCACGGCCGCGGAGGAGCTGCCCGAAGCGGGGGAGTGGCTGAACGCCCCCTTCGAGCAAGCCGATCCGGAGCGGATCGTCTGCCGCTTCGACGTCAGCGCCGTCTTCGACGACGAGCTGGACGACGACCTGGAGGAGCAGGACGCCTGAGGCGTACCGCGAAGCACGACGGAGGGCGGGGCACCGTGGGGTGCCCCGCCCTCCGTCGTCTCAGTCCTCCGAGGCGGCCAACAGGGCCTCCAGAAGCGCCCTCAGCCGGGTCGTGCGCTCCGGGGGTACGCCCTCGGCCACCGCGCGGGGCAGGGCCTGGTCCACGCCGTGGACGACCGAGAGATGACGCTCGCCCCGGCCGAACGCCGTGTACACCCAGGCCCGGTCGAGGCCCTGGGCCGCGTCGCCCGGCAGCACCACGACCGCGGCGGGCCAGCGCATCCCGGCGGCCTGGTGGGCCGTGAGCGCCCAACCGTGCCGGAGCGCGGACTCCACCCGCTCCTTCGGTACGACGAGGGGCTCGCCCGCGCACTCCAGGCGCAGGCCCTCGGCGTCGGCGCCCACGACCGTCCCGCTCACCGTGCGCCCCGGGGCCGGCACATAGGCCACCCGGTCGCCCGGGTCGAAGCCGCCGAAGCGGCCGGGTCCGGGGTTGAGCCGCTCCTTGAGCGCCGCGTTGAGCGCGCGCGTGCCCGCCGAGCCACCGTGGCCGACCGTGATCACCTGGGTGTCCCCGGCCGGCACGTCGAAGGCGCGGGGGATCGAGTCGGCGACGAGCTGGACCGTGCGGTGGACCGCCTCGCCCGCGTCCCGGACGGGGACGATCACGACCTCCTTGCCGGGCGCCTCCACCTGGTTCAGCTCGCCGATGCCGATGCCCGAGACGAGCTCGCCGATCGGGCCGGGGTCGGGGAGGCGGGAGGCGACCGTCGGGCAGACCCGGGCCGCCAGCACATCGCCGAAGACCCGGCCGGCGCCCGCGGAGCCGAGGACACCGGGGTCCCCGCTGAGCACGAGACGGCAGCCGTCGGGCAGGGACTCGACGAGCGTCGTCGCGCTCTCCACGTCCAGCTGGGGCGCGTCCAGGACCACCAGCACGTCCAGGGCCAGGGAGCCCTCCTCGTCCCGGCCGGGACCGGCGGCGCCGGACACCAGGGCGGTGACCGTCACCGCCTCCGCGCCGAGGCGCTCGACCCCGTTCTCGCTGTGCGCGGCCACGGCGACCCGCAGGCCCCGCTCCCGGGCGGCCTCGGCGAGCGCGACCGGCTCGCTGCGGGCCGCCTCGCCCCCGGTGTGCAGGACCAGGCCGTACGCGCCGGCCGCGCGGACCAGCTCGGGGCCCTCCCAGACCTCCGCCGAGACGGTCTTGACCAGCCGGGCCAGACCGTCGGCGAGGCTCTCCTCGGCCATGGCGTACCGGTCGAGCCCCAGGAGGGCCGGCAGGTCGGGCTCCTCGGCCTCGGGCGACTCGGCGCGCTTGCCGCCCTCGGGGCCTTCGGCGTCGGCCCCTTCCTCGTCCTCGTACTCCTCGGGGGCCTGCTCCTCCTGGAAGAGCAGCACGGCTCCCTCGGCGGCCGCTGTCCGGATCGCCTCGTCCGGGTCGGACACGGAAAGGCCGGTGAGCCCGGTCCGTACGGCGGTGTCCTCCAGGGCCGTGTGGCCCTTCAGTGCGGCCCGTTCGAGCAGCCAGGCGACCAGGGCGACCGCCCGGCGGGGGTCGTCGGGCCCGCACTCCGCGCCGAGCAGGGCCCGGGCGAAGCCGTCGGCGTGCTCGGGCCGCACTCCGGGCACGGTGAGCAGCTGCCACGGGTCCTCCCGCAACGCCTCCGCGGCGCCCTCGCCCAGGGTGGCGGCGACCTGGCCGGTCAGCGACTCCGGCGCCCCACCGCGCGCGAGGACCTCCCGCACGGCCGCCAGCGTCTCCGGGGCGGCCACGGGCACCGGCCCCGCGGGGGCGGCCGGGACGGGCGTGGCGGGCCCCGGGACGGGCGCGGTGCGCCGCGGCTCGGGAGAGGGCGCGGAGGCGGGTGCGGGCTGCGGTGCCTCGAAGAACGTGCTGCCCGACTTCGTACCGCTCTCCACCGCTCGTACCGCCGCGAGCAGATCGGCCGCCGTGCCGCTCAGCTTCGCGCCCGCTTCCACGGGCGCCGCCTTCTCGGCCTTGCGCTGCTCGATCCGGGCCCGCAGCTCCCGCTGCGCGGCCAGCTCCGCCTGCGCCTCGGACACCTCGGCGGCCTTCGCCTCCCCGTCGGCACCCCCGTCGGCACCGGTCGTCCCGCCTTCGGCGGTCTCCGGGGCCTGCTCGGCCGCGGCCTCGTCGGTCTCGCCCGGCTCGGGCTCGGTGGCCTCGGGCGGGGTCTCCCGCGAAGGCTCGGTCACAAGGTGCTCCAGTCCTGGTCCGGATAGCGGTGCACGGGCGCCGACACATCGTCGAGCGCCCGGCAGATCTCGTCAGGAAGACTAAGGCTCTCCACTGACAGAGCGGCCGTGAGCTGCTGCGCGTTGCGCGCGCCGACCACCGGGGCGGTCACGCCGGGCCGGTCGCGGACCCAGGCGAGCGCCACCTGGAGCGTGGTCGTCGCCAGGCCGTCCGCCGCCGTGGCGACCGCGTCCACGATCCGGCTCGCGGCCTCGTCGAGATACGGCTCCACGAACGGGGCCATGGTCTCCGAACCGCCCCGCGAGTCCGTCGGCGTGCCCGTGCGGTACTTGCCCGTCAGCACCCCGCGCCCCAGCGGCGAGGACGGCAGGAGGCCTATGCCCAGGTCCAGGGCCGCGGGCAGCACCTCCCGCTCGACGCCCCGCTGGAGCAGCGAGTACTCCATCTGGGTCGCCGCCAGCCGGGTCCGCCCCGCACCGGCCGCGCCGAGCTGCCAGGTGCCGGCCTTCGCGAGCTGCCACCCGCAGAAGTTGGACACCCCCACGTACCGCGCGCGGCCGCTGCTCACGGCGATGTCCAGCGCCTGGAGGGACTCCTCAAGCGGGGTGTGCGGATCGAACGCGTGCAGCTGCCACAGGTCCACATGGTCCGTGCCGAGCCGGGCCAGGGACGCGTCGAGCGCCGCCAGCAGATGCCCGCGCGAACCGTCCATCCGCCGGTACGGGTCGGGCACGCTGCCAGCCTTGGTGGAGATGACCAGATCCCGCCGCGGAACCAGCCGCTCCATGAGCTGCCCGAGCACGTACTCGGCCTCACCCCCGCCGTACACGTCCGCCGTGTCCACGAGCGTGCCGCCCGCGTCCCAGAACGCCTTCAACTGGTCGGCGGCGTCGTGCTCGTCGGTGTCCCGGCCCCAGGTGAGGGTGCCGAGCCCGAGCCGGGACACGCGCAGGCCGGTACGTCCGAGATGCCTCTGCTCCATGGGCGCGAGATTACTGGCCAAGACCCCACGCGGAGAGAGCCTGTGGACAACCTCCCCCTGACGGATCCGTGACCCGCGCGCTAGAGTCCGGCCCAAGGGACGTTACTGATCGGTAAAGAGGGTGTGGTCATGAGGCTCGGCATCAACCTCGGCTACTGGGGCGCGGGCATGGACGGCGACAATCTTGCCGTCGCCCAGGAGGCGGACCGCCTCGGCTACGACGTCTGCTGGGCCGCCGAGGCCTATGGCTCCGACGCGCCCACGGTGCTCTCCTGGGTGGCCGCCAAGACCGAGCGGATCGACGTCGGCTCGGCGATCATGCAGATCCCGGCGCGCCAGCCCGCGATGACGGCGATGACCGCCGCCACCCTCGACTCGCTCTCCGGCGGCCGGTTCCGCCTCGGCCTCGGGGTGTCGGGCCCGCAGGTCTCCGAGGGCTGGTACGGCGTCAAGTTCGACAAGCCGCTGGCCCGCACCCGCGAGTACGTCGAGATCGTCCGCAAGGCCATGTCGCGCGAGCGGCTCACGTACGAGGGCGAGCACTGGACGCTCCCGCTGCCGGAAGGCCCCGGCAAGCCCATCAAGCTCACCGTCCACCCGCAGCGCGAGCACATCCCGCTCTACATCGCGGCGATCGGCCCGAAGAACCTGGAGCAGACCGGCGAGATCGCCGACGGCGCGCTGTTGATCTTCCCCTCCGCCGAGCACCTGGAGGAGACGGCGCTGCGGCCACTGCGCGCGGGCCGCGAGAAGGCGGGCCTGACGATGGACGGCTTCGACGTCCACCCCACCCTCCCGATCGCCCTCGGCGACGACATCGACGCCCTGGCCGACATCTTCCGCCCGTACACCGCCCTGTACGTCGGCGGCATGGGCAGCCGGAAGCAGAACTTCTACAACCAGCTGGCCCAGCGCATGGGCTACGAGAAGCAGGCCGCCGAGATCCAGGACAAGTACCTGTCGGGCGACAAGACGGGCGCCGCGGCCGCCGTCCCGCGTCAGCTGATCGACCAGACCACGCTGCTGGGCTCCGTGGACCGGATCGCCGACCGGATGAAGGCCTACGCGGAGGCCGGTGTCACGACCCTGACCCTGGCCCCGGCCGGCTTCACCCTCGACGAGAGGCTGGCGGCGCTGCGGGCGGGCACCGAGGCCCTGGAGCACGCGGGCCTGGCCTAGCCGGAAGCTCCGCGGAAGTCTGCGGCCGTGGTGGGGGCTCGGGGGGTCTTCCCCGCCACGGCCGTCATGCAGCACAACGCTCCACGGGGCGCACGGTTACTGGCGGAACGCTCCTTCTTTCAGCCGAACGGCCCGCCCCTCCTGTTGCCCACCCGGCCGTACCGCACTTGACTCGTTCTCTGCGGACGTGCGGCGTGCGGACGCCCGCATGGAGGTGGCTGCAATGCTCACGGCCAAGAGCCTGTTCCAGGAAATCATCGACAACGACGACTCCTTCCAGCTCTTCTGCTCCATCGCCGCCAGCGGCGAGTCCCAGGGAGGCTGGGAGAACGCGCGGATCGCGGCCCTCGTCGCCCCCGGCATGCGGGACCTGGCCCCGAAGATCACCCGGCACGGCGCCGACGAGGACAAACACGGCCGGATCTTCAACGCGTTGCTGAAGAAGCGCGGCCTCGAACCGGTACCGGTGCCGCCCGACACCGACTACACGATGCTCCTCGAACAGGGCGGCATCGGCCTCGCCCACGACAAGCTCCGCCGGGACGAGCCGCTGAGCGAGGAGGACATCATCGTCTACCTCGCGCACAGCCGGGTCACCGAGCAGCGGGCCGCCGACCAGATGGACATGCTGGTCACGTACTTCGGGAACCATCCCGAGCTCGGCAAGGCCATCCACATGATCGACAACGACGAGGCGAACCACCTCGCGTACTGCCACGAGGAGCTGCTGCGCCTCGCGTACGCCGGGCACGGCCGGCTCATCCAGCGCACCCTGCGCGAGTCGGCGCTCGCCGAGATCAAGGTCTACCGCGACGTCAGCCTCGCCGTGATGATCCACATGGGCCGCATCCTGAAGTGGCCGAAGGCCAAGGCGAGCGCGCTCGCCACCGGGATCCACGGCATGTACGGGTACGAACGGCTCGCCGGCTGGCACAAGATGGTCGACCTCAAGATGCCGGAGCGCCGTGACGCCCTGGGCGGCCCCGCGACCCCGGCCCCCGCGTTCTAGAACGGCCGGACCGGATGCGCGCCGGGGCCGCGGGGACTACAGCCAGCCCCGGCGCTTGAACAGCCGGTAGAGGCCCAGTTCGATGCCGATCAGGATGAGGATCAGGGCCGGGTAGGACCAGGTCCACGTCAGTTCCGGCATGTGCTCGAAGTTCATGCCGTAGATCCCCGCGACCATCGTGGGGACCGCGGCCATGGCGGCCCACGCCGAGATCTTCCGCACGTCGTCGTTCTGCCGCACGCCCATCTGCGCCAGGTGCGCCGCAAGGACGTCCGAGAGCAGCCGGTCGAGCCCCTCCACCTGCTCGTTGGCGCGGATCAGGTGGTCGCTGACGTCGCGGAAGAAGGGCTGCGAGCCCTCGTGCACGAACGGCACGTCCCCGGCCGCGAGACGGGCCATCGGGCCCGCGAGCGGCCCGGTGCCGCGCCGGAACTCCAGGACCTGCCGCTTGGCCGTGTAGATCCGCTCCGCCGTGTTCGACGGGCCCACGCCCACCGGGGCGAACACGTCCGCCTCCAGCTCCTCCAGGTCGACCTGGAGTTCACCGGCGACGTCGATGTAGTGGTCCACGACCGCGTCACTGACCGCGTACAGGACGGCCGTCGGACCGTGCCTGAGGACGTCGGGCTCGGCCTCCAGACGGCGCCGTACGGCCGCCAGCGGCGCGCCCTCGCCGTGCCGGACGGTGACCACGAAGGAGTCGCCCACGAACAGCATCAGCTCGTCCAGGGAGACCCGGTCGCTCTCCGGTTCGTACACGACGGGCTTGAGGACGACGAAGAGCGAATCGTCGAAGATCTCCAGCTTGGGGCGCTGATGGGCCTTCAGGGCGTCCTCGACGGCCAGCGGATGCAGCGCGAACTCGTCGGAGACATGGTCGAACTCGGCCTCCGTCGGCTCGTAGAGCCCGACCCAGAGGAAGGCGTTCCCGGTCGCCCGCGCCTCTGCCAGGGCGTCGGACAGGTCCGCGGGGCCGTCCGTGCGGCGCCCGTCCCGGTAGATGGCAGAGTCCACAATCACGCGCCGCATTCTCCCCCGTACAAGGCCCGCCCGCACCCGCGGACACCCCGCACGCGCGCGTGCGTGCGTGCCAGACGTCGGGAGCCCGGCATGGCCCACAGGACACCCCCTACTCTTGCCGCCATGGCCACGCTTCTTCTCGTCCGGCACGGACGCTCCACCGCCAACACCTCCGGGGTCCTCGCCGGGCGGCTGCCCGGGGTCGCACTCGACGAGCGGGGGCTCGCGCAGGCCGCCGCGCTGCCCGGGCGGCTCGACGGGGTGCCGCTCGCGGCCGTCGTCACCAGCCCGCTCCAGCGCTGCCGCGAGACCCTGCAGCCCCTCCTGGACGCCCGGCCCGGGCTGCCGCTCCACACCGAGGAGCGGATCAGCGAGTGCGACTACGGCGACTGGTCGGGCCGCAAGCTCGCCGAACTGGCCGACGAGCCCCTCATGCAGGTCGTCCAGGCCCACGCCTCCGCCGCCGCCTTCCCCGGCGGCGAGTCGATGCGCGCCATGCAGGCCCGAGCCGTCGACGCCGTTCGGGACTGGAACGCGCGTGTGGAGGCCGATCACGGCGAGGACGCCGTCTACGCCATGTGCTCCCACGGCGACATCATCAAGTCGATCGTCGCCGACGCCCTCGGCATGCACCTGGACCTCTTCCAGCGCATCCACGTCGACCCCTGCTCCGTCACCGTCATCCGCTACACCAGGCTGCGCCCCTTCCTCGTGCGCCTCGGCGACACCGGCGACTTCGCCGCCCTCGCGCCCAAGGCGAGCGCCGACCCGAACGGGGCCGCCGAGGTCGGGGGCGGTGCGGGCGCACCGTGATCCATCCGCGCAGTAGGGTGGACGGGCCGCTGTAGCGCGGGCCTCCATCACTGCCGAGACCCAAGGGAGTCAGGGACGTGTCCCGTCAGGTGTTCCTCTACGACCCACCGGAGCGTTTCGTGGCCGGCACGGTCGGGCTGCCTGGCCGCCGTACGTTCTTCCTGCAGGCGTCCGCGGCCGGCCGGGTCACCAGCGTGGCCCTGGAGAAGACCCAGGTCGCCGCGCTCGCCGAACGCATCGACGAACTCCTCGACGAGGTGGTCCGCCGCACCGGCGGCAACGCGCCCGTCCCGGCCGTCGCGCCGACCGACATCGCCGACACCGCGCCCCTCGACGTGCCCGTCGAGGAGGAGTTCCGGGTCGGCACCATGGCGCTCGCCTGGGACGGCGAGGAGCAGCGCATGATCGTCGAGGCGCAGGCGCTCGTCGAACTCGAGGCCGAGTCCGAGGAGGACCTCGCCGCCGCCGAGGAACGGCTGCTCCAGGACGAGGAGAACGGGCCGCCGATGCTGCGCGTCCGCCTCACCGGGGCGCAGGCCAGGGCCTTCGCCAAGCGCGCCCTCGACGTGGTCAACGCCGGCCGCCCGCCGTGCCCGCTGTGCAGCCTGCCCCTCGACCCCGAGGGCCATGTGTGCCCCCGCCAGAACGGATACCGACGCGGAGCATGAGCGGCCTCGACAACCGGGCGGTCGTCGACCTGCTCACCAAGGGCGAGCTGACCGTGCGCGGCCAGGTCCGCGAGGCCTCCAACGCGGTGCTCGTCTGTGCCGTCTCCCTCGACGGCGCCGAGGCCGAGTGCGTCTACAAGCCCGTCGCCGGCGAGCAGCCCCTCTGGGACTTCCCCGACGGCACCCTCGCCCAGCGCGAGGTCGCGGCCTACGAGCTCTCCGAGGCCACCGGCTGGGGCCTCGTGCCGCCCACGGTGCTGCGGGACGGCCCGTACGGCGAGGGCATGGTCCAGCTGTGGATCGACGCCGACCCGGGGGCGAGCCTGCTGGCCCTCACCGAGGACGAGGAGGCGGGGGAGGGGTGGAAGGCAGTCGGGCCCGCCCAGGTCGGCGAGGACCGCACCGCCCTGCTCGTCCACGCCGACCGCCCCGAGCTGCGCCGGCTCGCCGTCCTGGACGCCGTCATCAACAACGGTGACCGCAAGGGCGGGCACCTGCTGCCCGCGCCGGACGGCCGCCTCTACGGCATCGACCACGGGGTGACCTTCCACGTGGACGACAAGCTGCGGACGCTGCTGTGGGGCTGGGCGGGCGAGGAGCTGCCCGCCGAGGCCACCGCGGTCCTGGAGCGGCTCGACGGCTTCCTCGCCCCCGGGACGCCGCTCGCCACCCGACTGGCGGAGCTGCTCACCGCCGCCGAGGTGGACGCCCTGCGCCGCCGTGTCACCGCTCTGCGCACCACCGGCCGCCACCCGGAGCCCTCCGGGCAGTGGCCGGCGATCCCCTGGCCGCCGGTCTGACCTCCCGGCGCCGCGCCGCCCTGGGCTCCGTCCGACCGATCGAATCCGGCCAAGCCCCTCCGAGGGCCGTACCCCCCAGGGGGTATGCATGAACGGCCGCGAGCTGCAAGAGCGCCTCCTCGGCCAAGATCCCGCATCCGGTTCGTATCCGGAACGAGTGTCCGGTTACGCTCAGGTCATGCATGCCTGGCCCGCTTCTGAGGTCCCCGCCCTGCCCGGCAAGGGCCGCGACCTCCGGATCCACGACACCGCGACCGGTGGCCGAGTGACCCTCGCCCCCGGTCCCGTCGCCCGTATCTACGTCTGTGGCATCACGCCGTACGACGCGACCCACATGGGTCACGCGGCGACCTACAACGCGTTCGACCTCGTTCAGCGCGTGTGGCTCGACACCAAGCGGCAGGTTCACTACGTCCAGAACGTCACCGACGTCGACGATCCGCTCCTGGAGCGCGCGATCCGCGACGGCGTCGACTGGGTCGGCCTCGCCGAGCGCGAGACCGCCCTCTTCCGCGAGGACATGACCGCCCTGCGGATGCTGCCCCCGCAGCACTACATCGGCGCGGTCGAGGCCATACCCGGCATCGTGCCGCTCGTCGAGCGGCTCCGGGACTCCGGCGCGGCCTACGAACTCGACGGCGACATCTACTTCTCCGTCGAGGCCGACCCGCACTTCGGGCAGGTGTCGAACTACGACACCGAGCTGATGCGCCACCTGTCCGCCGAGCGCGGCGGCGACCCGGACCGTCCGGGCAAGAAGAACGCGCTCGACCCGATGCTCTGGATGGCAGCCCGCGAGGGCGAGCCGAGCTGGGACGGCGGCAGCCTCGGCCCCGGCCGCCCCGGCTGGCACATCGAGTGCGTCGCGATCGCCCTCGACCACCTGGGCATGAGCTTCGACGTCCAGGGCGGCGGCTCCGACCTGATCTTCCCGCACCACGAGATGGGCGCCTCCCACGCTCAGGCGCTGACCGGCGAGTTCCCCATGGCCAAGGCGTACGTGCACGCCGGCATGGTCGCCCTCGACGGCGAGAAGATGTCCAAGTCCAAGGGCAACCTGGTCTTCGTCTCGGCGCTCCGCCGCCAGGGCGTCGACCCGGCCGCCATCCGGCTCTCGCTCCTCTCGCACCACTACCGCGCCGACTGGGAGTGGACCGACCAGGTCCTCCAGGACGCCGTGGACCGCCTGGACCGGTGGCGCGCCGCCGTCTCCCGCCCCGACGGCCCGTCCGCCGACGCGCTGGTCGAGGAGGTCCGCGAGGCGCTCGCCGACGACCTCGACGCGCCGGCCGCGCTCGCCGCGGTCGACCGGTGGGCCGAGCGGCAGCACGCCGAGGGCGGTACGGACGAGTCCGCGCCCGGTCTCGTCTCCCGCACCGTGGACGCCCTGCTCGGAGTGGCCCTGTAGCTCCCGCCCGTACAACTGCCTTGGCGTGAACCGCCCTTGGACTTCTCACGAAGTCCGGGGGCGGTTCCGTTTTGTCCTGGCCCTGATGCTCGTTTCTGCGCTAAATACCCTCCATGCAATCAACATTGCGCATGAAGGCTGCATTGGCCGGCGCCGTGCTCGGGCTCCTCGCGGTGTTCGCGGGCCCCGGCAGCGCCCAGTCCGCGGAGCCGTCCGCCGACGAGCCCACACCGACCACCGTCGGGGACGTCACCGGCTTCCAGGCCGACGGCGCCGTCTACCGGCTGACCGCCGGCAGCGCCCAGGCCCGCGTCAGCTTCGTCACCGACGAGACCTTCCGCATCGAACTGGCCCCCGACGGCACGTTCACCGACCCCACCGGACAGGACATCGTCCAGTCGCAGGGCGCGCCGCCCCCGACCCGCTGGCGCGACCGCGGCGACCGCTACGAACTCACCTCCGCGAAGGTGACCCTGCGGGCCTACAAGTCGCCGCTCCGCTTCGCCGCGTACCGCGCCGACGGCACCCCGCTCTGGTCCGAGACCACCGGTCTCAGCTGGACCCAGGAGCGCACCACCCAGTCCCTGGCCCGCGGCGCCGACGAGCAGTTCTACGGCGCCGGGATGCAGAACGGACGCGGCAACACCTCGCACCGCGGCAAGACCGTCGAGGTCGGCGTCGACTACAACTGGAACGACGGCGGCCACCCCAACTCCGTGCCGTTCTACCTCTCCTCGGCCGGCTACGGCGTCTACCGCAACACCTACGCCCCCAACACCTACGCCTTCGGCGAGCCCGTCACCACCAGCGCGAAGGAACAGCGCTTCGACGCCTACTACTTCACCGGCTCCGGCTCCGACGCGCTCAAGGACGTCATCGGCCAGTACACGAACCTGACCGGCAAACCGTTCCTGCCGCCCGTCTACGGCCTGGAGATCGGCGACGCCGACTGCTACCTCCACAACGCCAACCGGGGCGAGCGCCACACCCTCGACGCCCTGAAGGTCGCCGACGGCTACGTCCAGAACGACATGCCCAACGGCTGGATGCTCGTCAACGACGGCTACGGCTGCGGCTACGAGGACCTCGCCGAGACCGCCAACGGCCTCAAGGACCGCGGCATGCAGCTCGGGCTGTGGACCGAGGACGGCCTCGACAAGCTCGGCGAGCAGGTCAAGGCCGGTCAGCGGGTCGCCAAGCTCGACGTCGCCTGGGTCGGCCCCGGCTACAAGTTCGCCCTCGACGGCTGCAAGGACGCCTACGCCGGCATCGAGGCGCACAGCGACGCCCGCGGCTTCACCTGGGCCCCCGAGAGCTGGTCCGGAGCCCAGCGCTGCGGCGTCCAGTGGTCCGGCGACCAGTCCGGCACCTGGGAGTACATCCGCTGGCAGATCCCCACCTACGCGGGCGCCTCCATGTCCGGACTCGCCTACACCACCGGCGACGTCGACGGCATCTTCGGCGGCAGCGCCAAGACGTACACCCGCGACCTGCAGTGGAAGATGTTCCTGCCGGTCACCATGACCATGGACGGCTGGGCCGCCGACGACAAGCAGCCCTTCCGCTACGGCGAGCCGTACACCTCGATCAACCGCGACTACCTGAAGCTCCACGAGTCGCTGCTGCCCTACATCTACTCGCACGCCCACCGCGCCACCAAGACCGGCGTCGGCCTCGCCCGGCCGCTGGTCCTGGAGTACCCGAACGACCCCAGGGCGGCCTCGGACACGGCCAAGTACGAGTTCCTCAGCGGCGAGGACTTCCTCGTCGCCCCCGTCCACCAGGACGCCACCGAACGCGACGGCATCTACCTCCCCGAGGGCACCTGGATCGACTACTGGAGCGGCCGCACCTATCAGGGCCCGGTCACCGTCGACGACTACAGCGCCCCGCTCGACACCCTGCCGCTCTTCGTCCGGGCCGGCGCCACCGTCCCGATGTGGCCCGGCGGCATCCGCTCGTACACCGAGCGCACCCCCGGCTCCGCGCTCGCCTGGGACATCTACCCGCAGGGCACCTCGTCCTTCGAGCTGTACGAGGACGACGGCGTCACCCGCGCCCACCGCACCGGCCAGTACGCCACCCAGACCGCCGAGGTCCGCGCGCCGCAGCGCGGGGCGGGCGACGTGACCGTAAGGATCGGCGCGAGCAAGGGCTCGTACGCGGGCAAGTCCACCGCCCGGCCCTACCAGTTCACCGTCCACACCGGCGACGCCCCGAGCGGGGTCTCCCTCGGCGGGCGCGAACTGCCCCGCCTCACCTCCAAGGCCGCCTACGAGGCCGCGGGCCAGGGCTGGTGGTACGACCGCGACGACCGCGGGGGAGTGGTGAAGGTCAAGACCGCCGCCCAGCGCACCGACCGCGCCTTCACCCTCGAACTGGAGGACACCAGCGCCGTCGGCGGAGCCGTCCCGGGCGCCGCGGCCACCGCCGCCGTACCGGCCGGACAGGAGCTGGGCGCGGGCGCGCCCGGCACCGTCGCCGTCGACGTGACGGCGGGCACCAGGGACGCCACCGGCGTCGAGGTGTCGCTCACGGCCCCCGTCGGCTGGCAGGTCACCCCGGCCGCCCCGGTCGCCCGCATCCCGGCGGGCACCACGAAGCGGGTCGAGGTCACCGTCACCCCGGCCAAGGACGCGAAGCCGGGCGAGGCCACGCTCACCGCGAGCGTCCGCCACCGCGCCGCCAACCAGGACCGGACGGCCGTCCAGCGGTTCGCCGTCGGGGTGATGCCCGAGCCGCCCTCGGCCGACGTCTGGGCGAGCGACCTGACCTGGCTGAGGTCCACCAACGGCTGGGGACCGCCCGAACGCGACCGCTCCAACGGCGAGTCGGGCGCGAGCGACGGCAGGACCCTGACCCTCGCGGGCACGACCTACGAGAAGGGCATCGGCGCCCACGCCGACTCCGACATCGAGGTCTACCTCGGCGGCCGCTGCACCGCCTTCACCGCCGACGTCGGCATCGACGACGAGATCAACGGCTACGGCGAGGTGGCGTTCTCGGTCGAGGCGGACGGCAAGGTCCTGTGGACCTCACCGAAGCTGACCGGCGCCTCGGCGACGCTGCCCGTCCAGGTGGACGTCACCGGAGCCCGGCACGTCCGGCTGCGGATCACCGACACCAACGGCTCCAAGAGCGGTGACCACGGAGACTGGGCGGCCGCCCGCTTCGACTGCGCCTGACGGCCGAGCGGGAACGCGAAGGGGGCCGCACCGTGCTCGGTGCGGCCCCCTTTCCCGTACGACTCAGTCCTGGTCGTCGCCGTCGCGGTCCTCGGGAGGCTCCGGCTGGGGAGTCTCGGGCGCGGACTCCGGCCCTGCCTCCGGCGGCGCCTCCGGTCCCGGCTGTTCCGGCTTCGGCGGGCGGGTCCGGCCGCCGCCGGTGTCCCGCAGGTACGAGGTGTCCCCGCCCTCCGTGGCGATGCCCGGTCCCGCCGGCCCCGGACCCTGCCCTGGGCCGCCGTCGCGCCGCCGCAGATAGCGCTCGAACTCCCGGGCGATGGCCTCGCCCGAGGCCTCCGGCAGCTCCGCCGTGTCCCGCGCCTCCTCCAGCGTCTGGACGTACTCCGCCACCTCGCTGTCCTCGGAGGCGAGTTGGTCCACGCCCAGCTGCCAGGCCCGCGCGTCCTCGGGCAGTTCGCCCAGCGGGATGCGCAGGTCGATCAGGTCCTCCAGGCGGTTCAGGAGCGCCAGGGTCGCCTTGGGGTTGGGCGGCTGCGAGACGTAGTGCGGCACGGCGGCCCAGAGGCTGACCGCGGGCACGCCCGCGTGCGTGCAGGCCTCCTGGAGAATCCCGACGATGCCCGTGGGCCCTTCGTACCGGGTCTCCTCCAGGTCCATCGTCCGGGCCAGGTCCGGGTCGGAGGTGACCCCGCTGACCGGGACGGGCCGGGTGTGCGGGGTGTCGCCGAGCAGCGCGCCCAGGATCACCACCATCTCCACGCCCAGCTCATGGGCGAAGCCCAGGATCTCGTTGCAGAACGAGCGCCAGCGCATCGACGGCTCGATCCCGCGCACGAGCACCAGGTCACGCGGCTTCTCGCCGCCGACCCGGACCACGGAGAGTCTGGTCGTCGGCCAGGTGATCTTCCGGGTGCCGTTGTCCAGCCAGACCGTGGGCCGGTTGACCTGGAAGTCGTAGTAGTCCTCGGCGTCGAGCGCCGCGAACACCTCGCCCTTCCATTCCCGGTCCAGGTGGGCGACCGCGGTGGAGGCGGCGTCGCCGGCGTCGTTCCAGCCCTCGAACGCGGCCACCATGACCGGGTCGATCAGCTCGGGTACCCCCTCGAGCTCGATCACCCAGCGCCTCCTTTTCGACGTTGCTGTCGTTCCTGTCTTTCCAGTCGTACGGACCAACCTTACGGCTTTCCGGGGGCCCGTCCGCAGCCCTCGTGCACCACCGAAAGCCGTTCGCGGCCTTGATCGACTACCCAGGAACTGGCCTCGGCACACGGATGCGTAAGGGGCGGCCTCCAGGGAGACCGCCCCTTACACCGAGCCTTACGTCATGAGATCAGCGCGTCACTTGCGCAGCATCTCGTCGACCTTGCCCCGGATCTCGTCCGTCGCGAGGCCCCGGATCGTCAGCGTCGTACGGCGGCGCAGCACGTCGTCCGCCGTCTCGGCCCACTCGTGGTCCCGGGCGTAGGCGACCTGCGCCCAGATCTCCGGCGCGTCCGGGTGGACGCGCTCGCCGAGCGCCGGGTTCTCGTTCGCCATCCGCGCGATGTCGAAGGCGAGCGAACCGTAGTGCGTCGCGAGGTGCTTGGCGGTGTCGGCGGCCATCCGCGGGCCGGGGGCCGGTCCGTCGACGAGCAGCCGGTGCGCGACCGCGTTCGGGTTGGCGATGCCGGGCAGCGGGAGCCGCTTCGGCAGCGTCGACACCGACTCGTAGTCCTCGCCGAGCGGGTGCCCCGGCAGGGACTCCAGCTTCTTCATGACCGTACGGCCGATGTGGCGGAAGGTCGTCCACTTGCCGCCGGCCACCGACAGCATGCCGCCGCGGCCCTCGGTCACGACCGTCTCGCGCTTGGCCTTGGAGGTGTCGCCGGGACCGCCCGGCAGCACCCGCAGACCCGCGAAGGCGTAGGTGATCAGATCGCGGGAGAGCTGCTGGTCGCGGATGGAGAACGCGGCCTCGTCGAGTATCTGCGCGGTGTCCTTCTCGGTCACCTCGACCTGGCCCGGGTCGCCCTCGTACGCCTCGTCGGTCGTGCCGAGGAGCAGCATGTCCTCCCAGGGGAGGGCGAAGGTGATCCGGTACTTGTCGATCGGGGTCGCGAGCGCGGCCTTCCACGGCGAGGTCCGCTTCAGGACCAGGTGCGCGCCCTTGGAGAGCCGGATGGAGGGCGCCGCGTTCGGGTCCTCCATCTTCCGCAGGTGGTCGACCCAGGGGCCGGTCGCGTTCAGCACCAGGCGGGCGGTGACGCCGAACTCCTCACCGCTCGTACGGTCCTTCAGCTCCGCGCCCGTGACCCGGCCGCGGGTGAAGCGCAGCCCGGTGACCTCGGCGTGGTTGAGGACGACGGCGCCGGCCTCGACCGCGGCGCGGACCGTCATCAGCGCCATGCGGGCGTCGTTCATCTGGTCGTCGCCGTACACGGCCACGGCCTTCAGGTTGTCCGTCCGCAGCTCCGGCACGTCCTGCGCGGCCTTGGCGGGGCTGAGCAGGTGCCCGACGCCGTCACCGAAGGCGGAGAGCGCGGAGTACGCGAAGACACCGGCGCCCAGCTTGGCGGCGCCGTGCGGGCCGCCCTTGTAGACGGGCAGGTAGAAGGTGAGCGGGTTGGCGAGGTGCGGCGCGACCTGGCGGGAGACCGCACGACGCTCGAAGTGGTTCTCCGCGACCAGCTTGACCGCGCCGGTCTGCAGGTAGCGCAGTCCGCCGTGGAGCAGCTTGGAGGAGGCGGAGGAGGTGGCGCCGGCGAAGTCGCCGGCGTCCACCAGGGCCACCCGCAGGCCCGACTGCGCGGCGTGCCAGGCGGTGGAGATGCCCAGGATGCCGCCGCCGATCACCAGGAGGTCGTACGTCGCCTTGGAAAGCTGCTCCCGAGTCTCGGCGCGGCTCGGCAGGGAACCGGCAGCCGGTCGCGTCCCCAGGGCGGGGACGCTCTGCAGGGTGGTCATGTCGATCTACTCCTCGTCCTCGATCCAGCCCATGGTCCGCTCGACGGCCTTGAGCCAGCTCTTGTACTCGCTCTCACGCTTGTCGGCGTCCATGCGAGGGGTCCATTCCGCCGCGCGGCGCCAGTTGGCGCGCAGGGCGTCGGTGTCGGGCCAGAAGCCGACGGCCAGGCCGGCGGCGTAGGCGGCACCGAGGCAGGTGGTCTCGGCGACCATCGGGCGCACGACCGGCGCGTCGAGGAAGTCCGAGAGGGTCTGCATCAGCAGGTTGTTGGAGGTCATGCCGCCGTCGACCTTGAGCGCGGTCAGCTCGACGCCGGAGTCCTTCGTCATGGCGTCGGTGATCTCGCGGGTCTGCCAGGCGGTGGCCTCCAGGACGGCACGGGCGATGTGCGCCTTGGTGACGTACCGGGTGAGGCCGGCGATCACACCGCGGGCGTCGGAGCGCCAGTACGGGGCGAACAGGCCGGAGAAGGCGGGCACGAAGTAGGTGCCGCCGTTGTCCTCGACCGAGGACGCGAGGGTCTCGATCTCGGCGGCGGACTTGATCAGGCCCATCTGGTCGCGCATCCACTGCACCAGCGAACCGGTGACGGCGATCGAGCCCTCCAGGGCGTAGACCGGCTTGGCGTCGCCGATCTGGTAGCCGACGGTGGTCAGCAGGCCGCTGTAGGAGTTGATGATCTTGTCGCCGGTGTTCATCAGCATGAACGTTCCGGTGCCGTACGTGGACTTGGCCTCGCCCTCGGCGAAGCACGTCTGGCCGAAGAGCGCGGCCTGCTGGTCGCCGAGCGCGGAGGCGACCGGGACGCCGTCGAGGGCGCCGCCCTTGACCGAGCCGTACACCTCGGCGGAGGAGCGGATCTCCGGCAGCACGGCGGCCGGGATCTCCATGGACTGCACGATGCGCTCGTCCCACGCCATGTCGTGCAGGTTCATCAGCATGGTGCGCGAGGCGTTGGTGACGTCGGTGACGTGACGGCCGCCCTCGACACCGCCGGTGAGGTTCCAGATGATCCAGGAGTCCATCGTGCCGAAGAGGATGTCGCCGCGCTCGGCGCGCTCGCGCAGCCCCTCGACGTTGTCGAGCAGCCAGCGGACCTTCGGGCCGGAGAAGTACGAGGCGAGGGGGAGGCCGGTCTCGCGGCGGAAGCGGTCCTGGCCGACGTTGCGGCCGAGTTCCTTGCACAGCGCGTCGGTGCGGGTGTCCTGCCAGACGAGGGCGTTGTGGACGGGCTCACCGGTGTTCTTGTCCCAGAGCAGCGTGGTCTCGCGCTGGTTGGTGATGCCGACGGCCTTGACGTCCGCGGCGGTGATGCCGGCCTTGCTGATCGCGCCGGCGACCACTTCCTGGACGTTGGTCCAGATCTCGGAGGCGTCGTGCTCGACCCAGCCCGGCTTCGGGAAGATCTGCTCGTGCTCCTTCTGGTCGACGGAGACGATCCGGCCGTCGGTGTCGAAGACGATGCAGCGGCTGGAGGTGGTGCCCTGGTCGATCGCCGCGATGAAGGGGCCGGCGGTGTGTGCGTCGGTCATGGTGTGCTCCAAGGGGAGAAGTCTGGAAGAAGGACGGCTCAGGCGAACGCGATGTTGTAGATACCCGCGGCGATCGCGCCACCCACCAGGGGGCCGACGACCGGGATCCATGCGTAGCCCCAGTCGGAGCCGCCCTTGTTCGGCAGCGGCAGCAGGGCGTGCACGATGCGCGGGCCGAGGTCACGGGCCGGGTTGATGGCGTAACCGGTCGGGCCACCGAGCGAGAGGCCGATGCCGACCACGACGAACGCGGTGATCAGGGCGCCGATGACACCGAGACCCTTGCCGCTGTC
This sequence comes from Streptomyces sp. NPDC026092, assembly GCF_040638605.1. Classification (NCBI taxonomy): domain Bacteria; kingdom Bacillati; phylum Actinomycetota; class Actinomycetes; order Kitasatosporales; family Streptomycetaceae; genus Streptomyces; species Streptomyces sp. NPDC026092. Next base: position 187,052 of record NZ_JBEZYN010000003.1, read on the forward strand.
GTTGAGGCCCTGGGTGAGCACCGCGAGGACCAGCACGACCGTGCCGATGATCTCGGTGGCCAGGTTCTGCCAGACCACTCGGACCTCGGGCCCGGTGGAGAAGACACCGAGCACCGGACCGGCGTTCGGTGCGGCCTTCTGGTCGACCATGCCCTCCTCGTGCGGCGGCGAGGAGATGATCTCCGGGTCCGTGAGGTGGGCCTGGAACTGTCCGTAGTAGGCGATCCACACCAGGACCGCGCCGAGCATGGCGCCGAGCATCTGGCCCGCGAAGTAGACCGGAACGTTGCTCCAGTCCCCGTCCTTGAGGGCGATGCCGACGGTGACGGCCGGGTTCAGGTGGGCGCCCGAGAGGGTACCCGTCATGTACACGGCGGTCATGACCGCGAAGCCCCAGCCGAACGTGATGGCGAGCCATCCGGCGTTCTGAGCCTTCGAGCGCTTGAGCACCACGGCGGCGACGACGCCGCCGCCGAGCAGAATGAGTACGGCGGTACCAATGATCTCGCCGATGAAGATGTCGGAGCTGGACACCCGCGACTCCTTTGTCCTTCGTCCAGGGGAAGGCGAACCCCGGGTCCCTCCGGTGGTCCGCGCCCTCCTATGAGGGCGTTGCCGGCCCTTGGCACTGCCACACTCTAGCGCGTATTGCCGGTAGGTGTTCGACAATGCCGACCGATGCACGGAAGTTTTGCCCTCCGGTTAACAGCGCGTCAAGGGCTGGGGGAACGAAAAACCCGCCGATAACTGGATCGTTACCGACGGGTTGATCAGGTATTCCCGCCTGGGCGGACGCCCCGGCTCAGTGGATCAGAAGCGTCCCGCGCCCAGATCGCGGGAGACGGCGCGGGCGCAGTCCCGTACCGCCGCGACGAGTTCGGAGCGCAGCTCGCCGCCGTCGCCGCAGACCCGCTCCACCGCGCCCGTGATCGCCACCGCGCCCACCGGCATCCGGCGCCGGTCGTGGATCGGGGCGGCCACCGACGCCACGCCCTCCCAGGTCTCCTCCACGTCCGCGGCCCAGCCCTTGGCCCGCGTCGTGTCGAGCAGCGTCTCGAACTCCTTCAGGTCGGTGACCGTACGGGGCGTGAAGCCCTCGCGCGGCACCTCCAGGACCTCGCTGTGCGCCACCGGGTCGTACGCCGAGAGGACCTTGCCGAGGGCCGTGGAGTGCAGCGGCTGCATGGCCCCCACCTCCAGGACCTGCCGGCTGTCGTCCGGCCGGAAGACGTGGTGGACGATCAGGACGCCCTGCTGGTGCAGCACGCCCAGATGGACGCTCTCGCCGCTGGAGCGGGCCAGGTCGTCCGTCCAGACCAGCGCTCGTGCGCGCAGTTCGTGCACGTCCAGATAGCTGTTGCCCAGGCGCAGCAGCTCCGCGCCCAGCTGGTAGCGGCCCGAGGCCGCCTCCTGTTCCACGAAGCCCTCGGCCTGCAGGGTGCGCAGGATGCCGTGGGCCGTGCCCTTGGCGAGGCCCAGGGACGAGGCGATGTCGGAGAGGCCGAGCCGGCGCTCGCCGCCCGCGAGCAGTCGCAGCATCGCCGCCGCCCGTTCAAGCGACTGGATGTTCTTCGCCATCGCCCGGCCCTTCTCCCTGTCCATGTGTCCACGACCCCGGGGTCTCCCCGTGGATCCTGAAGGACAGGATCGCGTGGATCATGCTGTTCGACAATGCTGAACACTATCGGTCGATGCCGACCGAGCGTTACCTACACAGTGTCGGTCATGAACGGGTCCGACCGGGAGTCCCCGGGAGACAGGATGCCGTCCGCCCAGTGGAACGCGATGTCCACCCCGGCGTCCACGCGGTTACGCTGGCCCCGTGCACCCTCCGCCGAGGGTGCAAAGCCGACAGCCGTCGCATCCCAGGGAGCTCATCCATGGCCTCGTCGCCGACCCCTTCCGTTGACAGCCGCACCCGCGCCGCAGCACTCCGCGAGGCACTCGCGACCCGTGTGGTGGTGGCCGACGGAGCCATGGGCACCATGCTCCAGGCCCAGGACCCCAGCCTCGAGGACTTCCAGAACCTCGAAGGCTGCAACGAGATCCTCAACATCACGCGGCCCGACATCGTCCGCTCGGTGCACGAGGAGTACTTCGCCGCCGGCGTCGACTGCGTCGAGACCAACACCTTCGGCGCCAACCACGCGGCCCTGGGGGAGTACGACATCCCCGAGCGGGTGTACGAGCTCTCCGAATCCGGCGCCCGGATCGCCCGCGAGGTCGCCGACGAGTTCACCGCCTCCACCGGACAGCAGCGCTGGGTCCTCGGCTCCATGGGCCCCGGCACCAAGCTGCCGACCCTCGGCCACGCCCCGTACACCCTGCTGCGCGACGCCTACCAGCAGAACGCCGAGGGCATGATCGCCGGCGGCGCCGACGCGCTGCTCGTCGAGACCACCCAGGACCTCCTCCAGACCAAGGCCTCCGTCATCGGCGCCCGCCGCGCCCTGGACGCCCTCGGCATCGACGTGCCGCTCATCGTCTCCGTCACCGTCGAGACCACCGGCACCATGCTCCTCGGCTCCGAGATCGGCGCCGCGCTCACCGCGCTCGAACCGCTCGGCATCGACATGATCGGCCTGAACTGCGCCACCGGCCCGGCCGAGATGAGCGAGCACCTGCGCTACCTCGCCCGCCACTCCCGTATCCCGCTCTCCTGCATGCCCAACGCCGGCCTGCCCGTCCTCGGCAAGAACGGCGCGCACTACCCGCTGACCGCCACCGAGCTCGCCGACGCCCAGGAGACCTTCGTCCGCGAGTACGGACTCTCCCTCATCGGCGGCTGCTGCGGTACGACCCCGGAGCACCTGCGCCAGGTCGTCGAGCGGGTCCGCGACCTCACGCCCACCGTCCGCGACCCGCGCCCCGAGCCCGGCGCCGCCTCGCTCTACCAGACGGTCCCGTTCCGCCAGGACACGTCGTACATGGCGATCGGCGAGCGCACCAACGCCAACGGCTCGAAGAAGTTCCGCGAGGCCATGCTGGAGGGCCGCTGGGACGACTGCGTCGAGATGGCCCGCGACCAGATCCGCGAGGGCGCGCACATGCTCGACCTCTGCGTCGACTACGTCGGCCGGGACGGCGTCGCCGACATGGAGGAGCTGGCCGGCCGCTTCGCGACCGCCTCCACCCTGCCGATCGTCCTCGACTCCACCGAGGTCGACGTCCTCCAGGCGGGCCTGGAGAAGCTCGGCGGCCGCGCCGTCATCAACTCCGTCAACTACGAGGACGGCGACGGGCCGGAGTCGCGCTTCGCGAAGGTCACCCGGCTGGCCCAGGAGCACGGCGCCGCGCTCATCGCGCTCACCATCGACGAGGAGGGCCAGGCCCGCACCGTCGAGAACAAGGTCGCCATCGCCGAGCGGATCATCGACGACCTGACCGGCAACTGGGGCATCCACGAGTCGGACATCCTCATCGACACCCTCACCTTCACCATCTGCACCGGGCAGGAGGAGTCCCGCAAGGACGGCATCGCCACGATCGAGGCCATCCGCGAACTCAAGCGCCGCCACCCGGACGTCCAGACCACGCTCGGCCTGTCCAACATCTCCTTCGGCCTCAACCCGGCCGCCCGCATCCTGCTGAACTCCGTCTTCCTCGACGAGTGCGTCAAGGCGGGCCTCGACTCGGCGATCGTGCACGCCTCCAAGATCCTGCCGATCGCCCGCTTCGACGACGAGCAGGTCACCACCGCGCTGGACCTGATCTACGACCGGCGACGCGCCCAGCAGGGGGACGAACCGGCCTACGACCCGCTGCAGAAGCTGATGGCGCTCTTCGAGGGCGCCACGACCAAGTCCCTGAAGGCCGGCAAGGCCGAGGAACTCCTCGCCCTGCCCCTGGAGGAGCGCCTGAAGCGCCGCATCATCGACGGCGAGAAGAACGGCCTGGAGGCCGACCTCGCCGAGGCCCTCCAGGAGCGCCCCGCCCTCGACATCGTCAACGAGACCCTGCTCGACGGCATGAAGGTCGTCGGCGAGCTCTTCGGCTCGGGCCAGATGCAGCTGCCCTTCGTGCTCCAGTCCGCCGAGGTCATGAAGACGGCGGTCGCCTACCTCGAACCGCACATGGAGAAGACGGACGCCGACGGCAAGGGCACGATCGTCCTCGCCACCGTGCGCGGCGACGTCCACGACATCGGCAAGAACCTCGTCGACATCATCCTGTCCAACAACGGCTACAACGTCGTCAACCTCGGCATCAAGCAGCCGGTCTCCGCGATCCTGGAGGCCGCCGAGGAGCACAGCGCCGACGTCATCGGCATGTCCGGCCTGCTGGTCAAGTCCACGGTGATCATGAAGGAGAACCTGGAGGAGCTCAACCAGCGCGAGCTGGCCGCCAAGTACCCCGTGATCCTCGGCGGCGCCGCGCTCACCCGCGCCTACGTCGAGCAGGACCTGCACGAGATCTACCAGGGCGAGGTCCGCTACGCCCGGGACGCCTTCGAGGGCCTGCGGCTCATGGACGCGCTCATCGCCGTCAAGCGCGGCGTCCCCGGCGCCGCCCTGCCCGAGCTCAAGCAGCGCCGGGTCGCCAAGCGCGACACGCCCGTCCTGCAGGTGGAGGAGCCGGAGCCGGGCGGCCGCTCCGACGTCGCCGTCGACAACCCGGTCCCCACCCCGCCGTTCTGGGGCACCCGCGTCGTCAAGGGCATCCCGCTGAAGGACTACGCGTCCTGGCTGGACGAGGGCGCCCTGTTCAAGGGCCAGTGGGGGCTCAAGCAGGCCCGCGCGGGCGGCGCGACGTACGAGGAACTGGTCGAGACCGAGGGCCGGCCCCGGCTGCGCGGGCTCCTGGACAAGCTGCACACCGAGAACCTCCTGGAAGCCGCCGTCGTCTACGGCTACTTCCCGTGCGTGTCCAAGGGCGACGACCTGATCATCCTCGACGAGGCCGGCAACGAGCGGACCCGCTTCACCTTCCCGCGCCAGCGCCGCGGCCGCCGACTCTGCCTCGCGGACTTCTTCCGCCCCGAGGAGTCCGGCGAGACCGATGTCGTCGGCCTCCAGGTCGTCACCGTCGGCTCGAAGATCGGCGAGGCCACGGCCAAGCTGTTCGCCTCCGACTCCTACCGCGAGTACCTGGAGCTCCACGGCCTGTCCGTGCAGCTCGCCGAGGCCATGGCCGAGTACTGGCACGCCCGGGTCCGCGCCGAGCTCGGCTTCGCGGGCGAGGACCCCTCCGACGTCGAGGACATGTTCGCGCTGAAGTACCGGGGCGCGCGCTTCTCCCTCGGCTACGGAGCGTGCCCGGACCTGGAGGACCGGGCGAAGATCGCGGACCTGCTCCAGCCGGAGCGGATCGGCGTCCACCTCTCGGAGGAGTTCCAGCTCCACCCCGAGCAGTCCACGGACGCCATCGTGATCCACCACCCCGAGGCGAAGTACTTCAACGCGCGGTAACCCCCGCCCCGGGAGTAAATCAGCGCACCTCGCGTCCTACGGACGTACACTGGTCGGTCCAGTGCAGGCCGGTCCCACCCCCGTACCGGGGAGGGTGACCGGCCTTCTCGTCCCTCCATGGAGGTGTGCCGGATGACCAGTACGGTCCCCGCGTCCCTTGTCCGCGCCAACGGAAGCTCCGCGCTGCAAGCGGTCTTCCTCGACATGGACGGGACCCTGGTCGACACCGAGGGCTTCTGGTGGGACGCGGAGGTGGAGGTCTTCGCCGACCTCGGACACCGGCTGGACGAGTCCTGGCGCGACATCGTCGTCGGCGGCCCCATGACTCGCAGCGCGGGTTACCTCATCGAGGCCACCGGCGCCGACATCACCCTCGCCGAGCTCACCGTCCTGCTCAACGAGAAGTTCGAGCACCGCATCGGCCGGGGCGTCCCGCTGATGCCCGGTGCCGAGCGGCTCCTCGCCGAGCTGACCCGGCACAACATCCCGACCGCCCTGGTCTCCGCCTCGCACCGCCGCATCATCGACCGGATCCTCGCCTCCCTGGGCCGCGACCGCTTCGCGCTCACCGTGGCCGGCGACGAGGTGGAGCGCACCAAGCCGCACCCCGAGCCCTACCTCACGGCGGCGATCGGCGTCGGCGCGGAGCCGGCCCTGTGCGCCGTCATCGAGGACACCGCGACGGGCGTCGCGGCCGCCGAGGCGGCGGGCTGCCGGGTCGTCGCCGTGCCCTCCGTCGCCCCGATCGCCCCCTCCCCGGGGCGGGTCGTGGTCCGCTCCCTGGAGGACGTGGACGTGCCCTTCCTGCGCACGCTGATCACCGGCCCCTGAGCGGCCCCCCGAGCAGAGAGGCGGCCGCCCGCGGTACGGACCACGCGCGTGACCTTCGTCACGCAGCGTGCCGGACCCCGGGCGGCCGTCTCGCGTTCGATATCCGTAATGCCGGGATTGCGGATCGACGTCTGTCCCGATTCGCGCCTTCCTTGCTCATTCATACCCGCGCATGACTATCGAGCCCCCCGTATTCATGATCACTATCCGCATCCGAGGCGGGCCTGCGGCGGTCGGCCGCCACGGCCGCTCGCACTAATCTTTCGCGAGTACTTCGCCGCGCTTTCCGCGCTCCGGCGGCCCATCCAAGTCGCCGCGGACACAGGACCGATCGCTCACCATCCCGGCCCGATCGCCCGCCCCGACCGGGCGGAAGCGGTGGAGTGTCCGTACACGCCTGTATCCCAGTGCCGGATGAGGAGAAAGTCCCCTGATGCGCCGCAAGACCCTGGCCCTGCCGGCCGTAGCCGGCCTGCTCGCCCCCCTGCTCACCGCCTGCGGCGGTGCGGACGAGTCCAGAGCCATCGTCGTCGGCACCACGGACCAGTTCGTCGCCACCAGCGACGCCCCCGCCCCCCTCGACCCGGCCTTCGCCTACGACACGGGCACCTGGAACATCCTCCGGCAGACCGTGCAGACCCTGATGCACGTACCGCGCGGCGGCGGCGAGCCCGTCCCCGAGGCCGCCCAGAGCTGCTCCTTCAGCGACCGGGTCAGCGAGAGCTACCGCTGCACGCTCCGCGAAGGCCTCACCTTCGCCGACGGCACGCCGCTGACCGCCGCCGACGTCAAGTTCTCCGTCGAGCGCGTCCTCGCGATCAAGTCCGACAACGGAACCGCCGCCCTCCTCGCCAACATCGACACCGTCGAGACCAACGGCGAGCGCGACATCGTCTTCCACCTCAAGGCGCCCGACGCGACCTTCCCGTACAAGCTCTCCACCCCGGTCGCCGGCATCCTCAGCAAGGACAAGTACGACGGCAAGAAGCTCCGCGACGGCTTCGACGTCGACGGCTCCGGCCCGTACACCATGAAGACCGAGCGCGACGGCGACCGCTTCGTCAAGGCCGTCTTCACCAAGAACCCCGCGTACAAGGGCGACATCAAGCTCCGCAACGACAAGGTCGAGCTGCGCTCCTTCGCCGACGCCGACTCCATGGGCCAGGCCCTGGAGAAGAGCGACATCGACATGATGACGCGCGCCATGTCGCTCGAGCAGGTCAAGACGCTCACCGAGAAGCCCAAGGACGGCATCGACCTCACCGAGGTCCCCGGCCTGGAGATCCGCTACCTCGCCTTCGACACCGACGCCCCGTCCGTCAAGGACAAGGCCGTCCGGCAGGCCATCGCCGCCGTCGTCGACCGCGGCGCGATCGTCAACGCCGTCTACGGCCCCACCGCCCAGCCGCTCTACTCGCTGATCCCCTCCAGCGTCACCGGTCACTCCACGGCCTTCTTCGACGCCTACGGCGAGCCCAGCAAGAGCCGGGCCGCCGGCATCCTGGGCAAGGCCGGCATCACCGACCCGGTCGCGCTCACCCTGCACTACACCACCGACCACTACGGCTCCGGCACCAAGCAGGAGTTCGAGGCGCTGCGCGACCAGCTCAACGCCACCGGACTCTTCAAGGTCACCGTCGAGGGCAGCGAGTGGTCCACCTTCCGGCCCGCGCAGAAGCGCGGCGACTTCCCCGTCTACGGCCTCGGCTGGTTCCCCGACTTCCCCGACCCGGACAACTACGTCGCCCCCTTCCTCGACGCCGACAACTTCCTCAACACCCCCTACGTCAACGCCTCGGTACGGGACCAGCTGATTCCGCGCTCGCGCCGCTCGGCCGACCGCACCGCCGCCGGCCCCGTCTTCGGACAGATCCAGAAGATCGTCGCCCAGGACGTCCCCGTCCTGCCGCTCTGGCAGGGCAAGCAGTACGTCGCCGCCCGCGACGACGTGACCGGCGTCGAATGGGCGCTGAACACCTCCTCCGACCTGCTCCTGTGGGAGCTGGCCCGCAGGAACGCCTGACCCCTCCACCCAGTTCGGCTCCACCGGCCGCGCACCCGCGCGCGACGGTCCGGCAAGAGATCAAGAGGCACGTTCTGTGAAGCACAACAAGTGGCTGACGGCACCCCTTGCCGCGGGCCTGTCCGCCGCGCTGCTCAGCGGCTGCGGAACCCAGCAGGGTGGCGGCGCCGGCGCCGGCTCCAACGTCCTCGTCGGCATGTCCGACGAGGTCATGGCCACCGACCCGGCCGCCGGTTACGACCCCGGCTCCTGGCTGCTGTTCAACAACGTCTTCCAGTCCCTGCTCGCCTTCCCCAAGGGCGGCACCGAGCCCCAGCCGGAAGCCGCCGAGAAGTGCGGCTTCGAGGGCGGCAGCACGGTCTACCGCTGCACCCTGCGCGAGGGCCTGAAGTTCTCCAACGGGAACCCGCTGACCTCCAAGGACGTCAAGTTCTCCTTCGACCGGGCGCTGAAGATCGACGACCCGGCCGGACCGGCGCCGCTGCTCTCCTCGATCAAGTCCATCGAGGCCCCCGACGACAAGACCGTCGTCTTCCGGCTCAAGACCCCCGACGCGACCTTCCCCAGCAAGATCGCCTCCGGTGCCGGCTCCATCGTCGACCACCGCGAGTACTCCGAGGACGCGCTGCGCACCGACGGCAAGGCCGTCGGCTCCGGCCCGTACAAGCTCGAGTCCATCAGCGAGACCGAGGCCGTCTTCTCCGTCAACGGCGGCTACACCGGCAGCGCCAAGGCGCAGAACGGCGGCGTCACCCTCAAGCTGTACGGCGGCGACCGCGCCGCCCTCTCCAAGGCGCTCTCCGCGGGCGACATCGACATCGCCTACCGAGGCCTCGCCGCCGACGACATCGCCGCCCTCGAGGCCTCCGCGAGCACCGACGACAAGGGCGTCGAGGTCGTCCAGGGCACCAGCGCCGAGGTCCAGCACCTCGTCTTCAACGTCAAGGACCCGGTCGTCGGCAAGCTCGGCGTCCGCCAGGCCATAGCCCACCTCGTGGACCGCGAGGCGCTCGTCCAGAACGTCTACAAGTCGACCGCCACGCCGCTGTACTCGATCGTCCCCGCGGGCGTCGCCGGCCACAACACCGCCTTCATCGACACCTACGGCGACCGCCCCGACGCCGCCAAGGCCAAGAAGGCGCTCCGCAAGGCCGGCATCACCGACAAGGTGAAGCTGACCCTCTGGTCCACGCCCAGCCGCTACGGCCCCTCGACCGACCAGGAGCTCAAGGCGATAGCCGAGCAGCTCAACACCAGCGGCCTGTTCGAGGCCGAGGTGAAGTCCGTCGAGTTCGAGCAGTACGAGAAGGACATCGCCGCCGGCAAGTACGGCGTCTACGTCAAGGGCTGGGTGCCCGACTACCCGGACGCCGACAACTTCACCGCGCCGTTCTTCGGCGAGGGCAACGTCCTCGACAACAACTACACCAACGCCACCATCACCGGCAGCCTCCTGCCGAAGACCTCCGCCGCGGCCGACCGCACCAGCACGGACCTGGACTTCGGCAAGATCCAGGACCTGGTCGCCGAGGAACTGCCGCTCCTGCCGCTCTGGCAGGGCAAGCAGTACGCCGTCGCCCGGGACGGCGTCACGGGCCTCGACTGGACCCTCGACGCCTCCACCGTCTTCCGCTTCTGGGAGCTGAAGAAGAGCTGACTCCGCTCCCACGGCGAAGGGGCCCGGCGCGCGACACGCGCGCCGGGCCCCTTGCTTCGGTTTCGGGTTCGGTTTCGGGTTCCGTTTCGGCGCCTACTGCGCCCCGGGGCGCACCAGACCGCTCTCGTACGCGTAGACCGCCGCCTGAACCCGGTCGCGCAGCCCCAGCTTCGTCAGCACATGGCCGACATGCGTCTTCACCGTCGTCTCGCTGACGAACAGATCCGCCGCGATCTCCGCGTTCGACAGTCCACGGGCCACCAGCTTCAACACCTCGACCTCACGCTCGGTCAGCGTGTTCAGGGTGTCCGGGACCTGCTCGTCGCCCGAGGGCAGATGCGCCGAGTACTTGTCGAGCAGCCGGCGCGTGATCGACGGCGCCAGCATCGCCTCGCCCGCCGCCACCACCCGGATCGCCTGCACCAGTTCGTTCGCCGGCGCGTCCTTCAGCAGGAAGCCACTGGCCCCCGCCCGCAGCGCCTCCACCACGTACTCGTCCAGGTCGAACGTCGTCAGCACCAGGACCTTCGCCGGACCGTCCCGTCCCGGACCCGTGATCTGCCGCGTGGCCTCGACCCCGTCCATCCGCGGCATCCGGATGTCCATCAGCACCACATCGGGCTGCAACGCCCGCACCTGGTCCAGCGCCTGCAGGCCGTCCCCGGCCTCGCCGACGACCGCGATGTCCTGCTCCGCCTCCAGAATCATCCGGAAACCGGTGCGCAGCAGCGGCTGGTCATCGACCAGTAGGACGCGGATAGCCACGAGAACTCCTTCACGGCGCGGGCTGGACCGGCCCCATTCTGCCCTGCCCCGAATCGTCCGACTCCGGCGGGCGCGCGGAAACGATCTCCGCCCGGATCTCCGCGCCGCCCTCGGTCCGGATCTCCGCGCCGCTGTCCGTCCGGATCTCCCCGCCGTCCGCCCGCCGGATCTCCAGCGGATACACCGGGGGAGTCCCACCGAACTCCGGGCACACCGCCTGGTGGTCGCACCAGCCGCACAGCTTCGTCGGCCGGGGCCGCCACTCACCGGTCTCCGTCGCCAGCCGGATCGCCTCCCACAGCGCCAGCAGCTTCCGCTCCACCCGCAGCAGATCCGCCTCCACCGGGTCGTACGTCAGCACATCCCCACTGCCGAGGTACACGAGCTGCAATCGGCGGGGCACCACCTGCTTCAGCCGCCACACCACCAGCGCGTAGAACTTCATCTGGAACAGCGCGCCCTCGCTGTACTCCGGCCGCGGCGCCTTCCCCGTCTTGTAGTCGACGATCCGCACCTCGCCCGTCGGCGCCACGTCCACCCGGTCGATCACCCCGCGCAGCCGCAGCCCCGAGTCCAGCTCCGTCTCCACGAAGAGCTCACGCTCCGCCGGCTCCAGGCGCGTCGGGTCCTCCAGCGTGAACCAACGCTCCACCAGCTGCTCGGCCTGGACCAGCCAGCCCGCCAGACGCTCCCCCTCCGCGTCCTCCTCGAACAGCTCGGCCAGCTCCGGCTTGGACTCCAGCAGCCGGTCCCACTGCCCGGGGATCAGCGCCTTCGCCCGCGGTGCCGTCCGCTCCACCGCGGGATGATCGAAAAGCCGCTCCAGCACCGCGTGCACGAGCGTGCCCCGCGTCGCCGCCTCGCTCGGCTTCTCCGGCAACCGGTCGATCACCCGGAACCGGTACAGCAGGGGACACTGCATGAAGTCGCTCGCCCGGGAAGGCGACAACGACATGGGCGCCCTGGGTCCCACCGCCGGCTGCTCGCTCGTACTCATGACACAGACCCTACGACCCGCCACCGACAGCGAGCCGAATACCATCGACGCCAGACCCCGTCACGCTGCATGATCGAAGAGTGACGCACGACAGGGGTCGAGCGGAAGGCAACGAGAGGAACCCGTGAACCAGGACGACGAGCGCGGCGAGAACCAGCGGCCGCGGTCCGGCGACGCGGAACCGCCGCCCGGCGCCGACTCCGGCAAACGGCGCGGCGAGGAACCCGGCGGAGGGATCCTCATGGGCCGCCCCTTCGGCGTGCCCGTCTACGTCGCCCCCAGCTGGTTCCTGGTCGCCGCCCTCATCACCTGGGTCTTCGGCGACCAGATCCAGCGCGTCCTGCCCGACCTGGGCGCCGCCCGCTATCTCGTCTCCCTCTTCTTCGCCATCGCCTTCTACGCCTCCGTGCTCGTCCACGAACTGGCGCACACCATCGCCGCGCTCCGCTTCAAGCTCCCCGTGCGCCGTATCCAGCTCCAGTTCTTCGGCGGTGTCTCCGAGATCGAGAAGGAGACCGAGACCCCGGGCCGCGAGTTCGTCCTCGCCTTCGTCGGCCCGCTGCTCTCCCTCGTCCTCGCCGGCGTCTTCTACCTCTCGATGTACGCCGTCGAGCCCGGCACCGTCCCCGGCGTCCTCCTCGCCGGCCTGATGATCTCCAACCTCATCGTCGCGATCTTCAACCTGCTGCCAGGACTGCCCCTCGACGGCGGCCGCATGCTCCGCGCCGTCGTCTGGAAGATCACCGGCAAGCCGATGAGCGGCACCATCGCCGCCGCCTGGGTCGGCCGCGCCCTCGCCGTCGCCGTCCTCATCGGCCTCCCCCTGCTCACCCGCACCGGTCTCCTCGGCAACTCCACCGACGACATCAGCGGCATGGACACCGTCACCGACGCCCTCCTCGCCGCGATCCTCGCCGCCATCATCTGGACCGGCGCGGGCAACAGCCTCCGCATGGCCCGCCTGCGCGAACACCTCCCGGAGCTCCGCGCCCGCACCCTCACCCGGCGCGCCATCCCCGTCGAACCCGGCACCCCCCTCTCCGAGGCCCTGCGCCGCGCCAACGAAGCAGGAGCCCGCGCCCTCGTCGTCATCGACGGCCAGGGCAACCCCACCGGCCTCGTCCGCGAGAGCGCCATCGCCGGCGTCCCCCAGCACCGCCGCCCCTGGGTCGCCATCAGCACCCTCGCCCAGGACCTCACCGACGGCATGCGGGTCCCCGCCGAACTCACCGGCCAGCCCCTCCTCGACCACCTCCGCGCCAGCCCCGCCACCGAATACCTGGTCGTCGAGGACACCGGCGAGATCTACGGAGTCCTCTCCACCGCCGACGTGGAACGCGCCTTCGTCAAGGCCATGGCAAGACCCTCCGCATAACCCCGGTACTCTGGTCACATGTCCGAACCGACCGGTGCCGCCCGCCGTCGCGGGCCCTTCAAGGTCGGGGACCAGGTCCAGCTCACCGACCCCAAGGGACGCCACTACACGTTCACGCTCGAGGCCGGGAAGAACTTCCACACCCACAAGGGTTCCTTCCCCCACGACGAGCTGATCGGTGCTCCCGAGGGCAGTGTTGTCCGTACCACGGGAAACGTCGCCTACCTCGCGCTGCGCCCCCTGCTCCCCGACTACGTCCTGTCCATGCCCCGCGGCGCCGCCGTGGTCTACCCCAAGGACGCGGGGCAGATCCTGGCCTTCGCCGACATCTTCCCCGGCGCCCGCGTCGTGGAAGCCGGCGTCGGATCGGGCTCTCTCAGCAGCTTCCTCCTGCGCGCCATCGGAGACAGCGGCATGCTGCACTCCTACGAGCGCCGTGAGGACTTCGCCGAGATCGCCAAGGGCAACGTCGAGCGGTACTTCGGCGGTCCGCACCCCGCGTGGCAGCTGACCGTCGGCGACCTCCAGGACAACCTGTCCGACACCGAGGTCGACCGCGTCATCCTGGACATGCTCGCCCCCTGGGAGTGCCTGGAGGCCGTCTCCAAGGCCCTCGTCCCCGGCGGCATCCTCTGCTGCTACGTGGCGACCACCACCCAGCTCGCGCGCACCGTGGAGTCCATCCGCGAGTTCGGCTGCTACGCCGAACCGCAGCCCTGGGAATCCATGATCCGCAACTGGCACGTGGAGGGCCTGGCCGTCCGACCCGACCACCGCATGATCGGGCACACCGGCTTCCTCGTCACCGCCCGGCGCCTCGCCGACGGTGTCGAGCCCCCCATGCGCCGCCGTCGCCCCGCCAAGGGCGCCTACGGCGAGGACTACGAAGGCCCCAACAAGGGCTGACGCCCCGACAACGAACGCGTGCCGCCGTCGAGTTCCGGCCCCAGGGCAGGGAACTCGACGGCGGCACCTTCACGTTCGGCATCTTTGCGGTACACCCCGCACCCCACCTGTTCCACCCGCCTGTGACGTGTGGCACGATGCCCGCAACTCCTTCCGCGCCATCCTCACAGGAGACAGCCCGCGTGCAGCACCCCGCCGTCCCGGACCTCGCGCACACCCACGCCCGGCCGGTGCACTGGCTGGCCACCGCGACCGCCATGGCCGCCGTCGTCGCCGCCGCAGGCCTGCTGCAACCCGGCGCGGCCACTGCCACCTCCGCCGCCCCCGGCGGCGAACCCGCCACCACGCGCCCGGCCCCCGACGCGTCGTCGGCCGACTATCCGCTGGAGTGCGGGGGAGCCCCCGCCAAAGTCGCGCAGCGCGCGAGCGGGGACCTCGACGGCGACGGACAACCCGAAACCGTCGCAGTCGTACACTGCGAAGCCGGCTCGGGCACACCCCCACACGCCGTCTACGTCCTCACCCACGCCAAGACGGGCCCGCACGCGCGCGTGGTCGCCACGCTCGTCGAGCCCACCCAGCAGAAGAACGTCACCGGCCTCGCCGTACGCGACAGGGCGGTCACCGCCACCCTGCTCGGCTACTCGTCCCCCGAGGTGCCCAGTTGCTGCCCCGACGAGCGCGAGGACGTCAGCTGGCGCTGGCAGGGCGGAAGCTTCGTACGCACCGCCGGCGCCGACGCGCGGAGTGTGTGATCGGTCACCCGGCGTCAGGGCCGTAGACCTCGACCCTGTCCGAAACCCGGCGTACGTGGATGCAGTCGCCCGGGCACTCCTTCGCGGAGTCCACCACGTCCTGCAGCAGCGGCAGCGGCACCGGAGTCGACGCCCCCACCTCCTGCAACAGCTCGTCGTCCGCGCTCTTCACATACGCGAGCCCGTCGATGTCCAGCTCGAAGACCTCGGGAGCGTACTGCGCGCAGATCCCGTCCCCGGTGCAGAGATCCTGGTCGATCCAGACCTCCAGCGCCTCGCCGGCGCCCTCCGTCGGGGCCTCGTTCCGCACCGTCATGTCCCCTGCCGTTCCTGAGCGTCGAAAAAAGATCGTTCTTCTAAGTCCGGCCAAGCCTGACGGGTGTTGACCACTGATGACGATACAACCGCCCGCTTTCCGATGTTGATGGGTGGGTATTCACCTGGCGTGAGGGGAAGCGCAAGGGTGAAGATCGGACACACCCCGACAGTCTTTATTGATCTAGGGGTTTCAATCGACACCCACGCAGGTAGGGTCAGGAAGCGTCCAGCTCCCCTTGGAGGAGGTGAGGACCGTGGCAGCCCACGACGACGACATCAACCGCGGCATCCGGCCGGGGCGGGGGTCTGAAGACCCCGCCGGCCAGGTTGCCTATCTCGAGCAGGAAATCGCCGTCCTGCGCCGCAAGCTCGCCGACTCTCCGCGTCATACGAGGATTCTCGAAGAGCGGATCGTCGAGCTGCAGACAAACCTGGCCGGCGTGTCCGCACAGAACGAGCGGCTCGCCAACACACTCCGTGAGGCCCGCGACCAGATCGTGGCTCTCAAGGAGGAAGTCGACCGGCTCGCGCAGCCGCCGGCCGGCTTCGGAGTCTTCCTGCAGGCCGTCGAGGACGGCACCTGCGACATCTTCACCGGCGGCCGCAAGCTCCGGGTGAACGTCAGCCCCAGCGTCGAGCTCGAAGAGCTCCGGCGCGGCCAGGAAGTCATGCTCAACGAAGCGCTCAACGTGGTCGAGGCCATGGAATTCGAGCGCGCCGGGGACATCGTCACCCTCAAGGAGATCCTCGAGGACGGCGAGCGCGCCCTGGTGGTCGGGCACACCGACGAGGAACGGGTGGTCAGGCTCGCCGAGCCGCTGCTGGACATCACCATCCGCCCCGGCGACGCCCTCCTGCTCGAACCCCGCTCCGGCTACGTCTACGAGGTGGTCCCCAAGAGCGAGGTCGAGGAACTCGTCCTCGAAGAGGTCCCCGACGTCGACTACGACAAGATCGGCGGCCTCGGCGGCCAGATCGAAATGATCCGCGACGCCGTCGAGCTCCCGTACCTCTACCCGGACCTCTTCAAGGAACACGAGCTCCGGCCCCCGAAGGGCATCCTGCTCTACGGCCCGCCCGGCTGCGGCAAGACGCTGATCGCGAAGGCCGTCGCCAACTCCCTTGCCAAGAAGGTCGCCGAGGTGACCGGACAGCCCGCCGGGAAGTCCTACTTCCTGAACATCAAGGGCCCCGAGCTCCTCAACAAGTACGTCGGCGAGACCGAGCGGCACATCCGCCTCGTCTTCCAGCGTGCCCGGGAGAAGGCGAGCGAGGGCACCCCCGTCATCGTCTTCTTCGACGAGATGGAATCCCTCTTCCGCACCCGTGGATCCGGAGTCAGCTCGGACGTCGAGAACACGATCGTCCCCCAGCTGCTCGCCGAGATCGACGGCGTGGAAGGCCTGGAGAACGTCATCGTCATCGGCGCCTCCAACCGCGAGGACATGATCGACCCCGCGATCCTGCGGCCCGGCCGGCTCGACGTCAAGATCAAGATCGAGCGCCCGGACGCGGAGGCCGCCAAGGACATCTTCGCGAAGTACCTCACCGCCACGCTCCCGCTGCACTCCGACGACCTCTCCGAGCACCACGGGTCCAAGGAGGCCGCGGCCCACGGAATGATCCAGTCCGTGGTCGAGCAGATGTACGCCGAAACCGAGGAGAACCGCTTCCTCGAGGTCACGTACGCCAACGGCGACAAGGAAGTCCTCTACTTCAAGGACTTCAACTCCGGAGCGATGATCCAGAACATCGTCGACCGGGCCAAGAAGATGGCCATCAAGGCCTTCCTCGACCACAACCAGAAGGGCATCCGCGTCTCCCACCTCCTCCAGGCGTGCGTGGACGAGTTCAAGGAGAACGAGGACCTGCCCAACACCACCAACCCCGACGACTGGGCCCGGATCTCCGGCAAGAAGGGCGAGCGGATCGTCTTCATCCGCACCCTCGTCACCGGAAAGCAGGGCGCGGACACCGGACGCTCCATCGACACGGTGGCCAACACCGGTCAGTACCTGTAGATCGCACACCGGCTGCGGAGGTCCGGACCCTCGGACCTCCGCAGCCGGACGCTTTTCCCCGCGACATCCCGCGGGAATGACGCAATCGATCTCCCCACCGGCGCGGAGTCGCTCTAGGCTCGTCGGTACTTGTAGCGCCGCACCCGATGGGGAGCGCCGCCGGGCAAGGAGGGCCGCATGACCGTACGGCGAGTAATGGGCATCGAGACGGAGTACGGGATCTCCGTTCCGGGCCATCCCAACGCCAATGCCATGCTCACCTCGTCCCAGATCGTCAACGCCTACGCGGCGGCGATGCACCGGGCGCGCCGCGCCCGCTGGGACTTCGAGGAGGAGAACCCGCTGCGGGACGCCCGCGGCTTCGACCTCGCCCGCGAGGCCGCCGACTCCAGCCAGCTCACCGACGAGGACATCGGCCTCGCCAACGTGATCCTGACCAATGGAGCCCGGCTCTACGTCGACCACGCCCACCCCGAGTACAGCGCCCCCGAGGTCACCAACCCCCGCGACGCCGTCCTCTGGGACAAGGCCGGCGAGCGGATCATGGCGGAGGCCGCCGAGCGGGCAGCCCAGCTGCCCGGGGCCCAGCCCATCCATCTGTACAAGAACAACACCGACAACAAGGGCGCCTCCTACGGCACCCACGAGAACTACCTGATGAAGCGGGAGACGCCCTTCTCGGACATCGTCCGCCACCTCACCCCGTTCTTCGTCTCCCGCCAGGTCGTCACCGGCGCGGGGCGCGTCGGCATCGGCCAGGACGGCCGCGAGCACGGCTTCCAGATCAGCCAGCGCGCCGACTACTTCGAGGTCGAGGTGGGTCTGGAGACGACCCTGAAGCGCCCCATCATCAACACCCGCGACGAACCGCACGCGGACGCGGAGAAGTACCGCAGGCTCCACGTGATCATCGGCGACGCCAACCTCTCCGAGATCTCCACCTACCTCAAGCTGGGCACGACCGCGCTGGTCCTGTCCATGATCGAGGACTCCTTCATCAACGTCGACCTCGCCGTCGACCAGCCCGTCCGCACCCTCCACCAGGTCTCCCACGACCCCGGACTCCAGCGCCTCGTCACGCTCCGCAGCGGCCGCACACTCACCGCGGTCCAGCTCCAGATGGAGTACTTCGAGCTGGCCAGGAAGTACGTGGAGGAACGCTACGGCGCGGACGCCGACGAGCAGACCAAGGACGTCCTGATCCGCTGGGAGGACACCCTCAACCGGCTCGAGAACGACCCGATGAGCCTCGCCGGCGAACTGGACTGGATCGCCAAGCGGGAGCTCATGGAGGGATACCGGCGCCGCGACGGCCTCGAGTGGGACGCCGCCCGCCTGCACCTCGTGGACCTCCAGTACGCGGACGTACGCCCCGAGAAGGGCCTGTACAACCGCCTGGTGGCCCGAGGGCGCATGAAGCGGCTCCTGGACGAGACCGAGGTCGAGAGGGCCGAGACGAAGCCCCCGGAGGACACCAGGGCCTACTTCCGGGGCCGCTGTCTGGAGCAGTACGCCGACGACGTGGCGGCCGCGTCCTGGGACTCGGTCATCTTCGACCTCCCGGGCCGCGACTCCCTCCAGCGCGTCCCCACCCTGGAGCCCCTGCGGGGCACCAGGAACCACGTCAAGGAACTCCTGGACCGCTGCCGGACCGCGGAGGAACTGGTCCGCGTCCTTTCCGGCGGCTGAGGCGAGCCTGAAATACCCGGGCACTGGGAATCATGGGACTAGTGCCCGGACGTTGTACGAAACTGCGGGGCCGAAGTCAGACCTGGCTTGTAGGGTCTGATCTTGAGAGACCCAACCGAGCGGGCGATTCGAGCGGGGTGAGGGATATGGCGACCAAGGACACCGGCGGCGGACAGCAGAAGGCGACGCGTTCCACGGAGGAGGTCGAGGAGACGACCGCGGAGGCGAGCTCCGACCTCAAGGAACGCCAGGAGAAGCTGAGCGACGACGTGGACTCCGTGCTGGACGAGATCGACGACGTCCTCGAGGAGAATGCCGAGGACTTCGTGCGGTCCTTCGTGCAAAAGGGCGGCCAGTAATCCTCTGACCTTCGAATCGAAGGTGGGGGCGGGTGACGGAATGAGTCACCGGACGGTGCGGGCCACAGCGCCCGCACCGCCCGGTCACGGACGACGCACCGAGCGCCGGTACGGCCGGCCGCTGTCCCCGAAGCCGATGTGGATCACCGTCACGAGCCGGGTAGGGTCCGTGACGTACCGTGCTTCAACTGCAATGCGGCCAAGGCAAATGGCATGCCGGGTGACGACCCCGGCAGACCGCGTCGGGCCATCTCAATACTTGGAGGGACACGCGTGGAAGCCAACACTCGTAGCACCGGGCGTCTACCAGCTGCCTTCCTGACGCCGGGCTCGTCCTCGTTCATGGACTTCCTCGCCGACCACTCGCCGGAGATGCTCCCGGGGAACCGGAAGCTGCCGGAGGGGGTCGTCGAGGCGCCGCACGGCACCACGATCGTCGCCGTCACGTTCCCGGGCGGTGTCGTGCTCGCCGGTGACCGGCGGGCGACCATGGGGAACATGATCGCGCAGCGCGACATCGAGAAGGTGTTCCCGGCCGACGAGTACTCGGCGGTGGGCATCGCCGGTACGGCCGGTCTCGCCGTCGAGATGGTCAAGCTGTTCCAGCTGGAGCTGGAGCACTTCGAGAAGGTGGAGGGCGCGACGCTCTCCCTGGAGGGCAAGGCGAACCGCCTGTCCACGATGATCCGCGGCAACCTCGGCATGGCGATGCAGGGTCTGGCCGTCGTCCCGCTCTTCGCCGGCTGGGACGAGGGCAAGGAAAAGGGCCGGATCTTCTCCTACGACGTGACCGGTGGCCGCTCCGAGGAGCACGGGTTCGCCGCCACGGGTTCGGGTTCGGTCTTCGCCCGGGGTTCCATGAAGAAGCTGTACCGCCCGGATCTGACGGAGGAGCAGGCGACGACGCTCGTCGTGCAGGCCCTCTACGACGCCGCCGACGACGACTCGGCGACCGGTGGCCCGGACCTGTACCGCCGTATCTATCCCATCGTCACCGTCATCACCGACGAGGGCTTCCGCAGGCTCAACGAGGACGAGTCCTCGGCGCTCGCCCGCTCGGTCACCGATCGGCGCCTGGAGCAGCCCGACGGCCCGCGCGCGGCCCTGCTCTGACCCCTCGTCGTCCGTAGAACCCCAGAAGAAAGGGACGGGTAGCCGGTGTCGACTCCGTTCTATGTCTCACCCCAGCAGGCCATGGCCGACCGGGCGGAGTACGCCCGCAAGGGCATCGCCCGCGGCCGCAGTCTGGTCGTCCTGCAGTACACCGACGGCATCGTGTTCGTCGGTGAGAACCCGTCCCGGGCGCTGCACAAGTTCAGCGAGATCTACGACCGGATCGGGTTCGCGGCGGCCGGCAAGTACAACGAGTACGAGAACCTCCGGATCGGTGGTGTGCGCTACGCCGATCTGCGGGGCTACACCTACGACCGTGACGATGTGACGGCCCGTGGGCTTGCGAACGTGTACGCGCAGACGCTCGGCACGATCTTCTCCAGCGCGGGGGAGAAGCCGTACGAGGTGGAGCTGGTCGTGGCCGAGGTGGGCGCGGAGCCCGACGGTGACCAGATCTACCGGCTGCCGCACGACGGGTCCATCGTGGACGAGCACGGCTCGGTCGCGGTCGGTGGCAACGCGGAGCAGATCAGCAGCTTCCTCGACCAGCGGCACCGCGACGGGATGTCGCTCGCCGAGGCGCTGAAGCTGGCCGTGCAGGCCCTGTCGCGGGACACCAACGGCAGCGAGCGGGAGATTCCCGCGGAGCGGCTCGAGGTGGCGGTCCTGGACCGTACGCGTCCGCAGCAGCGCAAGTTCAAGCGGATCGTCGGACGCCAGCTGAACCGCCTCCTGGAGGCGGACAACGCGGCGATCGCGAAGACGGACGACCCGTCGGACGAGATCGTGGAGGGCTCGGAGGAGTAGCCGTCGGAGCCTTCGAGCATGTGTGGCGAAACCCCGGTCCGCTTCGGCGGCCGGGGTTTCGTCGTGTTCGGGGTGGGCTCAGGCCGGGGCCGGGCCCGAGGAGTCGCGCGGCATGAGGGTGACGGGAAGGTCCCCGGGCTCCGGGCTCCGACCCGCCAGGACGGCCAGGAGGGCGTCCATGCCGCGTTCGCCGATCTGCTCGGCGGGGAGTCGGACGGTGGTGAGTTCCGGCTCCACGGCGGTGGCGAGGGCCAGGTCGTCGAAGCCGGTGACCGAGACGTCCTCGGGGACGCGCAGGCCGAGCCTGCGCGCGGCCTTGCAGGCGCCGGCGGCGAGGATGTCGTCGTCGCAGATCAGGGCGGTGGGGCGGGGGCCAGGCCCGGTGAGGGCCTGTTCGGCGGCGGCGCGGGCGCCGTCCACGTCGAGGGGTGCGCGCACGGTACGGACGTGGGCATCGCTCAGCGCGTCGGCGAGCGCTGCCGCGCGCACGTCGAAGGTCCAGGACGGTACGGCCGAGGCGAGGTGGACGAAGCGGCGGTGGCCGAGGCCGAGGAGGTGGGCGGTGACCTGGCGCATGCCGTCGGCGATGTCGAGGTTCACATGGGCGGCGGCGCCGGTGTCGGAGGGGTCGCTGTCGAGCATGACCAGGGGCAGGTCGGTTCCGTGGAAGGCCTTGAGGGCTTCGGTGGCCATGGAGGAGGCGATGATCCCGTCGAGCGCGGCGCGCGCGGAGGCGAAGGGGTCCTTGGCGGGCCCGACGCCGTCGGGGGACGGGTAGAGGACCACGCCGAAGCCGTGGCGGGCGGCGACGGTGGCGGCTCCGGTGTAGACGCGGGCGAAGAACTCGTTGGTGAGGGCGGGGACGACGAGCAGCGCGGTCCGCGTGCGGCCGAGGCGGAGGTTGCGGGCGGCGAGATTCGGCCGGTATCCGAGGGTGCGGGAGGCTTCGCGGACGGCGTCCGCGGTGCGCTCGGAGACCCTGCCGCGCCACTTGTCGCCGAGGACGAGGGAGACGGTGGCCTGTGACACCCCTGCGGCGGCTGCGACGTCCCGGCTGGTGGGTCTGGCCGCGCCGGGGGAGTCTGGGGTCTGCACTGGTGCCTCCGTGAGAGGTGGTCGCCGAGCGCGGGGGTGGACCCGCGGGTTGCGGCCATGGTACGTATGACCCCTGAAGTTATACGTAAAACCTCGGGGGTGGGTACCGGGGGAGAGGAGACGGACATGGCCACCGAGGCCAAGGAGAGCGGCGGTTATCTCGACATACTCAGGGCCCCGCACGCCCTGCGACTGCTCACCGGCACCCTCGTCGGCCGGCTCCCCAACGGCACCGGGCCCATCGCCATCGTGCTCTTCGTCCGCTCCGAGGGCGGCAGCTTCAGCCTCGCGGGCGGTCTCACCGCCGCGTACGGCATCGCCACCGCCGTCGGCCAGCCACTCCTCGGCCGTGCCGTCGACCTGAAGGGGCAGCCGCGCGTCCAGCTGCCCGCCGCGCTGATCTCCGCGCTCGGCATGATCGTCCTCGCCGTGGCCGGAATCAGCCCCCTCGTGCTCGCCTACGCGGCCGTCGTCGTCGCCGGGCTCTTCACCCCGCCCCTCGAAGGCGGGCTGCGCGCCCTGTGGCCGAGCGTCCTCGGCCGCGAGGACCGGGTCCACCGGGCGTACGCCCTGGACGCGGTGGCCCAGGAGGTCATGTTCACCGTCGGACCGCTCCTGGTGACGCTCCTGGTCGCCCTCTGGTCCCCGGCCGCGGCCCTCCTGGTCATCAACGTCCTCGGGGTCCTCGGCGCGCTCTCCGTGGTCCTCTCCGAGCCCTCGCGCGCGTGGCGCTCGGCGCCCCGCGAGGCGCACTGGCTCGGCGCCCTGCGCTCGCCGGGCCTGCTGGCGCTGCTCGGCTCGTTCTTCTTCGTGGGGCTGGCCCTCGGCTCGATCACCGTCTCGGCCCTCGCCTACGCCGACGAGCGGGGCCATGAGGCGGCGTACGGCTGGCTGATGGCCGCTCTCGGCCTCGGCGCGCTGATCGGCGGCGTCGCCTATGGTGCCCGCCGTTGGGCGGGCGCTCCCGAGCGCCGTCTGACGGTCATCGTCGGCCTGCTCGCCCTCGGCTATCTGCCCCTCATGCTCACGCCGGGTGTCCTGCCGATGACGGCCCTCGCCGCGCTCTCCGGCGTCTTCCTGGCCCCGGCCCTCGCGTGCGGCTTCATCGTGGTCGACCGGCACGCGCCCGCAGGCACCGTCACGGAGGCCTTCTCCTGGCTCGTCACCACCTTCGGCGTGGGGGCCGCACTCGGCTCCGCCGTCGCCGGACCGGCGGTCGAACTCGCCGGAACGACCGCGGGCTTCGCCGTCGCGGGAGGCGGCGGCCTGGTGGCCCTCCTGGTGCTCCTCGCGACCGGCCGGGTGCTGCGGGTGCCGGGCCGCAGCGTGCGACACGCCGTCAGCGCGGGCCCCGCCGAGGTCGGACACGCCGAAAGGAACGAGGGCCCATCGGAAAATGATCGGAACGGGGCTGTCGAACCCGGTTTCAGCTCAGGCCATCAGGCGTAATGTTCAGACATGGACCGCCGCATTTTCGGGCTGGAGAACGAGTACGGCGTCACGTGCACGTTCAGGGGACAGCGCCGACTGTCACCTGACGAAGTGGCGCGCTACCTCTTCCGCCGTGTCGTGTCATGGGGCCGCAGCAGCAATGTCTTCCTGCGGAACGGCGCCCGCCTCTACCTCGACGTGGGTTCGCATCCGGAATACGCAACACCCGAATGCGACAACGTGACCGAACTGGTCACGCACGACAAGGCCGGCGAGCGCATTCTCGAAGGTCTGCTCGTCGACGCCGAACGCCGCCTGCACGAGGAGGGAATCGCCGGCGACGTCTATCTCTTCAAGAACAACACCGACTCGGCCGGAAACTCCTACGGCTGCCACGAGAACTATCTGGTCGCCCGGCACGGCGAGTTCTCGCGGCTCGCGGACATCCTCATTCCCTTCCTCGTCACCCGACAGCTCATCTGCGGCGCCGGAAAGGTGCTCCAGACGCCGCGGGGCGCGGTCTACTGCGTCTCGCAGCGGGCCGAGCACATCTGGGAGGGCGTCAGCTCGGCGACGACCCGTTCCCGACCCATCATCAACACCCGTGACGAGCCGCACGCGGACGCCGAGCGCTACCGCAGGCTGCACGTCATCGTCGGCGACTCGAACATGTCCGAGACGACCATGCTGCTGAAGGTCGGAGCGACCGACCTCGTGCTGCGCATGATCGAGGCGGGCACGGTGATGCGCGATCTGACGCTGGAGAACCCGATCCGGGCGATCCGTGAGGTCAGTCACGACATCACGGGCCAGCGCAAGGTCCGGCTCGCCAGCGGCCGTGAGGCCTCCGCCCTGGAGGTCCAGCGGGAGTACTACGAGAAGGCCGCCGACTTCGTCGACCGCCGTGGCATCCGTACGGGCACGGTCGCCCAGGTCCTGGAGCTGTGGGGCCGTACGCTCGACGCGATCGAGGCCGAGGACCTGGACCGGATCGGCACCGAGATCGACTGGGTCATGAAGTACAAGCTCATCGAGCGGTACCGGGCGAAGAACAACATGACCATGTCGCACCCCCGGGTCGCGCAGATAGACCTCGCCTACCACGACATCCACCGCCGCCGGGGGCTGTACTACCTCCTGGAGCGGAAGGGGCAGGCGGCCCGGATCTGCAACGACCTGAAGATCTTCGAGGGCAAGTCGGTGCCCCCGCAGACCACCAGGGCGCGGTTGCGCGGCGACTTCATCCGCCGTGCGCAGGAGCAGCGACGGGACTTCACCGTCGACTGGGTCCACCTCAAGCTGAACGATCAGGCCCAGCGCACGGTGCTGTGCAAGGACCCGTTCCGGTCGGTCGACGACCGGGTGGAAAAGCTGATCGCCGGAATGTAGGACGACGCTGTACGAAGTGCCAGGGCCCCGTGCGTGTGACGTGCGGGGCCCTTGGCCTGCTCGGGTGGTCCCCTAGAGTGTCGGACAACTACTGTGCCGTCTGAGATCTGAGGAACACGTGCGCCGACTTGCCGGCCTACTGGTCGTCCCACTACTGCTGCTCTCGACAGCGGCGTGCGGCAGCGACGACAAGGGCTCCGATAACGCCTCGATGAAGAACGGACTGCCCGCCATCACCGCGGGTGAGAAGTTCGGGGAGAAGCCCACCCTTGCCAAGGGTGAGGGCGATCCGCCGAAGGAACTCAAGGTCAACGTGATCAGCGAGGGCGACGGCGCCGTCACGAAGAAGGGCGACGCGCTCCAGGTGAACTACCTGGGCCAGGCCTGGGACTCCACCACGCCCTTCGACAACAGCTTCGACCGCGGGCAGCCGTTCGACCTCACGCTCGGCGCCGGTCAGGTCATCAAGGGCTGGGACCAGGGTCTCGAGGGCCAGAAGGTCGGCAGCCGCATCGAGATCGGCATCCCGCCGGAGCTCGGCTACGGGGCGCAGGGCCAGGGCGACATCAAGCCGAACGCCACCCTCGTCTTCGTCGTGGACATCCTCAAGTCGACGACGATCCCGAAGTCCGCCGAGGGCACCGAGGTCGCCCAGGAGAACAAGGACCTGCCGAAGGTCGGTACGAACACCGACGGCAAGGCCCCCTCGCTGACGGTGCCGAAGGTCGACCCGCCGACCAAGCTGGTCTCCAACTACATCCTGGAGTCCAAGGGCGAGGTCGTCGCGGGCACCGACACGGTCGTGGTGAACTACGTCGCCGCGCTGTGGAAGGACGGCAAGGTCTTCGACTCGACGTACCAGACGGGCAAGACCGCGAACTTCCCGCTGGAGCAGCTGACCCTGAAGGGTCTCAAGGACGGCATCACCGGCAAGAAGGTCGGCAGCCGGGTCCTGATCGTCGCCCCGCCGGCGGAGGCGTTCGGCGACAAGGAGCAGCAGGGCATCCCGAAGAACTCGACGCTGGTGTTCGCCGTCGACATTCTGGCGAAGATGTAAGACTGTCCCCGTCGCGCAGTTCACCGTTGCGCGGTTCATGAGTTTGAGGAGCACACTGCAGTGAGCATTGAGAAGCCCGAGATCGACTTCCCGGGCGGCGAGCCGCCGAAGGACCTGGAGATCAAGGACATCTGGGAGGGCGACGGCGAGGTGGCCGAGGCCGGCGACGCCGTCAAGGTCCACTACGTGGGTGTGGCCTTCTCCACCGGCGAGGAGTTCGACGCCTCCTGGAACCGCGGCAGCGCGCTGGACTTCCGGCTCGGTGTCGGTCAGGTCATCGCGGGCTGGGACCAGGGTGTGCAGGGCATGAAGGTCGGCGGCCGCCGCCAGCTGGTCATCCCCGCCCACCTCGCCTACGGCGACCGGGGCGCGGGCAACGCGATCGCCCCCGGCGAGACGCTGATCTTCGTCTGCGACCTGGTCGGCGTCAAGAAGGCCTGACCGGATCGGCTCGGTCACCCGCTGACCGTCACCGGTCGGCCACGCGCTGACCGGATCCGCTCGAACGAGGGCCCGTGCCTGTCCAGGCGCGGGCCCTCGGCTTTTGCCACGACACCCCGGGGCGGTACGGTCGGATGTCCCCGAAGTCAATCCGGCAGAAGAGGTGCAGGGCGTCGATGGCGATTGCCAAGGCCGAGCGGCTGATGAATCTGGCCCTCTGCCTGCTCGGGACCCGCAGACCGCTCAGCAAGCGTGAGCTGCGCGGCTCCATCGAGGCCTACATGGAAGCCGGTACGGACGACTCCTTCAACCGGATGTTCGAGCGGGACAAGGATGATCTGCGCGAACTCGGCCTGGTCATCGAGACCGTCGAGAACCTGGAGGGCGAGACCGGCTATCTGGCCCGCCGCGACTCCAACCGCCTGCCTCCGATCACCCTGGACGCCGAGGAGGCCGCGGCGCTCGGTCTGGCCGCCCGGGTCTGGCAGCAGGCGCGGCTCGCCGGGGCCGCGAGCGGCGCCCTGCAGAAGCTGCGCGCCGCCGGCATGCCCGAGGCCGAGGACTCGTACGACGCCCAGCACAGCGCCCTCGAACCGCGCATCCCGGTCCACGAGACCGCGTTCGAGCCCCTGATGCTGGCCTGCCGCGACCGCCGCCCGGTCGTCTTCGACTACCGCAAGGCCACCGCCGCCCGGCCCGAGACGCGCCAGGTCGAGCCGTGGACCCTGGAGTGCTGGCGCGGCCACTGGTACCTGGCCGGCTGGGACCGCGACCGGGGCGCCGAGCGCGTCTTCCGGCTCTCCCGGATCACCGGCAAGGTCCGCTCCCGGGCCGGCGCGTTCACCGCGCCCGTGCCCGACGTCGTCACCGTCCGCGAGACGGTCGAGAGCTGGGCCGGGGAGACCGCGACGCGTTCCGCCAGGATCCGGCTGCGCGCCGGCAGCGGCTACCCGCTGCGGGCCCGCGCCCAGTCCGTACGGGAGGGTGCGGACGGCTGGGACGAGCTGGAGATTCCGTACGGGCATGGCCTGGACGCCTGGCTCGTGGAGTTCGGTCCCGATGTCGTCGTACTCGAGCCCGCGGATCTGCGGGCCGACGTGGTGGACCGGCTGCGCGCCGTGGCCAAGGGCTGAAGGGGGAGACGTACAGCATGGCTGCGAACGCGATCGACCAGACGAGGCGGATGCTCTCCCTCGTCACGTACCTGCGGGAACGCCCCGGCGCGCATGTCGCCGATGTCGCCCGCGCCTTCGGGATCACCGAGGACGAGCTGATCTCGGACCTCGACGTGCTGCCGATGTGCGGCACGAGCTTCCGCGGCGGCGACCTGCTCGACATCGACACGGACGGCGACCGGATCTGGTGGCACAACCCGGACGACGTCGCCGAGCCGCTGCGGCTCGCCGCCGACGAGGCGACGGCGCTGCTGGTCGCCGCCCGGGCCGTCGCGACACTGCCCGGGCTGCGGGAGAGCGACCGGGAGGCCCTGCTGCGGGCCACCGCCAAGCTGGAGACGGCGGCCGGTGAGGTCGCCGGGGCGAGCGCGCGGCTCTCGGTGACCTTCGAGTCCGAGGGCGGTGTCTTCGCCGAGGTGGACCGGGCGATCTCGGAACGCAGGCGGCTGTGGGTGCGGTACTACTCGCCCGCCCGCGACGAGCTCACCGAGCGTGAGGTGGACCCGATCCGGCTGTTCGCCGTCGGGCACACGTACATGGAGGCGTGGTGCCGGCTCTCGGAGGCCCGCCGCACCTTCCGGCTCGACCGGGTCGCCGAGATCCGGATCCTGGACGAGCAGTCCGCGCCGCCGGAGATCGAGCTGCGGGACCTGTCGGAGGGGCTGGTCCAGCCGTCCGCCGAGGACCCCGAGGTCGTCGTCGAGGTGGGTCCCGGCGGCCGCTGGGTCGCGGAGTACTACCCGCACGACCGGGCCGACGAGCTGCCCGACGGCGGGCTGCGGATCACGCTGCGGACCCCCGCCCCCGCCTCGCTGCGGCGCCTCGCGCTGCGGCTCGGCAGCGACGGGCGCATCGTCTCTCCGCAGGACCTCGCCGACAGCGCCCGGGAGGCGGCGGCCGCGGCGCTCGCGGCGTACGAGAGCCAGGCGTGAGGGGCGGGGGAGACGCGAGCGTGAGGCAAGGCGGAGAGCCAGGCGTGAGGTACGGGAGAGACAGGCGAGAGGGATGAGGGATATGTCCGTGATGCACGGAATGACTGCTTCGATCGCGCCGGTCTTCTTCAAGGCCGCCTGCCCCGACTGCCGCGCCCGCTTCGAACTCGCCGCGGGCTCCCTGCGCCTGGCCATCGGCGCCAGCAGCCGTACGACCTTCTACTCGTTCACCTGCCCCGAGTGCGGCAGCTCCGTCCGCAAGCCCGCCGGTGAGCGGATCGTCGAACTCCTCACCGGAGGCGGCGTCCGCACCCTGCGGCTGCACTCCACCGTCTGACGTCCCGACAGCCGCGCACCGTCTAGGCTCGCCCCATGTTCTGGCCCATGCTCGCCATCGCCCTCGGATTCCTCGGCATCGCCGTCCTCGGAGTCCTCGGCATCAAGGTCTTCCTCGAAGCCCAGCGGCTCGGCCGCCAGGTGACCCGCACCACGGAGCGCATCAACCGCGCCGCCGAGGAGCTCGAGCGGGCCGCCGAGGACCTGACCCGGACCGGCGGCGCGCTGCGCTGAGGGGCTGTCCGGCGGCCGGTAGTGCTCTCCTCCCGCCGCGCGGCGCGGGGTACGCTCGTGAGCGCGGCCCTGATCAAGAGGTGCGGGCCGCAAACGGGTGTACGCACGGGGATTGCCCTGCGTTTACTCGTGCGCGTTACGATCGCTGACGGTCGGGGTTCGGGCACCAGTCCGGGCGGCGACCACCAGCACCATCCCAGCCGCCTCGATGAGAAGGTAGACCACGCTTATGTTCCGTCAGATCGGTCCCCTCGAGATCAGCCTGATCCTCCTTGTCATCGTGCTCCTCTTCGGCGCCAAGAAGCTCCCCGAGATGGCCCGTTCCCTCGGCAAGTCGGCGCGCATCCTGAAGAGCGAGGCCAAGGCGATGAAGAGCGAGGGTGGCCAGCAGCCCGCCCCCGCCGACCCGCCGGCCGAGCAGCCCGCCGCGCAGCGCACCATCAAGGCCGCGCCCGGCGACGTCACCTCCGCCCGCCCCGTGACCGAGCCCTCGGACACCACGCAGCGCTGACCCCGTTCGACCCCAAGGCCGCGCCGCATGCCGGCCTGCCGCACGAGATGAGGACGTGGGTTGCTCAAGCCTGCCCGCACGAAGAAGGAGAAGGATCCCGAGGGGCGGATGCCGCTCGTGGAACACCTGCGCGAGCTCCGTAACCGGGTCGCCAAGGCGATGCTCGCGGTGGTCGTGGCCTCGGTCGTGGCCGCGTTCTTCAGCCAGCAGCTGATGGACTTCCTCTCCTCGCCCGTCCCGAAGTGCCCGCCCGGCACCTCGATCGCCGACAACACCGGCGGGCGCTGCGTCGTCATCGCGTACCAGACCGTGCTGTCGCCCTTCACCTCGACGGTGAAGGTGGTCATGCTCGCGGGTCTGCTCGCCGCCTCCCCGGTCTGGCTGTACCAGCTGTGGGCGTTCGTCGCGCCCGGCCTGCACAAGAGCGAGAAGCGGTACACGTACTACTTCGCGGCCGTCGCCGTGCCCCTCTTCGCCGCCGGTGCCTACGTCGCGTACCTGATCATGCCGGTCAGCGTGAAGGTGCTGATCAGCATCACGCCCGACGTCGCATCGAACTTCGTCTCGCTCGACGACATCCTGGACTTCACCACGCGCATGGTGCTCGTCTTCGGTGTCGCCTTCGAGCTGCCCCTGCTGCTGATCATGCTCAACATCGCCGGCGTCGTGACCGGCAAGCGCATGGCCGGCTGGTGGCGCGGTGTGATCATGGGCGTCTTCGTCTTCGGCGCGGTCGCCACCCCTTCGACCGACCCCTTCGGCATGATCGCCCTCTCCGGGCCGATGATCGTCCTCTACTTCATCGCGGTCGGCGTCTCGGTCCTCAACGACCGACGCCGGGCCCGCAACAATCCGGACGCCGAGCTGGACGACGACGAGGCCTCCAGCCTGGACCTCACGCCCGAGGCCGTCGGGGCCGTCGAGCCCGTCGGAGCGTCCCGGGCCCTGCCGGAGCAGTCCACCGGGCAGGCCGACGGCGGCAGGGCGCTCGGTCCCGGCAGTTACGACGACGTCACCTGATCTTGTAGGGTCCTCCCCCCAGACTCCTCCGGGGGGGGGGACACCCATGACCAGCGAGATCACCCTCTTCGTCAATCCCACCGCGGGACGCGGCCGGGGCGCGCACGCCGCGCAGCCGGCCGCTCGCGCGCTCCGGGACGCCGGATTCTCCGTCCGTACCGTCCTCGGCGCCGACGCGGAGGACGCCCTGCGGCGGGCCCGTGAGGCCGTCGCGGGCGGCACCGGCGCACTGGTCGCCGTCGGCGGCGACGGCATGGTCTCGCTCGCCCTCCAGGCCCTGGCGGGCTCCCGTACGCCCCTCGGGGTGGTGGCCGTCGGCACCGGCAACGACTTCGCCCGCTCCCTCGGCCTGCCCGTCCGCCGACCGTCGGCCGCCGGGCGGCTCACCGCCGAACTCCTCAAGGGCGGCGGCGGACGCGACATCGACCTCGGCCGGGTCGGCGACCGCTGGTTCGGCACCGTCCTCGCCTCCGGCTTCGACTCGCGCGTCAACGACCGCGGCAACCGGATGCGGCTGCCCGTCGGACGGTTCAAGTACGACCTGGCCATGATCGCCGAGCTCGCCGCCTTCCGGCCCGTCCCGTACCGCCTCGTCTTCGGCGACGGTACGGAGAGGGAGGTCGAGGCGACCCTGGTGGCCGTCGGCAACGGGACGTCGTACGGCGGCGGGATGCGGATCTGCGCCGACGCCCGCATGGACGACGGCCTCTTCGATGTCACCGTCGTCGGCGAGTGCAGCCGTACGACGCTGGTCAAGGTCTTCCCGAAGGTCTACCGGGGCACCCACCTCGACCACCCGGCCGTCACGGTCCACCGCGTCCGGTCCGTCACCCTCGACGCCCCCGGCATCACCGGCTACGCGGACGGCGAGCCGCTCGGACCGCTGCCGCTGACCGCCGAGTGCGTACCGGGGGCGCTGCGGGTGCTGGCGCCGTGACGCGGCTTCGTGGGGGCCGGATTTCGCTCGCTCGTTAAAGATCGCGTCACTGTCAGAGGTGGCGGGTAGGCTCGACAACAAGATGACAGAGGACCTCACACCAGCCGAAGCGTACGCAGCCGCTCGCGCCCGCAACGCCGAGCAGGCCACGGCGCTGGCCCCCTTCCGCGAGATGTACGAGTTCGGTCTGGACCCCTTCCAGATCGAGGCCTGCCAGGCCCTCGAAGCGGGCAAGGGCGTGCTCGTCGCCGCGCCCACGGGCTCGGGCAAGACCATCGTCGGCGAGTTCGCCGTCCACCTCGCCCTGCTCCAGGGGCGCAAGTGCTTCTACACGACACCGATCAAGGCGCTGTCGAACCAGAAGTACGCCGACCTCGTGAAGCGGTACGGCCCCGACAAGGTCGGCCTCCTCACCGGCGACAACAGTGTCAACGGAGACGCCCCGGTCATCGTCATGACCACCGAGGTCCTCCGCAACATGCTCTATGCCGGTTCCCAGGCGCTCAGCGGCCTCGGATACGTGGTCATGGACGAAGTGCACTACCTCTCGGACCGCTTCCGCGGCGCCGTCTGGGAGGAAGTGATCATCCATCTCCCCGAGTCGGTGACGCTCGTCTCACTCTCCGCGACCGTCTCCAACGCCGAGGAGTTCGGCGACTGGCTGGACACCGTGCGCGGCGACACCGAGGTCATCGTCTCCGAGAGCCGTCCCGTGCCGCTGTGGCAGCACGTCCTGGCCGGGCGCCGGATGTACGACCTGTTCGAGGAGGAGACCGACCACGGCGGCCGCGGCGCGTCGCGCCGCGAGGTCAACCCCGACCTGCTGCGCCTGGCCCGCACCGAGAACACCCGTACGTACAACCCGCGCGAGCGGCGGCGCGGCAAGATGGTCCGCGAGGCCGACCGCGAGCGCGAGCGCCGCCAGCGCTCCCGCATCTGGACGCCCGGACGGCCCGAGGTCATCGAACGCCTCGACGCCGAAGGGCTCCTGCCCGCCATCACGTTCATCTTCAGCCGGGCCGGCTGCGAGGCCGCCGTCCAGCAGTGCCTGTACGCCGGACTGCGGCTCAACAACGACGAGGCGCGGCTGCGCGTCCGCGAGATCGTCGAGGAACGCACCGCCAGCATCCCGACCGAGGACCTGCACGTCCTCGGGTACTACGAGTGGCTTGAGGCCTTGGAGCGCGGCATCGCCGCCCACCACGCCGGCATGCTGCCGACCTTCAAGGAGGTCGTCGAGGAGCTGTTCGTCCGCGGCCTCGTGAAGGCGGTCTTCGCGACGGAGACCCTCGCGCTCGGCATCAACATGCCCGCACGGTCCGTGGTCCTGGAGAAGCTCGTCAAGTGGAACGGCGAGCAGCACGCCGACATCACCCCCGGCGAGTACACCCAGCTCACCGGGCGCGCCGGGCGGCGCGGCATCGACGTCGAGGGGCACGCCGTCGTCCTGTGGCAGCGGGGTCTGGACCCCGGCCACCTGGCAGGACTCGCGGGCACGCGCACGTACCCGCTGCGGTCCAGCTTCAGGCCCTCGTACAACATGGCGGTCAACCTGGTCGACCAGTTCGGGCGGCACCGCTCGCGCGAGCTGCTGGAGACCTCGTTCGCGCAGTTCCAGGCGGACCGGTCGGTCGTCGGCATCTCGCGCCAGGTCCAGAAGAACGAGGAGGGCCTCGAGGGCTACCGCGAGGGCATGACCTGCCACCTCGGGGACTTCGAGGAGTACGCGCGGCTGCGCCGCGACCTCAAGGACCGGGAGACCGAACTGGCCAAGCAGGGCGCCGCGCAGCGCCGTGCCGCGGCCGCCGCGTCCCTGGAGAAGCTGAAGCCGGGCGACGTCATCCACGTGCCCACGGGCAAGTTCGCCGGGCTCGCCCTCGTCCTCGACCCGGGGATCCCGGCCGGGCGGACCAACGGCCACCGCGGCTTCGAGCACCACGACGGGCCCCGCCCGCTCGTGCTCACCGCCGAGCGTCAGGTCAAGCGGCTCGCCTCGATCGACTTCCCGGTCCCGGTGGAGGCGATGGAGCGGCTGAGGATCCCGAAGTCCTTCAACCCCCGCTCCCCGCAGTCCCGTCGGGACCTCGCCTCCGCGCTGCGGACCAAGGCCGGGCACCTGAATCCGGACCGGCACCGCAAGCAGCGTTCGGCCGCCGCCGACGACCGCGAGATCAACCGGCTCCGTACCGAGCTGCGGGCGCACCCGTGCCACGGCTGCGACGAGCGCGAGGACCACGCGCGTTGGGCGGAGCGCTACCACCGGCTGCAGCGCGACACCAAGCAGCTGGAGCGGCGCATCGAGGGGCGGACGAACACCATCGCCCGTACCTTCGACCGGATCGTCGCGCTCCTCACCGAGCTCGACTATCTGCGGGGCGACGACGTCACCGACAACGGCAAGCGGCTCGCCCGGCTCTACGGCGAACTCGACCTGCTGGCCAGCGAGTGCCTCCGCGACCGGGTCTGGGAGGGTCTGACTCCGCCCGAACTGGCGGCGTGCGTCTCGGCGTTGGTGTTCGAGGCCCGGCAGTCCGACGACGCCGTGGCGCCGAAGCTTCCCACCGGGAACGCCAAGGCGGCGCTCGGTGAGATGGTGCGGATCTGGGGGCGGCTCGACGCCCTGGAGGAAGAGTTCAAGATCAACCAGGCGGAGGGTGTCGGTCAGCGCGAACCGGACCTCGGCTTCGCCTGGGCTGCCTACCAATGGGCCTCCGACAAGGGGCTCGACGAGGTCCTGCGGGAGGCCGAGATGCCCGCCGGTGACTTCGTGCGCTGGTGCAAGCAGGTCATCGACGTCCTGGGGCAGATCGCGGCCGCCGCGCCGAAGGAGAACAGCACGGTCGCCAAGAACGCCCGCAAGGCGGTCGACTCGCTGCTGAGGGGTGTGGTGGCGTACAGCTCGGTGGGCTGACGCATCATCAAGTCGCTTGTAGGGGCCCGTGGTTGACGCCGGATCGGCGTGCTGCGGGCCCTTCGGCTTGTGCGGTGGGGGTGGGTTGTCCGGATCTTGCGGGTGTTGTCCACAGGGTGTTGTCCACAGGGGTGGCGGAGTGTCGGACGTCTCCGATTCCATGGATCTCGACACCGCACCACACCGGGCACCACCGCTGGGAGGGGACGCACGTGACCACGCAAGCCGGTTCGGCCGCCGTCGACGAGACGGCCGACGGACAGAAGATCGTGCCGGGGCCGCGGGGCGTACCGCTGTTGGGGAATCTGCCGGAGTTCGGCAGGGACCCGCTCGCGTTCTTCGAGCGGATGCGCGAGCGCGGGGACTTCGTCAGCTGGCGCTTCGGGTCGGGTCCCTCGCTCTTCATCGCCCACCCCGACGCCATCGGTGAACTCCTCACCGAGGTGGAGAGCACCTTCGACCACTCCGACCTCGGCATCGCCTTCCGCACCTTGCTGGGCAACGGTGTGGTCGTCGCCAAGGGCGCCGAGTGGCGGCGCAAGCGCTCCCTCGTGCAGCCCTCCGTCCGGCCCAAGCAGGTGCGGTCCTACGCCGCCACGATGGCCGAGTGCGCCATCGGCCTGGCCGACCGGTGGGGCGACGGGGAGCGGGTCGACATCAAGAAGGAGATGGCCGCGCTGACCCAGCTGATCGCCGTGCGCACCATCTTCGGCGTCGACACCGCCGCCGACGCCGAGGCCATCGGCCGGGCCATGGATGTGGCGCAGAAGGAGATCGGTGCCGAGTTCAGCGGGATCGGCGCCCTGTTGCCCGACTGGGTGCCCACCCCGGGGCGGGCTCGTATCAAGCGGGCCGTCGCCGTCATCGACGCCGAGGTCGGCTGCGTCGTCGCCCGCCATCGCGGCGGCGACACGGAGCGGCCCGATCTGCTCAGCCGGCTCCTCGCCGCCCAGGACGAGACCGGCGCGCACCTCTCGGACCGGGAGATCCGCGACGAGACCGTCACGCTGTACATCGGCGGGCACGAGACCACCAGCTCCACGCTCGTCTGGGCCTGGCAGCTGCTCTCCCACAACCCGCGGGTGCGGGACGCCCTGGGCGAGGAGCTCGACCGGGTCCTGGGCGACCGTGAACCGGGGTTCGACGACTACGCCCAGCTGCCGTACACCCAGGCCGTGGTGAAGGAGACGCTCCGGCTCTACCCGACGATCTGGCTCATCACCGGTCGCGCCCGGGAGGGGGCGACCCTCGGTGGGCGGGCGGTCCCTGCGGGGACGCGCGTGTGGTCCAGCCAGTGGGCCACCCATCGGGACGGGCGCTGGTTCGCGGACCCGGAGGAGTTCCGCCCGGAGCGCTGGGGCGCGGTGGAGGGCGAGCCAGCCGAGGAGATACCGGAGTACGCGTGGTTCCCCTTCGGCGGCGGGCCCCGGGCCTGTCTCGGGACGCGGTTCGCGATGGTCGAGGCCGTCCTGATCCTCGCCGTCCTCGCCCGGCGGTTCCGGCTCGACCTGGACCTCGGGGCCGGGGAGATACGCCCCGTGCCGAGCCTGACCCTCCAGCCCGACCGGGACGTCCTGGCGACGGTCCGCGCCCGCTCGTGAGATGCGGGAGGATGCCGGTATGAAGATCGGCGCGCGGGGGCTCAACCGTTCCACTCTGGCCCGGCAGTCGCTGCTGCGGCGCGAGCGGCTCGGTGCCGCCGAGGCGGTACGGAAGGTGGTCGCGCTGCAGGCCCAGCAGCCGGCCTCCCCGTACCTCGCGCTGTGGAACCGGACCGCCGGGTTCGACCCCGCCGACCTGGACGCGGCGTTCGCCCGGGGGACGGTCGTCAAGTCGACACTGATGCGGGTCACCCTGCACGCCGTCCACGCCGACGACTTCCGCACCTTCCGGGAGGCCGTGCATCCGCTGCTGAGGGGGGCCAGGATCGGCGATCCCCGGTTCGCGGCCTCGGGCCTGACCGCCGAGGACGCGGACCTGCTCGTCCCGGAGCTGCTGGCCTTCGCCGACAGGCCCAGGACGGGCGCGGAGTACGAAGCCTGGATCCAGGAGCGGGTGGGGGCCGCGCCGAAGTCCGGCGCGTGGTGGGCGCTGCGGCACTACACGCCCCTGGTGCACGCGCCCACCGCACCGCCGTGGTCCTTCGGCGAACGCCCCTCGTACATGGCGCCCCCGGACCCGCCCGAGCTGCCGGCACAGGAGGCGTCCGACGCCGCCCTGCGGACGCTGCTCGTGCGCTACCTGGAGGGGTTCGGGCCCGCGTCCGCGGCGGACATGGCGCAGTTCGCCCTGGTCCAGCGGGCCAGGGTCAGGAGGGTGCTGGAGACGCTGACCGACGAGCTCGAGCGAGGGGAGGGCCCGGGCGGCGAGGAGCTGTTCGACATCCCGGGCGCGCCCCGCCCGGACGAGGACACCCCCGCCCCGCCACGGCTGATGGCCATGTGGGACAGCACGCTGCTGGCCTACGCCGACCGGTCGCGGATCATCCCGCCCGACTACCGCACGAGAGTCATCCGCAGGAACGGTGACGTGCTGCCGGCCCTGCTGGTCGACGGCTACGTCGCCGGTGTGTGGCGGCCGGCCGACGGGGGCATCGAGGCGACCGCCTTCCACGACCTGCCGGACGAGGTCTGGGAGGGACTCGCGGAGGAGGCCCGTGCGTTGACGGCCTTCCTCGCCGACCGCGAGCCCCGTGTCTACCGCCGCTACGACCACTGGTGGAGCAAACTCCCGGGCGGCGAGGCCCGGTTGCTGCCCGGGACGTGAGGTGGTCGGGGCGGACTCCTCAGGTCTGCTGGGGAGTCGGCCTCCTCGTGGCGCGGACGGCCAGGAAGACGAGGAGGGCGATGGGGGAGAGGAGGATCGTCAGGATCAGGAGGGGGCCCATCAGCCAGGGGGAGATGCGGAGTCGGCGGGCCTCGCGGTACATCCACTGGCCGATCAGCAGATCCCAGGCGATGACCTGGGCCCAGATCGCGCCCGCCCCGTTGGCCCCGGCCGTCAGGTCGCGGAAGGAGTCCAGGTCCGGGCTGGTGACCGCCGCCCACAGCTCGGGGAAGATCGGCAGGGCCAGGGCCAGGTAGACCGCCAGGATCGGGACGACGGTCAGCGGGGAGGCCGCCAGGCGCTCGGTGAACCGCCAGGCCGGGGCGAGGATCATCAGCAGCCAGACGGGCGCGGCCAGGTAGAAGCTGAGCTCGAAGAGGAAACCGGTCATGAGGAGGACTCCGGGGTCGTGGTGGGTGCGGTGCGGCCATCGCTGTGCCGCAGGGAGGTCCAGGTCGCCGCGCCCGCGAGCAGGACGATCACGGCCGCGGCGGTGAGGGTCGTGGCGTCGGGGTGCGTCAGCGGCTGGCCGCGCAGGGCCTGCCAGGTGAGGAGGGCGAGGACGGCCGCGTAGGCGCTCGAGGCGACGAGCGTCAACCGGAGTCGTACGCGCGGGTCGCGCAGTCGGGCGAACCTCGGAGCGAGCGCGACCAGGACGAGCAGCAGAAGCGGGATCACCTGGAGGGCGTGCATGCCGAAGAAGTGAGCGACGCGCAGGTCGCCGCCGGTGGTGGACCAGCCGGTCACGGCCATCGACGGGCCGCCGTCCGCGACGCCGACGCTGTGCGCGCCGACGATCCCCCGGTCGTCCCCGGAGGCGCGCTGCTCGGGGGTGGGCAGCACCATGACGAAGCCGATCGCGGTGCCCACGAGGGCGATCAGGGAGCCGAGGCGGACGGCCCAGGCGGTGGCGCGGTCCAGGATCCGGGCGCGCAGCAGCAGGATCGCGATGACCAGGGCGGCCAGCCACAGGACGACGATGGTGAGGCCCATCGTCCGGAAGACGGCGGCGTCGAAGGCGGTCTCGTTGTTGAAGTGGCTCTGCCTGCCGCGTATCGCCTGCATCGTGATCAGTGCGATCTCGCCGAGACCGGTCACGGCGACCACCGTCCCCGCCCACCAGGCGAGCCGTCGGCCGCGGGGGAGCAGGGTGAGCATCCAGGCGAGCGTCATGCAGTACGCGACGAACGAGACCGCGAACTTGAACGGCTTCGCCCATATCGGGGCGCCGACCAGAATCCGGTCGTCGAATATCAGGCCGCCGAGGGCGACGACCGCGAGTAACGCCATCGAGGCGGAGAACCAGAGCAGCGGCCGGTGGAGCTCGCGGAGCTGCGGCATGGGTGAGGACATGGGTACCCCCGTGGGTTGTCCCGAGCATTATGGATAGTGGCACTCGCCGCTATCTGATAGCGCCACTATCTATGATGGGTGAGTCGCTCGGCA
Organism: Streptomyces sp. NPDC026092; assembly: GCF_040638605.1. Lineage (NCBI taxonomy): Bacteria > Bacillati > Actinomycetota > Actinomycetes > Kitasatosporales > Streptomycetaceae > Streptomyces > Streptomyces sp. NPDC026092. The sequence continues at coordinate 225,817 of NZ_JBEZYN010000003.1, forward strand.
AGTCCGGAGCGAGAACGGGAAGGTGAACGCAGGGTGCGCATCGGAGAGTTGAGCCGCAGGACCGGGGTGCCGGTGCCGACGATCAAGTACTACGTACGGGAAGGGCTGCTGCCCGCCGGGGAGTTGACGAGCCCGAACCAGGCCTCGTACGGCGACTCGCACGAGCGGCGCCTGCGGCTGATCCGCGCGCTCCTGGAGGTCGGCGGGCTGTCGGTCGCCGCGATCCGCGAGGTCCTCGAGGCGATAGAGGACCGCGACCGTCCGGTGCACAAGATGCTGGGCGCGGCCGCCGACCGGGTCGTGCCGCGCACCCGCGAGGAGGTGGGGGAGGAGATCGTCGAGGCGCGGGCGGCGGTCGCCGAGCTGATCGGCCGGCGCGGCTGGCGCACGCACGAGGGCAGTGCGGCGGCGGAGGCGCTCGCGGTCGCCCTGGCGACGCTCACGGAGGTCGGCCACGGCGGCTTCGCCGAGGTGCTCGACGCTTACGCGGGGGCGGCGGAGCAGGTGGCCGGCGCGGACCTGGAGTACGTCGCGCGCAATGTGGAGCGGGACGAACTGGTGGAGAGCGTGGTGGTGGGCACCGTGCTCGGCGACGCGATCTTCGCGGCCCTACGGAGGATGGCGCACGTGGACGCGTCGGGGAGGGTGTTCGGTACGGGGGTGTGAGGGGGCGGCCGCTTGTGAGGCCGGGGCCGCCCAGGGGTGGGTGAGGCGCCCGGCTGCCCGGGCGCCCACGGCGTCTGAACGCCGGGGGCCGGGGCCCCTCGACCCCGGCCCCCGCCCCTTCTCAGTTCTCCTGTTCGCGTTCCACCTGGTCGTTCCATTCGCGCTTGATCGCGCGCCAGGCCTCGTCCGTCTTGCCCAGGCGCCAGTAGCCCGAGATCGAGAGGCGTTCGCGCGGGATCTCGCGCTCCAGGCGCAGGTGGCGGCGGAGGTCCTTCACGAAGCCCGCCTCGCCGTGGACGAAGGCGTGGACGTCGCCGGCCGGGAAGTCCAGGCCCTTCACGGCGTCCAGGAGCGCCTCGCCCGCCGGGCGGTCGCCGCGGTGCAGCCAGGTCACCTCGATGCCCGCCGCCGTCGCGAACTTCTGCTCCTCGGCCGCGTCCGCGACCTCGACGAAGGCGTGGACCGTGGCGCCCTCCGGCAGCCGCTCCAGGGCCACCGCGATCGCCGGCAGGGCGCTCTCGTCGCCCACCAGCAGGTGCCAGTCCGCCTCCGCGTCCGGGGCGTAACCGCCGCCAGGACCCAGGAAGCGCACCGTCTCACCCGCCTGCGCCCGTGCCGCCCACGGCCCCGCCAGGCCCTCGTCGCCGTGGACGACGAAGTCGACGGTCAGCTCGTGGTGGACCGGGTCCCAGCTCCGTACCGTGTACGTGCGCGTGGTCGGCCACTGCTCGCGCGGGAACTCCGCGCGGATCCGCTCCATGTCGAACGGCTCCGGGTAGCTCACGCCCTCCGGCGCGAAGAGCAGCTTCACGTAGTGGTCGGTGTACTCGCCCACGGAGAACGCGGCGAGGCCCTCCCCGCCCAGGACGACCCGCACCATGTGAGGCGTGATCCGCTCCGTGCGCACGACCTGTGCCTCATGGGCCTGCGGTGCCTTGCGCGCCGGCTGCTCTGCCACGACGGTCTCCCCTGACTCTACGAACTTAGGTTTGCCTAAGCTAGCATCCCGGGCGGGCGACGGCCCAGAGCGCCTCAGCGCTCCAGGACCGGCAGCAGGCGGCCCACGGCCCCGCCGAGACCCCAGCGGGTCACCAGGCCGGCCAGCGCCTCCGGGTCCTTGGGCACGCGAGGCAGCGCCGGGTCGAACTCCGGCAGCGGTACGTCTCCGGCGACCCGGACGACCGTCGGGGCCACGTCCAGGTACGCCGCCGCCTCCACGATCCCGCGCCGCTTGGCCGGGGTCAGCTTCGACGTACGGTCCACGGCGGCCGCGCGCACGCCCGCCAGATCGCCGTACTCCGTGATCAGCTGCGCCGCCGTCTTCTCGCCGATGCCCTTCACGCCGGGCAGCCCGTCGCTGGCGTCGCCACGCAGGGCGGCGAAGTCGGCGTACTGGTCCGCCCGCACCCCGTACTTCGTGCGGATCAGCTCGTCGTCGACCAGGTCGCAGTCGCCGACGCCCTTGCGCGGGTACAGCACGCGCACCGCGCGCTCGTCGTCCACCAGCTGGAAGAGGTCCCGGTCGCCCGTGACGATGTCCACCGGGCCCTTCGCCCACCCCGCCAGCGTCCCGATCACGTCGTCCGCCTCGTAGCCGGCGACCCCGATCCGGGCGATGCCCAGCGCGTCCAGGACGTCCTCGATCACCGGCACCTGCGGGGAGAGCGTGTCCGGGATCTCCTCCTCGTCCGGGCCTGTCTCCGTCTCCACGGCGACCCGGTGCGCCTTGTACGACGGGATCAGGTCCACCCGCCACTGCGGGCGCCAGTCGGCGTCCATGCAGGCCACCAGGTCGTCCGGGTGGTGGTCCTGGACGAGCCGGGTGATGAAGTCCAGCAGACCGCGCACGGCGTTGACCGGCGTGCCGTCCGGGGCCCGGACCGAGTCCGGCACGCCGAAATACGCGCGGAAGTACAGGGAGGCGGTGTCGAGGAGCATCAGGCGTCGCGTCACACCCCGATCATGCCGCACCCCACTGACACCTGCCCCGGCCGACGCAGCACCCGCCCCGACCGGCCGCCCCGGGCCACGCAGCACCTGCCCCGCCCGGCCGCCCCAGGCGACCCGGCACCCGCCTCGGCCACTCGCCCCCGATCCGCGAACCTGACCGTCCGTCGTGACCCCCGTCACCTTTCGGTTTGCGCCTGCGACGCCCGGGCAGGCGCGGGCCCGGAGCGGACCCGGTACGGGATTCCACAAGGGATCACCGTGCGCACCGGGAGTCGCGGGCCGAAACCGCCCCGCTCCACGGCCTGGCTGCGGGGGTGGCAGGCCGTTTTCGTTTCAACACGTGAGGTATATGTGTCCAGGCTCCAGGCCGACCGCCTGTACAAGGTGTTCGGCAGACGACCCGACGAAGCCGTCAAGAAACTCGATGACGGCGCGGACCGCGACGAGCTCCGCGCCGACGGCACGACGGCGGCGGTGATCGACGCCTCGTTCACCGTCGAGCCCGGCCAGATCTTCGTCGTCATGGGTCTGTCCGGATCCGGCAAGTCCACCCTCCTGCGCATGCTCAACGGCCTGCTCGAGCCCACCGCGGGCCGCGTGCTGTTCGACGGCAAGGACCTCACGGCGCTGAACCCCCGCGATCTGCGCACCGTACGGTCCACGAAGATCAGCATGGTCTTCCAGCACTTCGCGCTCTTCCCGCACCGCAGCGTCCTCGAGAACGCCGCCTACGGCCTGGAGGTCCAGGGAGTCCCGCGCGCCGAGCGCGAGACCCGGGCCGCCGAGGCCCTGGAGATGTGCGGCCTCGCCGGCTGGGAGAAGTCCTGGCCCGACGAGCTCTCCGGCGGCATGCAGCAGCGTGTGGGCCTGGCCCGCGCGCTCGCCACCGACGCCGACCTGCTGCTCATGGACGAGTCCTTCAGCGCGCTCGACCCGCTGATCCGCCGCGACATGCAGGACCAGCTCCTGGAACTGCAGAAGCGGCTGAAGAAGACCATCGTCTTCATCACCCACGACCTCAACGAGGCCATGCGCCTCGGCGACCGCATCGCGGTCATGCGCGACGGCCGGATCGTCCAGCTCGGCAGCGCCGAGGACATCCTGATCCGCCCCGCCAACGACTACGTCGCCTCCTTCATCCAGGACGTCGACCGCTCCCGCGTGCTCACGGCCTCCTCCGTGATGACCGAGGCGGCCGGCCCCGAGAAGGCGGACGCCTGCGGCTGCGAGACCGTCGGCCCCGACACCCTCGTCGCGGACCTGTGCGCGGTCAGCGCGCGCGTCCCGCACCCGGTGGCCGTGAAGGACGCCGACGGCACCGTCCTCGGTGTCGTACCGCAGTCCCGGCTGATCGGCTTCATCGGCGACGAGCAGCGCCCGCCCGTCGCCTGCACACCCGGCTCCACCGGTACGAAGGAGGTGGCCGCGCATGCCTAGGCTCCCCCTCGGCCAGTGGGTCGACAGCTCCGTCGACTGGCTCCAGGCCCAGTTCTCCTGGCTCTTCGACGCCATCACCACCGTCGTCACCGGTCTCTACGACGGCATCGACGCGGTCCTCTCCGCACCTGAGCCGCTGCTCTTCGCCGGCATCCTCGCCGTTGTCGCCTGGTGGCTGCGCGGCCTGCCCGCCGGTGTGCTCGCCTTCGCGGGCTTCGCGCTCGTCGACTCCGTCGACCTGTGGGACGACGCCATGGCGACGCTCTCCCTGGTGCTCGTCGCGACGCTCGTGACCCTGGTGATCGCGGTTCCGCTCGGCATCTGGGCGGCCCGTTCCAAGACCGTCAGCGCCGTGCTGCGCCCGGTCCTGGACTTCATGCAGACCATGCCCGCCATGGTCTATCTGATCCCCGGCATCATCTTCTTCGGCGTCGGCGTGGTCCCCGGCATCATCGCCACCATCGTCTTCGCCCTGCCGCCGGGCGTCCGGATGACCGAACTCGGCATCCGCCAGGTCGACGGCGAACTCGTCGAGGCGGCCGAGGCGTTCGGCACCACCCCGCGCAACACGCTGCTGCGCGTGCAGCTGCCGCTCGCCCTGCCGACGATCATGGCCGGTATCAACCAGGTCATCATGCTGGGCCTGTCCATGGTCGTCATCGCCGGCATGGTCGGCGGCGGCGGGCTCGGTGGCGCGGTCTACCGCGCCATCGGCAACGTCGACATCGGCCTCGGCTTCGAGGCGGGCATCTCCATCGTCATCCTCGCCATGTACCTGGACCGGATGACCGGCGCCCTCGGCCGCCAGGTCTCGCCGCTCGGCCGCCGCGCGCTCGCCAAGGCGCGGGCCGCGACCGCCGCCCGCGTCGGAGCGAAGCTCTGGAACCACCGCCCGCAGCCCGTCACCGCCCTGGTCGGCGTGGTCGTCCTCGCGCTCGTCGCGGGCGGCATGGGCTTCCTCGGCGGCGGTACGTCCTCGACGACCGCCGGCGGCAAGGACATCGGCCACGGCAAGAAGATCAACCTCGGCTACATCCCCTGGGACGAGGGCATCGCCTCCACCTTCCTCTGGAAGGAACTGCTCGAACGGCGCGGCTACGAGGTCGACGCCAAGCAGCTGGAGGCCGGCGCGCTCTACACCGGCCTGGCCGGCGGCCAGATCGACTTCCAGACCGACTCCTGGCTCCCCGTCACGCACGCCCAGTACTGGGAGAAGTACCAGAACAAGCTGGAGGACCTCGGCTCCTGGTTCGGCCCCACCTCACTGGAGCTGTCCGTGCCGTCCTACATGAAGGGCGTCGACTCGCTCGACGACCTCAAGGGCAAGAGCGGCGAGTTCAAGGGCCGGATCATCGGCATCGAGCCGAGCGCCGGAATGATGGGCATCCTCAAGGACAAGGTCCTCAAGGAGTACGGCCTGGAGGGCGAGTACAAGGTCGTCGACGGCTCCACGCCCGGCATGCTCGCCGAGCTGAAGCGCGCGTACGACAAGAAGGAACCGGTCGTCGTGACGCTCTGGTCGCCGCACTGGGCCTACTCGACGTACGACCTGAAGAAGCTCAAGGACCCGAAGGGCACCTGGGGCGCCGGTGACGGCGTGCACACCCTCGCCCGTAAGGGCTTCTCCGGCGAGAACCCCGAGATCGGCGCCTGGCTGAAGAACTTCAAGCTGACCGAGAAGCAGCTCACGGATCTCGAAGCCGACATCCAGGAGACCGGCAAGGGCAAGGAGCAGGAGGCCGTCCGCGGCTGGCTGGAGAAGAACCCCGGCCTCGCGGAGAAGCTGGCCCCGCAGTAGCACCCACGCAGGAGTTCTGACTCCTGTCCGAAAAGGGGTGGTCGCCGAGCGTGTTCGGCGGCCACCCCTTTTCGCCACGACGCGAAACCCCGCGCCAAAGCTGCGTAAGGTTCAGGTAACCGACCAGTACGCAGGCACCGAGCACGAGGGAGGGAGCCGACATGGACGACAAGGAATCACTGCGCGTGGGCGCGGCCGTCAAGAAGCGCCGCAGGGCCCTCAAGCTCACCCTGGCCGTCGTGGCGTCCCGCAGCGGCCTGTCCGTGCCCTTCCTCAGCCAGATCGAGAACGAGCGGGCCCGCCCGAGCAAGCGCTCCCTCGAACTGGTCGCCGGAGCCCTGGAGACCTCGGCCGGTGAACTCCTCGCCGCCGCCGAGGCCGCCCGCACCGTCGACGTCGTACGGGCCGAGGAGCAGCCGCACGCGATGCCCGAGGGCGTACGGTCCCTGGTCCGCGGCCGCCACCAGCTGCACGCGCTCGAATTCACCGGCGAGCGGGACGCGGGCCGCGAATTCCAGCACCGCAACGACGAGTTGTTGTTCGTCGCCGACGGCGCCGCCGAGGTCGAGGCCGAGGGCCGGGCGTACCGGCTCGAACGCGGCGACACGCTCTACCTCTCCGGCGGTGTACGGCACCGGTGGCGCGCCACCGAGCCCGGCACCCGCCTCCTCGTCGTGGCCGTCGCCGAGCACATCGAGGCCGACGAGACATGAGCGTGAGGCCGGCCCGTGTCGTCTCCCTCGTGCCCTCCCTCACCGAAGCGGTCGCCGTCACCGCGCCCGGCCTGCTCGTCGGCGCCACCGACTGGTGCGACCACCCCGCCGAGCTCGACGTCGTACGGATCGGGGGCACCAAGAACCCCGACGTCACCACCATCGCCGCGCTCCGCCCCGACCTCGTGATCGCCAACGAGGAGGAGAATCGCGCCCCCGACCTGGCCGCCCTGCGGGCCGCCGGGATCGAGGTCCTGGTCACCGAGGTGCGCACGCTCGACCAGGCGTTCCAGGAGCTGGACCGGACGCTGCGGGCCTGCGGCGTACGGGACCGGCCGCGCTGGCTCGACGAGGCGGAGGAGGCGTGGGCCGCCGCCGAGGCGCCGGGCCCACCGCTCACCGCCGTCGTGCCGATCTGGCGCCGCCCCTGGATGGTCCTCGGCCGCGACACCTTCGCGGGCGACCTGCTTGCCCGCCTCGGCGTCCGGCACCTGTACGCCGACCACGCCGAGCGCTACCCGCGCGTCCCGCTCGACGAACTCCGGGCCTCCGGAGCCGACCTGGTGGTCCTGCCGGACGAGCCGTACCGCTTCACGCGCGAGGACGGCCCCGAGGCGTTCCCCGGGACCGCCGCCGCGCTCGTCAGCGGCCGCCATCTCACGTGGTACGGGCCGTCGCTCGCAGAGGCGCCACGGGTCCTCGCCCGGGCCCTGCGAGCAGCGCACCGCTGAGAAGCCCGCGCAGGGTGTGGGTCCCGGCCACCAGCCAGGCGGCGACGAGGAACACGTACAGCGCGATCGCGAGCCAGCGGAAGGCGGCGAGGCCGGTGTGGTGGGCGAGCCCCTCCGCGCCGGTCACGCAGGTGCCGACGGGGAAGGTGAAGGCCCACCAGGTCATCGCGAACCCCATGCCCTGCCGCCGGGCCCGCAGCACCATCGCGCCGGCCAGCGCCAGCCACAGCAGGGCGAAGCCCATGACGGGCACGCCGTAGAGCACGGCGAAGGCGCCGAAGCCGTGCGCGTACGGCTCGGGCAGCAGGCCGGGGGCGGCGTCGGCGAACTTGTTCGCGGCGGTCGTCGACTGGCCCAGCGGGCCGAGGACCAGGAAGAGCGTGGGGGTGAGCGCGAGGGGCAGAGGCCCGCCGGTGACCAGCCGGCCGAAGACCAGGGGCAGCATCACGAGGGTGGCGAGCAGGCTGACGCCGAACATGGCGTAGCAGGCGATCAGCAGGGTCTCCTGGGGCTGCCCGGCGGGCAGATGGGGCAGGAGCAGCGGGCCGACGGCGGCGGAGACCATCGGCGCGACGACGGGCAGCAGCCAGGCGGGCGAGGCGCCCTCGATCTTGTGGTGCACCACCATCAGGTACGGGATCGTCACGGCGGCGGCCAGGCCGATGACCGTACCGGCCGAGAACAGGACGGTGTCGAGGGCGACGGCCGCGGTCGGGCCGATCCAGTCCTGGCCGACGATCAGGGCACCCGCGCCGACGGCGAGCAGGGCCATCGACAGACAGCCGTAGAACGGGGCCACGGCCGGGTCGAGGAGGTGCTCGCGGGCGCGGTCGCGGTGGTGGATCCAGTGCAGCGTGCGGGCCGCGAGCAGGGTGAGGAGCATCGCGAGGGAGAGCGCCCAGACGGCGGTGCAGGCGGTGCGCAGACCAGGGGCGTCGACGGGGAGGGTGGCTCCCGCGTTGGCGACGATGGCGGTGCCCATCACCGAGGCGTACCAGTTGGGGCCGAGGTGACGGACCGCGGCCGCCCGCACGCCGGGGGTGGTGGCGAGAGGGGCCGGACGGGAAGGTGCGAGGGTTGCCATGGCTCCACCCTCGCGCGGTGGAACGGGCCCGACCAGGGATCTTGGCGCTATGACGTCATAAGCTGACTTTATGAGCAACGAGCCTGCCGAGACCTCGCCCCTGTCCCACCGGGTCCCCGACCTCGGCGCGCTCGAACTGCTGCTCGCCGTCGCCCGGCACGGGAGCCTGGGGCGGGCCGCCCGCGAGGTCGGGATCACGCAGCCCGCCGCGAGCAGCCGGATCCGGTCGATGGAGCGGCAGCTCGGTGTGGCCCTGGTGGACCGCTCGCCGCGCGGTTCGCGGCTCACGGACGCGGGGGCGCTCGTGACGGACTGGGCGCGGCGGATCGTCGAGGCGGCCGAGGCCTTCGACGCGGGGGCGCAGGCGCTGCGGGGGCGGCGGGACTCGCGGCTGCGGGTGGCGGCGTCGATGACGATCGCCGAGTACCTGCTGCCGGGGTGGCTGATCGCGCTGCGCGCGGAGCGGCCTGACACGGCGGTGTCGCTGATGGCGGGGAACTCGGCGGCGGTCGCGGAGCGGCTGTTGGGCGACGAGGCGGACCTGGGGTTCGTGGAGGGGCTCGCCGTGCCGGACGGCCTGGACGGGGCGGTCGTCGCCCGCGACCGGCTGGTCGTGGTCACCGCGCCGTCGCACGCGTGGGCGCGGCGGCGCAAGCCGGTGGACCCGGGGGAGCTGGCCGCGACCCCGCTGATCCTGCGCGAGCGCGGCTCGGGCACACGCCAGGTCCTCGACTCGGCGCTCTCCGCGCACGGGGGGCTCGCGCAGCCGCTGCTCGAACTCGCCTCCACGACGGCGGTGAAGGCGGCGGCGGTGAGTGGGGCGGGGCCGGCGGTCCTGAGCGAGCTGGCGATCGCGGAGGAGCTGGCGTCGCGGCGGTTGGTGGAGATCCCGGTCGCGGGGGTGCTGTTGCGGCGGGAGTTGCGTGCGGTGTGGCCTACGGGGCATCGGCCGACGGGGCCTGCGCGGGACTTGCTGTCCTTGACCCGGGCGACGCCGTCGGGGTGACGGCTCTTGGCCCGGGGGCGGGTGCGGGTCCGTTGTGGCCGGTCGCGCAGTTCCCCGCGCCCCTAGGGCCTGTCCGGCGGATCATGGCCGGGGCCGTGGCGCCTGGCACGGCGCTCCCCCAAGCTCTTCGAGCAGGGGGGACCCCCACGCCGCGTTGCCGAAACGCCCCGACAGCTCCGCTATCGAGACGCTCCGGCGCCTTGCGATGCACCGCACCAGACGCCGCGGCCTATCCGACCCTGATCCGCCGGACAGGCCCTAACCCCTCTCAGGTTGCCGCGGTGACCAAGCCCCGCATCACCCTCAAGTCCTCGCCCATCTCCGGGTGCCACTGGACGCCCAGGGCCCAGGTCGGGTCCGGGAGTTCGATCGCTTCGATCGTGCCGTCCTCCGCGTACGCCGAGGGGGACAGGTCCCTGCCCAGGCGGTCCACCGCCTGGTGGTGGTAGGTCGGGACCGAGGTCAGCTCCGGGACCAGGGAGGCGTACCGCGTGCCCGGGACCGGCTTGACCGCGTGGCGGCCGATCACGCCGACCGACTCCACATGGCCGTCCAGGTGCTGGACCAGCGTGCCGCCGAGGGCCACGTTCAAGAGCTGCATGCCCCGGCAGATGCCGAGGACCGGCGTCCCGGAGGCGAGCGCCGCCTCGATCAGGGCCAGCTCCCAGGTGTCCCTGGCCCGGGCCGGCGGGCCGGTACGGGGGTCGGGCTCGGCCCCGTACCGTACCGGCTCGACATCCGCACCGCCCGCGATCACCAGGCCGTCGAGCCGCGCCACCACCGACGCGGCGGCGGACGGCTCGTCCGGCGGGAGCATCGTCGCGAGGCCGCCGCTCGCCTGCACCAGTCGCGGGTACTGCGCGGGCAGCAGCGCCGCCGGCATGTCCCACACGCCCCAACGGGCCTGGTCCAAGTAGGTCGTCACGCCGATGAGCGGCTTGGGCACGGATACCTCCAGATCGGAAAAGGGGTGAGTCAGTCGCGGTCGAGTTCTGCCTCGGCCGCCGCGAGCGCCGCGAACTCCTCCTCCGGCGCCTTGGCGACCAGGTGCTTTCGACTGTAGAACGCGAAGTAGGCGAGTGCGATCACGTAGACCCCCAGCGCGATGAACGCCGCGTCCTTGTCCACCAGGAACGTCGCCACCAGGGCCGACAGGGCGAGGACGAACGCCACCGACGAGGTCGCGACACCGCCCGGCGTGCGGTACGGGCGCGGCAGCTCCGGCTCGCGGCGGCGCAGCACGATGTGCGAGAGCGCCATCAGGGCGTACGAGATGGTCGCGCCGAACACCGCGATGTTCAGCATCCGCGCGCCGTCCCCGGTCCCCGCCGCCAGCGCGAAACCGATCCCGCCGGGGATGAGGAGCCCCAGGTACGGGGACTTCCGGCGGCTCGTGAGGGAGAGGAACCGGGGCAGGTAGCCGGCCCGGGAGAGGGCGAAGAGCTGGCGCGAACCGGCGTAGATGAGCGAGAAGAACGAGGCCACGAGGCCCGCGAGCCCCGCGTAGTTCACGAAGCGGCTGAGCGTCGTCGGGTCCCCGTCGCCCTGCAGCGCCACGACCAGCGGGTTGCCCGCCTCCTGGATCGCGGCCGAGCCGCGCGCCCCCGTCGCGGCGACGAAGGTGATCACGGCGAGCAGCACCAGGATGCCCATCGACAGAGCGAGCGCCCTCGGCATCGAGCGGACCGGGTCCTTCGCCTCCTCCGCCGCGAGCGGCACGCCCTCGACGCCGAGGAAGAACCACATGCCGAAGGGGAACGCCGCCCAGATGCCCAGCAGGCCGTACGGCAGCCAGGAGTTGGAGCCGAGCGCCTCCCCGTCGACCGGGATGTCGTTGAGGCCGTCGACGTGGAAGTCGCTCAGCGCGCCGAGCGCGAAGATGACGAGGGCCGCGACCGCGATCGCCGTCACGACCAGGCTGAAGCGGAGCGCCTCGCCCACCCCCCAGAGGTGGATCCCGATGAAGATCGCGAAGCAGGCGAGGTAGACGGGCCAGCCGGACTCCAGGCCGAAGAGGCCGAGCGATTCGACGTAGTCGCCGATGAAGATGGAGATCGCGGCGGGGGCGAGGATGTACTCGATGAGGATCGCGGTGCCGGTGAGGAAGCCGCCCCAGGTGCCGAGCGCCCGGCGCGCGAAGCCGTAACCGCCGCCGGCGGTGGGCAGGATGGCGGAGAGCTCGGCGAGCGCGAAGACGAGACAGGCGTACATCGCGCCCATCAGGACGGTCGCGATGGCGAGGCCGCCGAAGCCGCCCTTGGAGAGGCCGATGTTCCAGCCGGAGAAGTCGCCGGAGACGACATAGGCGACCCCGAGGCCGGTGAGCAGCAGCCAGCCGGCGCTGCCCCGGCGCAGGGCCCGGCGTTGGAGATAGTCGTCCGGCGCCGTCCCGTTCGGTGGTGCTGTCTTGTCCCCGGTGGTGTCTTCGAGCGTCATGGCAGCGTCAGCTCCCGCGTCGGGCCCAATGGATTGGTGCCATACCTTTGCGCCGGGTCGGCTCGAATGCAACCCCCGTGCGTTACTTTCGGGTTACGCGCGCGCCGCGCCGCTCACGTCAGGAAGCCCCGCAGCAGCGCCGCCGTGCCCCCGCAGTGCTCCCGCATGACCTCGCGGGCCCCGTCCGCGTCGCCGTCGAGGACCGCCTCCACCAGGGCCGTGTGCTGGTGCTGGGAGTGCTCCAGGTTCCGTACCAGCAGCGGGATGCAGTCCAGGAGGTCGTTCACCGTCGCCCGTACCGCCGCGTACTGCGCGGTGAGCGTCGGGGAGCCGGAGAGCTCGGCCAGCGTGAGGTGGAGCAGGGTGTCCTGGCGCCGGTAGTCGGTCAGCGGGGCGTCGTGCGTGGCGGCCAGGGCCGTACGGAGCCGGTCCGCGCCCTCGTCGTCGAGCCCGTGTGCCGCGCACAGGCCCGCCGCGCCGACCTCCAGGACCTCCCGGAACCGCAGCGTGTCCTCGACGTCGACCGCGGCGATCCGGCGCCGCAGCTCGTCCTCGTCGGCCGTCTGGGTGCGCGGCAGCACAAACGTTCCGCCGTACCGCCCGCGCCGGCTCTCGACCAGCCCCTGCTCCTGGAGGACCTTCAGGACCTCGCGCAGCGTGACCCGGCTGATCCCCATCCGGTCGGCCAGCTCCCGCTCGGCGGGCAGCCGTTCGCCGCCGGGTACGAGTCCGAGCCGTACCACCTGGAGGATCTGCTCCAGGGCCTCCTCGAAACCGTTGCCCGCCCGGACCGGCCGCAGCACGGGCGTCAGCCGGTCCGCCTGCGGGGCGGGCGATCCGCTCGTATCACTCGTCGTGGACACGTTCCCGTTTCCCCTTCCCAAGCAATGGTCTTCGGCAATACCTTATGGCTTCCGGCTGACCCAAGGAGGAACAATCCCGTGGCAGACCGCAAAGCCCCGCTCTCCGTCGAGGAGCTCCGCGCCCTCGTCGCGAGCGGTGAGATCGACACCGTCGTCCTGGCCTTCCCCGACATGCAGGGACGACTCCAGGGCAAGCGGTTCGCCGCACCCTTCTTCCTCGACGAGGTCCTCGACCACGGCACCGAGGGCTGCAACTATCTCCTGGCCGTCGACACCGAGATGAACACGGTCGACGGATACGCGATGTCCTCCTGGGACCGCGGCTACGGCGACTTCGCCATGCGCCCCGACCTCTCCACCCTGCGCCGCGTGCCCTGGAACGAGGGTACGGCGATGCTCGTCGCCGACCTCGCCTGGAGCGACGGCTCGCCCGTCGTCGCCGCGCCCCGCCAGATCCTCCGCCGCCAGCTGGACCGGCTCGCCGAGCACGGCTACACCGCGCACGTCGGCACGGAGCTGGAGTTCATCGTCTTCAAGGACACCTACGAGCAGGCCTGGGACGCGAACTACCGGGGCCTGACCCCGGTCAACCAGTACAACGTCGACTACTCGATCCTCGGCACCGGCCGCGTCGAGCCCCTGCTGCGGCGGATCCGCAACGAGATGGCCGGCGCCGGACTGACCGTCGAGTCCGCCAAGGGCGAGTGCAACCCCGGCCAGCACGAGATCGCCTTCAAGTACGACGAGGCCCTCGTCACCTGCGACCAGCACGCCGTCTACAAGACGGGCGCCAAGGAGATCGCCGCCCAGGAGGGCGTCTCGCTCACCTTCATGGCGAAGTACAACGAGCGCGAGGGCAACTCCTGCCACATCCACCTCTCCCTCCAGGACGCCGACGGCACAAACGTCATGGCCGGCGACGGACCCGCGGGGATGTCGGAGGTCATGCGGCACTTCCTCGCCGGACAGCTCGCCGCACTGCGCGACTTCTCCCTCCTCTACGCCCCCAACATCAACTCCTACAAGCGCTTCCAGCCCGGCTCCTTCGCCCCCACCGCCGTCGCCTGGGGCGTCGACAACCGCACCTGTTCCCTGCGCGTCGTCGGCCACGGCCGCTCGACGCGCTTCGAGAACCGGCTCCCCGGCGGAGACGTCAACCCGCACCTCGCCGTCGCCGGCCTGATCGCCGCCGGCCTGTACGGCATCGAGCAGAAGCTCGAACTCCCCGCCGCCTGCGACGGGAACGCCTACACCGGCGACTACGCCCACGTCCCCACCACCCTGCGCGAGGCCGCCGAGCTCTGGGAGACCAGCCCCATCGCCAAGGCCGCCTTCGGCGACGAGGTCGTCGCGCACTACCGCAACATGGCCCGCGTCGAACTGGACGCGTACGACGCCGCGGTGACCGACTGGGAGCTGCGCCGCTCCTTCGAACGCATGTGAGGAACGAGTTGCTTCAGGAACTCCAGGTACTGAACCCGGCGACCGAGGAGGTCGTCGCCACCGTCCCCGCCGCCACCCGGCAGGACGTCGACGCAGCCGTCGTCCGGGCCACCGAGGCCCAGCGCGGCTGGGCCGCCGCCGCCCCCGCCGACCGGGCCCGGCTGCTGCGCCGCTTCGCCGCCGTCGTCGACGCCCACACCGAGGAACTGGCCCTCCTCGAAGTACGCGAGGCCGGCCACACCCTCGGCAACGCCCGCTGGGAGGCGGGCAACGTCCGCGACCTGCTCGACTACGCGGCCGGGGGAGTGGAGCGGCTGAACGGCCGGCAGATCCCGGTCGCCGGCGGGCTCGACGTCACGATCCTCGAACCCCTCGGCGTCGTCGGCGTGATCGCGCCCTGGAACTTCCCCATGCCGATCGCCGCCTGGGCCACCGCCCCGGCCCTCGCCGCGGGCAACGCGGTCATCCTCAAGCCCGCAGAGACCACCCCGCTCACGGCCCTCCGCCTCGCCGAACTCGCCCTGGAGGCCGGGCTCCCCGAGAACCTCTTCCAAGTCCTGCCCGGCGAGGGCGCCGTCGCGGGCGACGCGCTCGTCGCACACCCCGGCATCGCCAAGATCGTCTTCACCGGCTCGACCCGGGTCGGCAAGAGCATCATGGCCAAGTGCGCCGACCAGGTGAAGCGCCTCACGCTCGAACTCGGCGGCAAGAGCCCGAACATCGTCTTCGCCGACGCCGACATCGAGGCCGCCGCCGCGGCCGCGCCCATGTCGTTCCTCGACAACAGCGGCCAGGACTGCTGCGCCCGCACCCGCATCCTCGTCCAGCGCTCCGTGTACGACCGCTTCCTGGAGCTGCTCACCCCCGCCGTCGAGGAGATCGCCGTCGGCGACCCGGCCGACGAGAAGACCCAGATGGGCCCGCTGATCTCGAAGGCCCAGCTGGACCGCGTACGGGCGTACGTCCCCGACACCCTCCCCGGCATCCGCGGCAAGGCCCCCGAGGGCCCCGGCTTCTGGTTCCCGCCGACCGTCCTCACCGACATCGCCGAGGACGCGCCCTGCGCCGTCGAGGAGGTCTTCGGACCGGTCGCCGTCGTCCTGCCCTTCGAGGACGAGGCCGACGCCGTACGGCTCGCCAACGCCACCGAGTACGGCCTCTCCGGCTCGATCTGGACCCGTGACGTCGGCCGCGCCCTGCGCGTCTCGCGCGCCGTCAAGGCCGGCAACCTCTCCGTCAACTCCCACTCCAGCGTCCGCTACTGGACCCCCTTCGGCGGCTACCGACAGTCCGGCCTCGGCCGGGAGCTCGGCCCCGACGCACTGACCGCCTTCACCGAAACCAAGAACGTCTTCATCAGCACGGAGGGCCCCGCACTGTGAGCAACGAGACCCTGACCAACGCCACCCCGAGCAGCGAGAACGTCTGCCGGCGACTCGTCGGCCGCACCGCCGTCATCACCGGCGCCGGCAGCGGCATCGGCCTGGCGACCGCCCGCCGCCTCGCCTCCGAGGGCGCGAACGTCGTCTGCGGCGACATCGACGAGACGGCCGGCAAGGCCGCCGCCGAAGAGGTCGGCGGGACCTTCGTGCGGGTCGACGTCACCGACCCCGAGCAGGTCGAGGCGCTCTTCAAGACCGCCTTCGACACCTACGGCTCCGTCGACATCGCCTTCAACAACGCGGGCATCTCGCCCCCGGACGACGACTCCATCCTCACCACGGGCCTGGAGGCCTGGAAGCGCGTCCAGGACGTCAACCTCACCTCGGTGTACCTGTGCTGCAAGGCCGCCCTGCCCTACATGCGGCGCCAGGGCCGGGGCTCCATCATCAACACCGCCTCCTTCGTCGCCATCATGGGCGCGGCCACCAGCCAGATCTCGTACACCGCCTCCAAGGGCGGCGTGCTCGCCATGTCCCGCGAACTGGGCGTGCAGTTCGCCCGCGAGGGCATCCGCGTCAACGCGCTCTGCCCGGGGCCGGTCAACACCCCGCTCCTGCAGGAGCTGTTCGCCAAGGACCCGGAGCGCGCCGCGCGCAGGCTCGTGCACATCCCCGTCGGCCGGTTCGCCGAGGCCGAGGAGATCGCCGCCGCCGTGGCCTTCCTCGCCAGCGACGACTCGTCCTTCATCAACGCCACCGACTTCCTCGTGGACGGCGGCATTTCGGGCGCGTACGTGACCCCGCTGTAGGTGGCGAGATCCGGGTCCTAGTCTGATGGGATGAGCATGACGACTCCTCCTGGCTGGTACCCGGACTCCGCCGTTCCCGGCGTCGAACGCTGGTGGGACGGTACGAACTGGACCGCACACACCCGGCAGGCGCAGACACAGGCGCAGGCCGCGTACGGGGCGCCGCCCGTGACGCCGTCCACCGTGCCGTCCCCGGTCGTCGCACCGGCCCCGTCCGCGCGCGCCGGGCGGAACCGGGCCGTCCTCATCGGCGCCGTCGCGGTGGCCGTGGTCGCGGCGGTCGTCGCGGGCGTGCTCGTCATCGGCGGCGACGACGAGGAGAACCCGCCCACGGCGGGTCCGACGGCGGTCACGACGACCCCCACCGCGCCGCCCACCACCGACGGGCCCGTCGAGGACGACGACGAGGACAAGAACGCCACGCGGGTCGACGACCAGCTCAACGGCATCTCCCTCCCCATCGTCAAGGGCTGGGAGAAGCCGGAGTTCTACTCGGGGCCCGCGCCGACCGTGACGACCGTCGGCACCTATCCGTGCCCCTCCGGCAGCAAGGAGTGCCGCCACGGCACGGTCTCCTCGCACGCGGTCTCCCGCACCGACGCCTCGACCCCCGAGGCGATCGCCAAGGAGGACGTGGCCGCCGCCGCGAAGGAGACCTACGAGGAGGACATCCTCGGCAGCCTCCCCTACGGCCGGATGACCGCCTACAAGGTGGTCGCCGCGGGACCCACCGCCGTCGCGGGACGCACGGGCTACCTGGTCCGCTGGCAGGTCACCACCGACAAGGGCCCCGGCGGCTACGTCCAGTCGCTCGCCTTCCCGTCCCCGACGGGCAGCGAGTCCCCGGTCGTCGTGCGCTTCGTCTTCGACGCGGGCCCGGACGGGCCGGCGCTCGCCGTGATGGACGAGATCACGCGCGGCATCCGCCCCATCGGCAGCGACACCAACGGGGGAGTGGGCAGCTCGATCACCCCGGGGACGTGAGGGGGCCCGAGGGCTACAGGAACGTGCGGCCCTCGCCCCGGTACGTCGGCACCGTCGCCGTGATCCGGTCGCCCTCGATCAACTGAAGGCTGTCGAACCGCTCGCACAGCTCCCCGGCCTTCGCGTGCCGGAACCACACCTTGTCCCCGATGAGGAGATCGTCCGCCGCCGAGCCGATCAGCGGGGTCTGCACCTCGCCGGGCCCCTCCTGCGGGTCGTAGCGCAGCCCCTCCGGCAGGTACGGGACCGGCAGTCGGTCCGCGCCGGCGGCGCCCGAGGCGGGGTAGCCGCCGCCGAGCACGGTCACCACACCGACGCCGGGGCGGCGCACGACGGGCTGGGCGAAGAGGGCCGCCGGACGGCCGGTGAAGGACGTGTAGTTGTCGAAGAGGCGCGGCACGTAGAGCCCCGAACCGGCGGCGATCTCGGTCACCGCCTCCTCGGCCGCCGTCTGCTGCACACTGCCCGTACCGCCGCCGTTGACGAACTCCAGGTCCGGCGCCACCGCCCGTACCGCACGGACCACCGCCGCGCGCCGGGCCGCCAGCTCCCGACGGGCCGCCGCCTGCATCAGCCGGATCGCCCGCGACCGCAGCGGCCGCCCCGCCACCGAATCCCCGACCCCGGCGACATGCCCTTCGTACGCCATGATCCCGACCAGCCGGAACCCCGGGCGGCGGGCGATCGAGCGGGCCAGCTCGGCGAGCTGGGCGGGCTCGCGCAGCGGGGAGCGCAGCGCGCCTATCCGCACCTTGCCGCCGAGCAGCCGGAGGGAGGTGTCCAGCTCCAGGCAGACCCGGATCTCCTCGGCGCCGCCCGCGCGCGCGGTGTCGATCAGCTCAAGCTGCGCCGGGTCGTCGACCATGACCGTCACGGCGGCGGCGAGCTTCGGGTCGTTCGCCAGCTCGCCGAAGGCGGTCCGGTCGGCGGACGGGTACGCGAGCAGCACGTCCTCGAACCCGGCGCGGGCCAGCCACAGGCTCTCGTCGAGCGTGAACGACATGATCCCCGCGAAGCCCTCGCGCGCCAGGACCCGCTCCAGGAGCGCCCGGCACCGCACCGACTTGCTCGCCACCCGGATCGGCTTGCCCCCGGCCCGCCGGACGAGATCGTCGGCGTTGGCGTCGAAGGCCTCCAGGTCGACGATGGCGACGGGCGCGTCGAGAGGGGCGGTGGCCCGGTCGTACCGGGCCCGGTCTGCGGCGCGGGGAGTCATGGCCCGAGCTTGCCAGACGGGTTTACGGGTGGGTAGCCCCTGGGTTCCCGTGGTGAGGGGAACAGCCCGTAGAGTGGCGGGCATTGCGAGGGCAGGCACGACGAGGAACCACCAGGGGGCGGGCATGAGCACTGACGCGCACCGCCCCGCCTCCGCCCGCCTCGCCGACGCCCTGCTGCCGCCGTCCGAGCCCGCGGGCCGAGGCGACGAGACCACCCCCGCGCCGCCCGCCGCAGCGCCCCACCAACAGCTCCCCCCGAGGCCGCTCCACCCCCCGGCGACGCCGGCCCTGCCCCCGCGCGCGGCGACCGCCCCACGCGCGGGCACGCCCGCGCCGGAGGGCACCGCCGCTTCGGCAGCCGGCCCCCGCGCAGATGCCGCCCGCACGCCGGCGCCCGACGCTGCCGCTCCCGGAGCCGGCCACCCCCGCGTCGTACCTCCGCGTCCGGCGGCGACGCCCCAGGCCGGTTCCGGCCGTACGCCCGCGCCCGGCGGCTCGACCGCTCCGGGAGCCGCGGGCGCTACGCGTGTCGGTCCCGACCGTGTGACCGGCCCGGCGAGCGGTTCGCCGCGTCCGGCGGCGGCCCCACGCGCGGGTACGCCCGCGCCCGAGGGCGCCACCGCTCCGGGAGGCGGCCCCCGCGTCATACCGCCGCGTCCGGCGGTGACCCCGCAGGCCGGTTCCGGCCGGCCGCCCGCGCCCGCTCCCGACCGTGTCGCCGCGCCCCGCACCGGCGGTACCAGCAGCGCCGTCCCCGCCGTCGAGACGACCACGCGGCTGCGGCCCATACGCGAGGCCGCACCCGGCACAGGTCAGGGCCACGGCACCGGGCTCCCGCCCCGGAGCGGGCCGCCGAGTGGGCAGACGTACGGGACGTACGGCGCCTACCGGGCGTTCACCGCGCCGCCCGAGACGCCCGCCGAGACCACCACCCGCCTGCGGCCCATCCGCGACCGCCGCGCCGTCGGCCGGGTCGTCGCGGCCGGGGCCTGCCTCGTCCTCGGCGTCGGCCTCCTCGGCGGCGCCCTCGCGGGAGCCGTCCTCGCCGCCACCGACGCCGGCGCGCCCCCCGAGCCGGAGGGCTACACCGAGGCCGGCACCCTCTGGCACAGCGTCCCCGTCGACACGCTCTTCCCCCGCACCCTCGCCGGTCCCGGCAAGGGTCCCGGCGCCGCCGACCGCACCTGGACCCGCGTCGTCGTCGCGCCCGACACCCCCTGCACGGCGGCCGTGCTGCCCGCGAGCGTCCTCACCACGCTCCGCCCCGTCGGCTGCGACCGCGTCCTGCGCGCCACCTACACCGACGCGACCGCGTCCAGCGTCATCACCGTCGGCCTCGTCTTCACCCACGCCGACCCCACCGCCACCCGCACGCTCGCGACCGACTCCGCCGCCCGGCTCGCCACCGACGTGCCGCCCGCGCTCGCGGGCCCCGGCACCGTGGCCGCCCGCTTCGGCCCCGGGCAGCGCGCCAGCTGGTCGACCCGGGCCCTCGCCGACCTCCCCGTCGTCGTCACCGCCGTCTCCGGCTTCGCCGACGGCCGCCCGGTCGCCACCCCCGAATCCGCCGCGCGGGCCATGGCCGACGGACAGACCAGCCCCACCGCCCAGGCGGGCCTCGGCCACGAGGCGAAGGGCGTCGCCGACCAGCTCGAACGCGCCCTGCGCGCCACGGTCGCCACGGCAGCGAAGGACGCCGACACGTGAACCGGACCCTCCGCACGCCCCGTGCCCTCCGCAACCCCCGCGCGCTCGCCGCCCTCCTCGCCGCCGCGTTCGCGGTCCTGCCTGCCACCACCACCCCGGCGTACGGGGACACCATCCGCGCCCGCCAGTGGGGCCTCGAAGCCCTGCGGACGACCGAGGCCTGGCGCACCACCAAGGGCGAGGGCATCACCGTCGCCGTCCTCGACACCGGCGTCGACGCCGACCACCCCGACCTCACCGGCTCCGTCCTCCCCGGCAAGGACCTCGTCGGCTTCGGCGCCGCACCCGGCGAGCGCGCGTGGGCCCGCCACGGCACCGCCATGGCCGGCATCATCGCCGGACACGGCCACGGAGCCGGCCGTCAGGACGGCGTCCTCGGCATCGCGCCCAAGGCCGACATCCTGCCCGTCCGCGTCATCCTCGAAGGCGCCGACAAGTCCCGCGACAAGGCCCGCAAGACCCGCGGAACCGCGCTCGCCGAAGGCATCCGCTGGGCCGTCGACCACGGCGCCGACGTCATCAACCTCTCCCTCGGCGACGACTCCAAGTCCGCCCACCCGGACGCCGGCGAGGACGCCGCCGTCCAGTACGCCCTCGCCAAGGGCGTCTCCGTCGTCGCCTCGGCCGGCAACGGCGGCGAGAAGGGCGACCACATCTCGTACCCCGCCGCCTACCCCGGCGTCGTCGCCGTCACCGCCGTCGACCGGTGGGGCACCCGCGCCGCGTTCTCCACCAGCCGCTGGTACGCCACCGTCAGCGCCCCCGGCCTCGACATCGTCATCGCCGACCCGGACCGCCGCTACTACTCGGGCTGGGGCACCAGCGCCGCCGCCGCCTTCGTCTCGGGCGCCGTCGCCCTCGTCCGCTCCGCCCACCCCGACCTGACCCCGGCCCAGGTCAAGCAGCTCCTCATCGACACCGCCCGCGACCGGCCCGAGCACGGCCGCAGCGACGAGAAGGGCTACGGCACCGTCGACCCGGCCGCCGCCATCAAGGCCGGCCTCCGGCTCAAGGCCGCCGACCCCAAGAACGCCGCCGCCGGCTACGGAGGCCGCTTCTTCGGCCCCGGCCCGCAGCCGCCCGCCGAGGAGGAGGGCAAGCCGGTCGGCCTGCTCGCCCCGGCCGCCGGCGGCCTCGGAGCCCTCCTGCTCGCCGCCGCGATCGTCCTGTGGCGCGGCAGCCGCACCTAGGGCCTCTCGTTCGGATCATGCCGGGCTCGCGGGCCCTGGCACGCCCTCCCCCAAGCTCTTCGAGCAGGGGGACCCCCACGCCGCGTTGTCGTCAGTCGCCGACGCTCCGCGTCGACTCCCTCCTCCGCCTTGCGATCGCACGCACCAGACCCCGCTCCCTGATCCGGCCCGATCCGAACGAGAGGCCCTGGCCCCGCCCTCCGCGCTGACCGCCCCACCACGGCGGTTAGGCTCGGTGCGTGGCGCTCAAGAACATCCCTGACCCCGGTTTCTCCGACGACGACGGAACCGCCGACCCGCGGCTCGCCGAGGCCCTCGCGGCCTGGGCGGTGGACAGAACCGCCCACGGCCCGGTCCTGGCGGCCCTGAAGGACGCGCGCCTGCTCGTCCCCGTCGTCGCCGTCCTCGGCGAGGTCGAGGAGGACCCCGAGACGGGCCTGCGCCGCGAGAAGACCAGCGACATGGCCGTCCCCACGCTCACCGCCGGAGACCGCCGCGCGCTCCCCGCGTTCACGTCGATCGCCTCGCTCGCCCTCTGGGACCCCGAGGCCCGGCCGGTGGCCGTCCCCCTGCACCAGGCCCTCCAGGCCGCCGCGCACGAGAAGGCCGACACCCTCGTCCTCGACCTCGCGGGCCCCGTCCCGTACCAGCTGACCGGCCCCGCGCTGCTCGCCCTCGCCGAGGGCCGCACCAGCCTCGACCCGCTGGACGACCCGGCCGTACGGGACGCGGTACGGAACGCCGTCGCCGCCGAGCCCGCGGTCCTGCGCGCCCACCTCGGCCCCGGCACCGCCGACGGCACCCTCGCCCTCGTCCTCGCCGAGGACGCGGCCCCGGCGGAGGCCGCCCAGCGGGTGGCCCGCGGCCTGGCCGCCGACGAAACACTGAGGGCCCGCCTGGTACGCGGCCTCGACCTGGCACTCCTGCCGGCCTCGGCCACGCCTCCGGGCGAGCCCTTCTACGTACGGAACAGCTGACGTACGGAACTGACCAGGGGTACGGGGCCGACCCCCGTACCCCCGACAGGCCTTACCCGTACACCGGCCCCGTGTACTTCTCGCCCGGACCCTGGCCCGGCTCGTCCGGGACGAGCGACGCCTCGCGGAAGGCCAGCTGCAGGGACTTCAGGCCGTCCCGCAGCGGCGCCGCGTGGAAGGAGCTGATCTCCGTCGCGCCGGCGTCGAGCAGGCCGGCCAGGGCGTGGACCAGCTTGCGGGCCTCGTCGAGGTCCTTGTGCTTCTCACCGTCCTCGGTGAGACCGAGCTTCACCGCGGCGGCGCTCATCAGGTTCACCGCGACGGTCACGATGACCTCCACCGCGGGGACCTCCGCGATGTCACGGGTCATGTCGTCGAAGTCGGGGGACTCGTTCTGGGGCGTCTCGCTCATGCCCCACACGATAAGCGGACCGGGCCGCCCGCCCGGCGCCGCCGTCCCCGTTCGCGTACCGGGACGGGTCCTGCTAACCTGGTGTAACGACCGGCCGGACACCTATGTGCCCGGCCCACAAGTGGAGGCTCCGATCTCCCACCTGGCCGCCCTCGCGGGCGGCGGGTCACCGGTCAGGTGGCGCCCATCGTTCCGTACGGACGATGGAGCCGCCCGATGTGCGCCCCGCGGTTGACCGCGGCGGTGCTCCGGTATTTCCGTGGAGCCCCGCCTGTGTCCCGTCCGGGGCGTTTTTCATGTACCGGCGCGGTAGGTCTACTGAAACAGACATACGTGTCCGTCCGCCAGGCGGTCACGTGGTGCTACCGAGGAGGATCCATCAGCGCCGAGCCCCGCATCAACGACCGGATTCGCGTTCCCGAAGTGCGACTTGTCGGTCCCAGCGGCGAGCAGGTCGGGATTGTTCCGCTTGCCAAGGCCCTTGAGCTTGCTCAGGAGTACGACCTCGACCTCGTCGAGGTGGCGGCGAACGCCCGCCCGCCCGTCTGCAAGCTCATGGACTACGGGAAGTTCAAGTACGAGTCGGCCATGAAGGCCCGTGAGGCGCGCAAGAACCAGGCGCACACGGTCATCAAGGAGATGAAGCTCCGGCCGAAGATCGACCCGCACGACTATGACACCAAGAAGGGTCACGTCGTCCGGTTCCTCAAGCAGGGCGACAAGGTCAAGATCACGATCATGTTCCGTGGTCGCGAGCAGTCCCGCCCCGAGCTTGGCTTCCGGCTGCTTCAGCGGCTGGCTTCGGACGTCGAGGAGCTTGGCTTCATCGAGTCCAACCCCAAGCAGGACGGCCGGAACATGATCATGGTTCTTGGCCCGCACAAGAAGAAGACCGAGGCCATGGCCGAGGCGCGTGAGGCCCAGGCCGCGCGCAAGGCGGAGCGTCAGGGCGGCACGTCCGACGAGACCGCCGAGGCTCCGGCCGAGGACGCTTCGGCCGAGGCTCCCGCCGAGGCCGAGAACCCCGAGGCGTGACCCGAGGGGCTGCCACCCAGGCAGCCCCGGGCCCCGCCCGGAACCACCAAACGAAGATATGACGCTCCTGGTTGTCCGGTGCCCGCACCGGGGGAGCGCCACTGACGAGGAGATAACGGCGCTATGCCGAAGAACAAGACGCACTCCGGTGCCAAGAAGCGCTTCAAGGTCACCGGCTCCGGCAAGATCCTGCGCGAGCGCGCCGGCAAGCGCCACCTGCTCGAGCACAAGTCGTCCAAGCTGACGCGTCGCCTCACCGGCAACGCCGAGATGGCCCCGGGTGACACCAAGACCATCAAGAAGATGCTGGGCATCTGACCGATCGTCTCGTGCCCTCGGTGACGAGGGCCATCCGGCCAGTCCGGGACCAATTCGTTTTCGGGTCGTGTGAGTCCAACCACGACCCCGCTACAAGGAGTTAACAAGTGGCACGCGTCAAGCGGGCAGTCAACGCCCACAAGAAGCGCCGGGCGATCCTCGAGGCGGCCTCCGGCTACCGCGGTCAGCGCTCGCGCCTGTACCGCAAGGCCAAGGAGCAGGTCACCCACTCCCTGGTCTACAACTACAACGACCGCAAGAAGCGCAAGGGCGACTTCCGTCAGCTGTGGATCCAGCGCATCAACGCCGCTGCCCGCCAGAACGGCATGACGTACAACCGCCTCATCCAGGGTCTGAAGGCCGCCAACATCGAGGTGGACCGCAAGATCCTCGCCGAGCTGGCCGTCAACGACTCGAACGCGTTCGCCGCGCTCGTCGAGGTCGCCCAGAAGGCCCTCCCGGCCGACGTCAACGCCCCGAAGGCCGCTGCCTGATCTCCAGGCCGCAGATCTTCCGACCGGACCCGCAGGCCTTCGGGCCTGCGGGTCCGGTCGCGTTCGGAGCCGACGCCGGGCCCGACCCGCCCGGCGCCGCGCCCCGATCACCCGGACCGCCCCGATCCCCCGGAACTCGATCACCCCGGGCCTCGATCCTTCCGGATCCGGATCGCCCCGGACCCCGATCACCCCGGACCCTGACCCCCTCGCCCGGACCGCCGAAAAGAGCCAACCGACCCCATGGGTACCCCTGAGCTGATCTCCCCGCGTTCGCCGCGTGTCGTCGCCGCCAGGCGGCTCGCCAAGCGCAACTTCCGGGGCAAGGACCGCCTCTTCATCGCCGAGGGCCCGCAGGCCGTCCGCGAGGCCGTCCAGCACCGCGGCGGCTCCGGTGAGCCCACCCTCGTCGAGCTCTTCACCACCGTCGAGGCCGCCGAGCGGTACGACGGGATCGTCGACGCCGCCCGCGCGGCCGGCGCCAGGGTCCACTACGCCGACGCCGCCGTCCTCGCCGAGGTCTCCCAGACCGTCACCCCGCAGGGGCTCGTCGGGGTCTGCCGCTTCCTCGACTCGCCGTTCGAGGAGGTCCTCGCGGCCCGGCCCAAGCTGGTCGCCGTCCTCGCCCACGTGCGCGACCCCGGGAACGCCGGCACCGTGCTGCGCTGCGCCGACGCGGCCGGCGCCGACGCCGTCGTCCTCACCGACGCCTCCGTCGACCTCTACAACCCCAAGTCCGTCCGCGCCTCCGTCGGCTCCCTCTTCCACCTCCCGGTCGTCGTCGGCGTCCCGGTCGAGCAGGCCGTCGCCGGACTGAAGAGCGTGGGCGTACGGATCCTCGCCGCCGACGGCGCCGGGCAGGACGACCTCGACGACGAGCTGGACGCCGGCACCATGGGCGGGCCCACCGCCTGGGTCTTCGGCAACGAGGCCTGGGGACTTCCCGAGGAGACCCGCGCCCTCGCGGACGCCGTGGTGCGCGTCCCGATCCACGGCAAGGCCGAGAGCCTGAACCTCGCGACGGCGGCCGCCGTGTGCCTCTACGCCTCCGCGCGAGCCCAGCGCCCCCGAACCTCCCGCTGAGGGGCTCCAAAGCGTCACCCGCACCTAGTAGGGTGACGAACTCGGGGGCCCACTGCGCTACACGGAGGGGTGGGGAACGGGGATGACGGTCGGCACGGACAGTCCCGCACAGGCACGGAGTGCCGCGCCGGATGCCCCGGAGGACCCGGGCGGGACCCCGCCCGAGGCGCCGGGCATCCCCGGCATCGACCCCGACGAGCTGCCCGACGGCCTCGTCGTCGCCGACGCCACCGGACACGTCGTCTGCTTCAACGCCGCCGCCGCCCGCATCACCTCCGTACCCCCGGGCAAGGCCCTCGGCCTCCCGCTCGAACAGGCGCTGCCCCTGGAGGACCTCAAGGGCCGCCGCTGGTGGACCCTCACCGACCCGTACGGCGGCCTCGCCACCCGGCGCGGCCAGCCCGAGCGCAACCTGCTCCTGCCCGGCGGCCGCGAGGTCCTCGTCTCCGCCCGCTACGTCCGCGAGCACCCCACCGGGCCCGTGCGCCGCGTCGTCGTCTCGCTGCGCGGCACCGAGGCCAGGCGCCGTACCGAACGCAGCCACGCCGAGCTCATCGCCACCGTCGCCCACGAGCTGCGCTCCCCGCTGACCTCCGTCAAGGGCTTCACCGCGACCCTGCTCGCCAAGTGGGAGCGGTTCACCGACGACCAGAAGCGGCTGATGCTGGAGACCGTCGACGCCGACGCCAACCGCGTCACCCGGCTCATCGCCGAGCTCCTCGACATCTCCCGGATCGACTCCGGCCGGCTCGAGGTGCGCCGCCAGCCCGTCGACATCGCCGCCGCCGTCGGCCGGCACATCCAGGCCCACACCACCGGCGGCCAGTCCCCGGACCGCTTCTTCGTCCGCGTCCGCCCTCAGCTGCCCGATCTGTGGGCCGACCCCGACAAGGTCGACCAGGTCCTCGGCAACCTGCTCGAAAATGCGGTGCGCCACGGCGAGGGAACCGTCACCATCGAGGTGGCACCCACCTGCGACACCCCCGACGGAGAGAAGGGAACGGCGGTCACCGTGAGCGACGAAGGCCCCGGCATCCCCGAGGAGTCGATGGGCCGTGTCTTCACCCGCTTCTGGCGGGGGAGCAAGCGAGGTGGCACCGGACTCGGCCTCTACATCGTCAAGGGCATCGTCGAGGCCCACGGCGGAACGATCACCGTCGGACGTGGTCCCCGCGGCGGCGCCGAGTTCCGATTTATCCTGCCCGTCGGCGCCCCGGCCTATCTCGCCTGACGAGATCCACAGCCGCCCGGGCCGCCCACGGGCTCATTCGCGTCCCCGCGCCCCGTTAGACTCGACCTTTGGCACGTTTGCGCCCTTGACGTCGAGCGGGGCCGCGCCCAAGCCAGCCAAACGGAAGCACGGGAAGAGATGTCCGCACCCAATAAGTCGTACGACCCGGTTGAGGTCGAGGCCTTGAAACCGGAAGAGATCGAGCGCATGCGGGACGAGGCGCTCGCCGCCTTCGCCGCCGCGGGTGACCTCGACGCGCTCGCGCACGCGAAGGTCGCGCACACCGGCGGCACCTCGCCGCTCGCGCTGGCCAACCGCGAGATCGGCGCGCTGCCGCCGCAGGCCAAGGCCGCGGCCGGCAAGCTCGTGGGCCAGGCCCGCGGCGCGGTCTCCAAGGCCCTCGCCACCCGCCAGGCCGAGCTCGAGGACGAGCGCGACGCCCGCGTCCTGGTCGAGGAGGCGGTGGACGTCACCCTGCCGTACGACCGCGTTCCGGCTGGCGCCCGCCACCCGCTGACCACGCTCATGGAGCGGGTCGCCGACGTCTTCGTATCCATGGGGTACGAGGTCGCCGAGGGCCCCGAGGTCGAGGCGGAGTGGTTCAACTTCGACGCCCTGAACTTCGTGCCGGACCACCCGGCGCGCCAGATGCAGGACACCTTCTTCGTCCGGGGCCCCGAGGGCACCACCGGCGACGAGTCCGGTGTCGTGCTGCGGACGCACACCTCCCCGGTGCAGGCCCGCACGCTCATCGACCGGGAGCCCCCGGTCTACGTCGTCTGCCCCGGCCGGGTCTACCGGACCGACGAGCTCGACGCCACGCACACCCCGGTCTTCCACCAGATCGAGCTGCTCGCCGTCGACGAGGGCCTGACTATGGCCGACCTCAAGGGCACCCTCGACCACATGGTCCAGGCGCTCTTCGGGCCCGACATGAAGACCCGGCTCCGCCCGAACTTCTTCCCGTTCACCGAGCCGTCCGCCGAGATGGACATGCTCTGCTACGTCTGTCGCGGCGAGTCCGTCGGCAACCCCGACCGCCCCTGCCGCACCTGCGGCAGCGAGGGCTGGATCGAGCTGGGCGGCTGCGGCATGGTCAACCCCAAGGTGCTCGTCGCCTGCGGTGTCGACCCGGAGAAGTACAGCGGATTCGCCTTCGGGTTCGGCATCGAGCGGATGCTGATGTTCCGCCACAACGTCGATGACATGCGAGACATGGTCGAGGGTGACGTCAGGTTCACCCGGCCGTTCGGGATGGAGATCTGATGCGGGTCCCGCTTTCTTGGCTGCGGGAGTACGTCGACCTGCCGGCGACGGAGACCGGACGCGACGTCCAGGCCAAGCTCATTTCGGCAGGACTCGAGGTCGAGACCGTCGAGCAGCTCGGCGCCGGCCTGACCGGCCCGCTGGTGGTCGGCCAGGTCCGCACCATCGAGGAGCTGACGGAGTTCAAGAAGCCCATCCGCTTCTGCACCGTCGACGTCGGCCAGGCCAACGGCACCGGCGAGCCCCAGGAGATCATCTGTGGCGCCCGGAACTTCGCCGAGGGCGACAAGGTCGTCGTGGCCCTGCCCGGCGCCGTGCTCCCCGGTGACTTCCGGATCGCCGAGCGCAAGACGTACGGCCGGGTCTCCCGCGGCATGATCTGCTCGGGCGACGAGCTCGGCATGGGCGACGACGGCACGCATGGCATCATCGTGCTGCCGCCGGAGCTCGAGATCGGCATCGACGCGACCAAGCTCCTGGAGCTGTACGACGAGGTCCTCGACATCGCCGTCACGCCCGACCGCGGCTACTGCCTCTCGATGCGCGGTGTCGCCCGCGAGACCGCCATCGCGTACGGCCTGCCGCTGCGCGACCCGGCGCTGCTCGACGTGCCCGCGCCGAACTCGTACGGTCACCCCGTCCAGGTCATCGACCCGATCGGCTGCGACCGCTTCACCGCGCGCACCGTCGTCGGGGTCGCGCCCGAGGCGCGCACCCCGATCTGGATGCGCCGCCGCCTGCAGAAGGCGGGCATGCGCCCGATCTCGCTCGCCGTGGACATCACCAACTACGTGATGCTGGAGCTCGGTCAGCCGCTGCACGCCTACGACCGCACCCGGCTCGACGGCCCCATCGGCGTCCGCCGCGCCGCCGCCGGAGAGACGATCACCACGCTCGACGGTGCCAAGCGCGTCCTCGACTCCGGGGACCTGCTGATCACCGACAACACCGGCCCGATCGGTCTGGCCGGTGTGATGGGCGGCGCCCACACCGAGATCGCCGACCCGGTGACCGACCCCGAGACGGGCATCGTCACGGGCACGACCGAGATCGTCATCGAGGCCGCGCACTTCGACGCGATCTCGATCGCGCGTACGGCCCGCCGGCACAAGCTGGCCTCCGAGGCGTCCCGGCGCTTCGAGCGGGGCGTCGACCCGCAGGCCGCCTCCGCCGCCGCGCAGCGCTGCGTCGACCTGCTCGTGCTGCTCGCGGGCGGCACGGCAGAGGCCGGCGTCACCGAGATCGTCGCGCCGTCCGCGCCCCGTACGGTCACCATGCCGGCGAACCACCCGGACAAGGTCGCGGGCGTCGCCTACGGCCGCGAGACCGTCGTCCGCCGCCTCCAGGAGATCGGCTGCGACGTCTACGGGCAGGACGAGCTGATCGTCACCGTCCCGTCGTGGCGCCCCGACCTGTGGGTGCCGAACGACCTCGCCGAGGAGGTCATCCGGCTCGAGGGGTACGAGAACCTGCCCTCGACGCTGCCCAAGCCGCCCGCCGGGCGTGGCCTCACCGAGAGCCAGCGCATCCACCGCCGGGTCGGCCGCGCGCTGGCCGGCGCCGGTTACGTCGAGGCGCTGAACTACCCGTTCATCGGCGCGCAGGTCTTCGACCAGCTCGGCCTGGACGCGGACGACGCCCGTCGCCGCGTGGTCACGCTCGTCAACCCGCTCTCCGACGAGGAGCCCGCGCTCCGTACGACGCTGCTGCCGGGCCTGCTCGGCGCGCTGCGCCGCAACAACGGGCGCGGCAGCCACGACCTGGCGCTCTTCGAGACCGGTCTGGTCTTCCGGCCGGGCGACCGGCCGGGGGTCGCCGTCCGGCTGCCCGTCGACCGCCGTCCCACCGACGAGGAGATCGGAGGCGTCAACGCCGCGCTTCCGGCTCAGCCGCGCCGCGTCGCCGTCGTCCTCGCGGGCGCCCGCGAGCAGGCCGGCTGGTGGGGCAAGGGCTACCCGGCCGACTGGGCCGACGCGATCCAGGCGGCGCGTACGGTGGCCGCGGAGGCGGGTGTCGAGCTGATCATCAGCTCCGACCAGCACGCCCCGTGGCACCCGGGCCGCTGCGCCGCGTTCCACGTGGTCGTCGACGGCGAGAAGGTCCTCGTCGGCCACGGCGGCGAGCTGCACCCGCGCGTCGTCAAGGCGCTCGGCCTGCCCGACCGCACCTGCGCGATGGAGCTGGACCTGGACCTGGTGGAGCGGGCGAACGAGGGCCCCCTGAAGGCCCCGAGCATCTCCTCCTTCCCGGTCGCCACCCAGGACGTCGCCCTGGTCGTCGACGCGTCGGTCCCGACCGAGACGGTCGAGGCCGCGCTCCGCGACGGCGCCGGTGAACTCCTCGAGGCCATCCGGCTGTTCGACGTGTACACCGGCGACCAGATCGGCGCGGGCAAGAAGTCCCTGGCGTACGCCCTGAAGTTCCGCGCCACGGACCGCACCCTCACGGTCGAAGAGGCCACCGCCGCCCGCGACGCGGCCGTCGCCCTGGCGACGGACCGCACGGGCGCCGTACTGCGCGGCGCCTGAGCGGAACGCTCCCCGGAGGGGCCGGCCCGGTGAACCCGGGCCGGCCCCTCCGGCGTTGCGGGCGGCCTGCCTCTCCGGCGTTGCAGGCGGACCCCGCGCTCGCCCTTCGGTCGATCCTCCGTGCGAAGAGGCCGTGTCCGTGCGGGTGGCGGACGGGTGGCGTGGGGCGGCGCGGTGGGGGTGGTCACTCCTTCGGGTGAGATGTCCGGGCGGTGTTCCCTGGTGCCCTGTGAGGTCGGGAGAATCGACGCGGCCACAGGGGCGGGCCTGTGTGCCGCAGAGCCTTCGGGCGCTGCAGGGCCTCAGGAAGGGCCGTGCATGATCCGTACCAGGACGTCGCTCTCCGATGGTTCCCGGCTGCGCAGGCTGGGACCTCTCGCCCTTCCCACCCTCTGGGGTGCCGTGGCCGTGACATGGAAACTCGGCTGTCCACTGGCGCAGCAACCGGGGCTTCCCATGCGGATCGCGACCAGCGTGGTCTTCTTCAGCGTCGGCACCGGACTGATCCTCGGCATCCGCCGGGGCCTCTCGCGCGAACTGGAGCGGGTGCGGGCCATCGCCCACGCCACCCAACGCGTTCTGCTACGACCGCCGCCGCCCCGGCTCGACGGCCTCTCCGTCGCCGCCGGCCAGCTCTCCGCCTCCCGGGGCGCGTCCGTCGGCGGGGACCTCTACGAGGCGGTGGCCACGCCCTACGGCGTGCGGGTCGTCATCGGAGACGTCCGGGGCCACGGGCTCGCCGCCCTCGGCGCGGTGGTCGCGGTCCTCGGCAGCTTCCGCGAGGCCGCCCACGACGAGCCCGAACTCGGCGGGGTCCTGCGGCGGCTCGACCGGGCGCTCACCCGCCATCTGCGCGAGCGGGCGCGGGAGGAGCACCCGGCGGCCTGCGCCGGACGTGAGCCGGAACATCCGGCGGCCGAGGAGTTCGTCACCTTACTGCTCCTGGAGATCGGCAAGGACGGGGAGGTGTACGCGCTCAACTGCGGGCACCCCGGCCCGTACCGGATCGGCCGCCGCGTCGAGCCCGTCCCCGTCGGCGACCCGCTGCCCCCGCTCGGCACGTTCCCGCTGCCGGCCGACCTCACCCCGTACCCCTGCGGCCGGCTCCTGCCGGGCGAGGCGCTCTTCCTGCACACCGACGGCGCGGAGGACGCGCGGGACGGGGCCGGGCGCTTCTTCGGCCTCGAAGCGGTCCTGACCGAGGCCGCCCGTGACACGCCCCTCTCCCCGGCGGCGCTGGTCCACCGTGTGCACGCCGCGCTGCTGCGGCACACCAGGGGCCGACTCGCCGACGACGTCGCCCTGTTGGTCGTCCGCAACGACCGCATGCGGGTTCCGGCGCAGCCCGCCGAACCCGGGCTGCGCCGTACCCGACCTGAACCCTCCCCTCACTGTTGAGCGGACAGGGTCGGTCGTGTCCGGAAAGGACACTCCCTCGGCCGGCGCCGCCCGGCCGCCTGGGAGTGTCGGGCAGGTCGGCGGGCGGGCGGCGCGGTGCGGGCCGCCGCACTGTACGAGGGGGAGCCCGGCGGCCCGGGTCGCCTTGCGGCGAGGCGCTCAGTCAACCGGCCCCGAGCGGACGGCGGCAGAGTGCACGGACCGGAAGAACGGGCACTTCATTCACACCCCGTGCGAAACCGCCCACCACTACGCTGGGCGGACCGAGTCGTCGGAGCGGCCCATGCACCCCAACACCCTGCTCGACGCCCTGCTGGACGAGGCGGGCGTCTCGCACGCCGGCCTGGCCGCCCATGTGAACCGGGCCGGCCGCGACCGCGGCCTGGCCCTGCGGTACGAACACACGGCGGTGGCCCGCTGGCTGAAGGGCCAGCGGCCGCGCGGCCAGGTGCCCGACCTGATCTGCGAGGTGCTCGCGGCGAGGCTGCACCGGGCGGTCACCCTCGACGACATCGGCCTGGGCGTCTCCGGCGGCGCCGCCGCCGTCGCCCACGGCTCGCCGCTCTCCGCGTTCGTCGAGCGGGCCACCGCCCTGTGGCGCTCCGACGAGCAGCAGCGGCCGCACATACTCGGCGTGCAGGCGGTCACCGGCACTCCCGCCGTGATGCCGGTCTGGGAGTGGGAGAACCCGCCGGAGGACTCCGACGTGTCCCGCGACGGCCGGACCCGGGTCTCGACCGCCGACATCACCATGCTCGGCGCCGCCCGGGCGCACTACGAGCAGATGTACCGCAAGACCGGCGGAGTGGCGACCCGGCAGCGGATCGTCGGCTTCCTCAACGCCGAGACGGCGCCGCTGCTGCGCGGCGCGTACGGCGACAGCCTGGGCCGGCAGCTGCACCGCGCCACCGGCGCTCTGGTGGCCGTGGCCGGCATCTGCGCGTACGACTCCGACGCCCTCGGCCTCGCCCAGCGCTACTTCCACCAGGCGCTGCGGCTCGCGAAGGCGAGCGGGGACCGGGGCCTCGGCGCGTACGTCGTCGCGCTGCTCGTCAACCAGTCGCTGTTCATGGGGGAGTACCGGCAGGCGGTCGCATTCGCCGAGGCGGCCCTGCGGTCGGCGGGGGAGCGGATCACCCCGGCCCTCGCCGCCGACCTCTCCGCGATGCAGGCGAAGGCGTACGCCCATCTCGGCGACGGGGCCGCCGCGTTGGCCGGCATCCGGCGCGCGGAGGCGGAGGCGGAGCGGATCCGGCCCGGGCACGAGCCCGCCGAGACCGGCTATGTCCAGCCGGGCCTGGTCAACGTGCAGGTCGCCGAGGCCCTGCTCAGTCTGGGTGATCTCCCGGCGGCCCGGGAGCACGCGCGGGCGGCGGTGGAGACCCCGGCGCACGACCGGGGCCGCGTGCACCGCCTCGCGATGCTCTGCCAGATCGAGCTGCGGCAGGGGGAGGCCGACGCGGCCGCGCGGACGGCGGTGGAGATGACCGAGCGGGCGCGGGGGATGGAGTCGCAGCGGCTGCGCGACCGGCTGCGGCTGGTCCGCGAGCATCTGCTGGCGAGCGACTGCCGGGACGCGCGGCAGGCGGCCGAACTCATCGACGGGGCGCTACGCGTTCCCCTGTGAGCCAAGGACTGCTGCCATATTGCCACCGACCAATCGGAAGGTGGCAGAAACGTGCAGTGGACGAAACTGAGCGAACAACCTGTCTATGAGAACCGCTGGTTCCGGGTGAACCTCGCGGACGTCGAGCTCCCTGACGGCCGCCACCTCGCCCACTATCTGATCCGGCTCCGCCCGGTCGCCGTCGCGACCGCCGTCAACGAGGCCAACGAAGTCCTCATGCTCTGGCGGCACCGCTTCATCACCGACAGCTGGGGCTGGGAGCTGGCCGCCGGTGTCGTCGAGGACGACGAGGACCTCGAAACGGCCGCCGCCCGCGAGATGGAGGAGGAGACCGGCTGGCGCCCGGGGCCCCTGCGCCATCTCCTCACCGTCGAGCCCTCCAACGGCCTCACCGACGCCCGGCACCATCTCTACTGGGCCGAGGAAGCCACGTACATCGGCCCGCCCGAGGACGACTTCGAGTCCTCGCGGCGCGAGTGGATACCGCTCAAACTGATCCCGGACATGATCTCCCGGGGTGAGATCCCGGCCGCCAACATGG
The DNA here is from genome assembly GCF_040638605.1 of Streptomyces sp. NPDC026092. Taxonomy (NCBI): domain Bacteria; kingdom Bacillati; phylum Actinomycetota; class Actinomycetes; order Kitasatosporales; family Streptomycetaceae; genus Streptomyces; species Streptomyces sp. NPDC026092. The sequence goes on from NZ_JBEZYN010000003.1 coordinate 260,143, forward strand.
CCGCCGGGCTGCTCATGCTCCATCACCTGCGGCTCGGCTGAGAGCCCGGGAAAGCCGAACGGCCCGTACCTGTGCGGGTGTACGGGCCGAACGGTGGTCGGTGGTGCTCAGGAGGCCGGTGGGGCTCAGGAGTACGGGTAGAAGCCCGAGCCGGTCTTGCGGCCGAGCCGGCCCGCGTCGACCATGCGCTGGAGCAGCGGGGGAGCGGCGTACAGCGGCTCCTTGTACTCGGTGTACATCGAGTCGGCGATGGAGACGATCGTGTCCAGACCGATCAGGTCGGCGAGCTTCAGCGGACCCATCGGGTGGGCGCAGCCGAACTCCATGCCGTTGTCGATGTCCTCGCGGCTCGCGATGCCCGACTCGAACATCCGGATCGCGGAGAGCAGGTACGGGACGAGCAGCGCGTTGACCACGAAGCCGGACCGGTCCTGCGCGCGGATCGCGTGCTTCCCGAGCACCTTCTCGGCGAAGAGCTGGGCGCGGCTGATCGTGCCCTCGGAGGTGGTGAGGGCCGGGATGAGTTCCACCAGCTTCTGCACCGGCGCCGGGTTGAAGAAGTGGATGCCGATGACCTGGTCGGGGCGGGAGGTGGCCACCGCCAGCTTGACCAGCGGGATGGAGGAGGTGTTCGAGGCCAGGATCGCGTCGGCCCGGGTCATCACCTGGTCGAGGACCTTGAAGATCTCGGTCTTGACCTGCTCGTTCTCCACCACGGCCTCGATCACGAGGTCACGGTCGGCGAACTCGCCCAGGTCGGTGGTGAAGCTGAGGCGCGCCAGCGTGGCGTCGCGCTCCTCCTCGCTGATCTTGCCGCGTTCGGCGGCCTTCGCGAGCGAGTTGTAGAGCCGCGTACGGCCGATCTCCAGCGCCTCGCCGGTGGTCTCGGCGACCTTCACCTCAAGACCGCTGCGGGCACACACCTCCGCGATGCCCGCGCCCATCTGGCCGCAGCCCACCACTCCGACGCGCTCAATGTCGGCCATGGAGTCCGTCACCTCGTGCCTTTCGCTTTTCTCTGGCGGCGGGCCCCGTGTGATTCCGGTGCGTCCGCCTCGACCCCACGACGTTACCGCTCATTAACCGATGATCGATCGTCCGGGTCGGGCATGCTCTGCCTGTAGGTGTGACGTATCCGACACAAGACGGACGGCAAGGTCGACATATGGGTCTGATCGGGAGAAGGGGATTCGTGGCGGGCACGGCCCTCGCGATGCTCGCCACGACGGGCGCGAGCGCGCGGGAGGGCGGGAGCGCGGGAGCGGATCCGGATCCGGGTACCGAGCCGGCGGAGCCGAAGCGGCGGGCGGCGAACGCCTTCCGCGGCATGTGGATCGCGACCGTCTTCAACCGCGACTGGCCCTCCCTCCCAGGCCTCTCGGCCCAGGCGCAGCGGCCCGAACTCCTCGCCCACCTCGACCGGGCCGTCGCCCGCCGGCTGAACGCCGTCGTCCTCCAGGTCCGGCCGACCGCCGACGCCCTGTGGCCCTCGCCGCACGAGCCGTGGGCGGAGTGCCTGACCGGGGTCCAGGGGCGTGACCCGGGCTGGGACCCGCTCGGGACGGCCGTCGAGGAGGCCCACGCGCGCGGCCTGGAGCTGCACGCCTGGTTCAACCCGTACCGTGTGGCGAACCACACGGACCCGAGCCGGCTCTCGGCGGACCATCCGGCCCGACGTCACCCGGAGTGGATCGTTCCTTACGGCGGGAAGCTGCACTACAACCCGGGGCTGCCCGAGGTGCGCGGCTTCGTCCAGGACGCGATGCTCGACGTCCTGGGCCGCTACGAGATCGACGCCGTCCACTGGGACGACTACTTCTATCCGTACCCGGTGGCCGGGGAGGCCTTCGGCGACGACGAGGCCTTCGCGCGGTACGGCGGGGGCTTCGCGAACCGGGCTGCCTGGCGGCGGAACAACGTCGACCTGCTCGTCTCCGAGGCCTCCGCCCGCATCAAGCAGCTCGCCCCCCAGGTCGCCTTCGGCATCAGCCCCTTCGGGATCTGGCGCCATGCCACCAGTGACCCCCTGGGCTCGAACACCGAGTTGGGCGTGGAGAGCTACGGCGATCTGCACGCGGACACCAGGAAGTGGATCAAGGAGGGCTGGATCGACTACGTCGTCCCGCAGCTGTACTGGCACATCGGCAACGCCAACGCCGACTACGCCAAGCTCGTGCCCTGGTGGGAGGCGGTGGTGCGGGACACCGGCGTCCGGCTCTTCATCGGCGAGGCGCTCTACAAGGCCGGCGACCCCGCCCAGCCCGCCGCCTGGCAGGACAAGAGGGAACTCTCCCGCCATCTGACCCTCGCCGCGCGGTACCCGGGGGTCGGCGGGCACTGCTTCTTCGCGGCGACGGAGGTCGGCAAGGACCGGATCGGGGCGATGGCGGCCGTGGTGGCCGATCACTACCCGACCTCGGTCCGGTCCAACTGAAGACTGCTCGTTACGACTTCCGGATACGGCTTCTGGTCACGACTTCTCGTGGTGGCGTACGACGGTGTCGGGGCCCGGAGCCATCAGGGCCTCGTGGCCGTCGTCGTCGAACTTGACGCGGTACGGGGGATTGCCGTTCTCGCCGAGCACCTGAAGGACCTCGGCCGTACGGTCGTGCTGACCGACGGTCCGGCCGTGCACCAGCAGTTTGTCGCCCACGCTCGCTTCCATCGGGGTGACCTCCTCGCGGCCGTGCTTGTCCTCGATCCGAGTCTATGTCCGCCATTGTGACCCGCGTCACCCCCGGGCGCGCGTCCAGTCCGCGGCCCGTCAGCTTTTCGCGCGCTGGGTCACCGCGATGCAGACGAGGACGGCGCAGGCCGCGAGGGGTGCGGCGGGCGAGAGGGACTCGCCGAGCAGGGTCACCGACCAGACCAGGGTCAGCAGCGGCTGGGCGAGCTGGAGCTGGCTGGCCCTGGGGATGCCGATGGCCGCCATGCCCCGGTACCAGACGTACAGGCCGAAGAAGGTGGAGCCGGCCGCGACCCAGGCCAGGCCGACGACACCGTGGGTGTTCAGGTGGACGGGTTCGAGGGAGAGGGCGACGGCCGCGCCGACGACCATGAACGGCAGGCAGAGGACCAGGGCCCAGCCGACCACCTGCCAGCCCGGCATGAGCCCCGCGAGCCGCCCGCCCTCGGTGTAGCCGGCCGCGCAGACGAGGAGCGCGCCGAACAGGTACAGGTCGCCCGTCGAGAGGGCTCCGCCGCTCTGCTGGAGCGTGAAGGCGAGGATGACCACGGCGCCGGCGACGGCCGCGACCCAGAACCGGCGGGAGGGGCGGCGGCCGGTGCGGATCGCGGCGAAGGCCGCCGTGGTGAGCGGCAGCAGGCCCACCACGACGGCGGCGTGCGAGGTGGTCGAGGTTTGCAGGGCGAGGGTCGTCAGGAGCGGGAAGCCGACCACGACCCCGCCCGCGACGACGGCGAGGCCCGCCCAGTGCCGGCGCTCGGGCAGGGGGACCTTCATCGCCAGCAGGAAGGCGCCCGCGATGAGCGCGGCGAGCGTCGAGCGCACGGCGACCAGGGACCAGGGGCCGAAGCTCTCCAGGCCCCAGGCGGTCGACGGGAAGGTGAGCGAGAAGGAGACCACGCCCAGGCCGGCGAGGAGCGTGCCGCGGGTCCGCGGGGAGGGCGCCGCAGGGGCGGTCCCGGTGGAGCCGACCGCTATCGTCGAAGTCGTAGTAGCGCTATCCTGTGCTGTCATGCACGAGCGTAGCAGCGTCGGTGAACTGGCCACATCCCTGAGAGCGGAGCTGAACCGCTACTCACCCGGCGGGAAGCTGCCCTCCAGTCGCGCCCTCGTCGAGCGGTACCGCGTCTCCCCGGTGACGGTCACCCGCGCCCTCGCCCAGCTCGCCGCCGAGGGCCTCGTCGTCACCCGGCCGGGAGCCGGGGCGTACCGCGCGGAGCCGCGCGAGCGGACGGCCGTGGCCGGCGACACCTCCTGGCAGGAGGTCACGCTGAGCGCCGACGCCGCGACCGAGCTGGTCCCGCGCAGCGTCGACGCGTCCGGAGTCCTCGCGACCCTGTCGGCGCCGCCCGCCGGGGTCGTCGAGTTCAACGGCGGCTATCTGCACCCCTCGCTCCAGCCGGAGCGTGCCATGGCCGCCGCCCTCGCCCGCGCGGGCCGCCGCCCCGGCGCCTGGGGGCGGCCGCCCACCGACGGGCTGCCCGAACTCCGCGCGTGGTTCGCCCGCGAGATCGGCGGCACGGTCACCGCCGCCGACGTGATCGTCACCGCCGGCGGACAGCCCGCGATCGCCACCGCCCTGCGCGCCCTCGCCCCGCCCGGCACCCCCGTCCTCGTCGAGTCGCCCACCTACCCGGGCATGCTCGCCGTCGCCCGCGCGGCCGGCCTGCGCCCCGTACCCGTACCGGCCGACCCCGACGGGGTCCGCCCCGAGCTGCTCGAAGCCGCCTTCCGGGCCACCGGCGCCCGGGTCTTCGTCTGCCAGCCGCTCTTCCAGAACCCGACCGGCGCCGTCCTCGACGCCGAGCGGCGGCGCGCCGTCGTCCGGATCGCGCGGGCCGCCGGGGCCTTCGTCGTCGAGGACGACTTCGCCCGCCTGCTCGTCCACGAGGACGCCGGACCGCTCCCCGTCCCCCTGGCCGCCGAGGACCCCGACGGCGTCGTCGTCCACATCCGCTCACTGACCAAGCCGACCTCGCCCAGCCTGCGCGTCGGCGCCCTCGCCGCGCGCGGCCCCGTCCTGGAACGGCTCCGCGCCATCCAGGTCGTCGACAGCTTCTTTGTCCCGCGCCCCCTCCAGGAGGCCGCCCTGGAACTCGTGGGCTCGCCCGCCTGGGGACGCCATCTGCGCTCCGTCTCCCGCGAGTTGAGGGAGCTCAGGGCCGCCATGGCCGGCGCCCTCGCCCGGCACCTGCCCGAACTGGCCCTGCCGCACATCCCGGTCGGCGGCTACCAGCTCTGGCTCCGGCTCCCCGACACCCTGCCCGAGGCCGCGCTCGTCGCGGGCGCGCTGCGGGCCGGGGTCGCCGTCGCCGCCGGCCGCCCGTACTTCAGCGCCGAACCGCCCGCCGGGCACGTCCGCCTCAGCTTCGCGGGCGTGGCCGGGCCCGCCGAGATCGCCGAGGGGGTGCGCCGACTGCGGACGGCCGTCGACGAGCTCACCGACTGACACCGCCGACGGGGGTTCCAGGGGCTCTTCCGGCCACGGACGATGCGCGTGGTGTGTACGGGAAGGCCGGATTCGATCCCTTGACGATTCCGGACAAGGGGACGCTTGCCGGACAGCAACCGCCCCCGATCCGCCCTCGGTCGTGACCTGAGCCCGCGCATATGCCCTCTTGACCTGCAAGGCGTCCGGCCTCACGATCGCGCCCATGGGTCTACGGGTCACGCTCGTCGCAGCGGCGCGCAGCTCCTCCCTGCTCGCCGAGCGGTTCGACGACGACCGGCCGCTCGACGAGGCCGGCTGGTACGAGGTACAGCTCGCCGCGCACTCCTTGGTCCCGCTCGGCGCGGCCGAGCTGCGCTACTGCTCCCCGACGCCCCGCTCCAGGGCCACCGGCACCGCGCTCGGCTACGCCCCGCTGGCCCAGCCCGCCCTGCGCGAGTGCGACATGGGCCGCTGGCGCGGACTGACCCTCGCGGAGGTCGCGGCGCTCGAACCCGCCGCCGTCGACGCCTGGCTCACCGACCCGCGCATCGCCCCGCACGGCGGCGAGACCCTGCTCGCCTTCATCGCGCGGATTGGGAGCTGGCTCGACACCCGCCCCGCCGACGACGGCTCCATCGTCGCCGTCGCCGAACCCTCCGTCGTCCGGGCCGCCCTCGTGTACGCCCTGAAGGCGCCGCCGGCCACCTTCTGGAACGTGGACGTCCGCCCGCTGTCCACGGTCACCCTCACCGGACGTCCGGGGCTCTGGCACCTCCACCTCCAGGCGGCGGTGGGCTGAAGGCGGGCGGCCCGGCCGGGTGGGGCGCGGCGAGCGGCTAGCCTGAGAGCACGATGAACCGTTTGACCACGTCATGGGGCGAGTTCCCGCTCGCCCGCTTCCCCGAGGACCCGCGCGACCAGCTCCGTGCCTGGGACGCGTCCGACGAGTACCTGCTGAGCCACCTCGCCGAGACGGACACCGATCTGTCCGGCACGGTCGCCGTCGTCGGCGACCGCTGGGGCGCCCTCACGACGGCGCTCGCGGCCCGCCGCCCCGGCGCGCTCGCGCAGATCTCCGACTCCTACCTCGGCCGCCGGGCGACCACCGAGAACCTGGCCCGCTCGGGCGCCGCCCCGGACGCGGTACGGCTCCTCACCACCCAGGACGCGCCGCCCGAGCGGATCGACGTGCTGCTCGTGCGCGTCCCCAAGAGCCTCGCGCTCCTGGAGGACCAGCTGCACCGGCTCGCACCCGCCCTGCACGAGGGCACGGTGGTCGTCGGGACCGGCATGGTCAAGGAGATCCACACCTCCACGCTCCAGCTCTTCGAATCGATCCTGGGCCCCACGCGCACCTCGCTCGCCGCCAAGAAGGCCCGGCTGATCCTCTGCACCCCCGACCCTGCGCGGGACCGGGCCGCGAACCCCTGGCCGTACCGCTACGACCTCCCCGCCGACGCCGGTACCGTCGCCGGGCGGACCGTCGTCAACCAGGCCGGCGTCTTCTGCGCGGACCGCCTCGACATCGGCACCCGCTTCTTCCTGAAGCACCTGCCGAACGACCTCGGCCGCGCCCGGGTCGTGGACCTGGGCTGCGGGAACGGGGTCGTCGGCCTGGCCGTCGCGCTCGCCGAGCCCGAGGCGGAGCTGGTCTTCGCCGACGAGTCGTACCAGGCCGTCGCCTCGGCCGAGGAGAACTTCCGTACCCACGCGGCGCCCGGCCGCACCGCCGACTTCGTGGTCGGCGACGGGACGGCCGAGCTCGCCGCCGAGTCGGTCGACCTCGTCCTGAACAACCCGCCCTTCCACAGCCACCAGGCCACCACCGACCGCACCGCCCGCCGGATGTTCACCGACGCGCGGCGCGTCCTTCGGCCGGGCGGCGAGCTGTGGGTGGTCGGCAACCGGCACCTCGGCTACCACGTCACGTTGCGCCGGATCTTCGGCTCCTGCGAACTGGTCGCGAGCGACCCGAAGTTCGTGGTCCTGCGGGCGGTGAAGCGGACGGGTCGGGCCGGCTGACCTCAGGCCAGCGCGACCAGCTCCCGGTACTCCTCGCTCCACAGGTCCTCGTCGCCGTCCGGGAGCAGCAGCACCCGGTCGGGACGCAGCGCGTCGATCGCCCCCTCGTCGTGCGTGACCATCACGATCGCGCCCGGGTAGGTGCCGACGGCGGCCAGGACCTCGTCGCGGGAGGCGGGGTCCAGGTTGTTCGTGGGCTCGTCGAGCAGCAGGACGTTGGCGCCCGAGTGGACCAGACCGGCCAGCGCGAGCCGCGTCTTCTCGCCGCCCGAAAGCACCCCGGCCGCCTTGTCGGCGTCGTCGCCGCGGAAGAGGAACGCCCCGAGGACCCGCCGTACCTCACCGTCCGTCAGATGGGGCGCCGCGGCCGCCAGGTTGGCGCGGACCGTGCGACCGCGGTCGAGCGTCTCGTGCTCCTGCGCGAAGTACCCGATCCGCAGCCCGTGCCCGCGCACCACCCGCCCCGAGTCGGGCACCTCGACCCCCGCGAGGAGCCGCAGCAGGGTCGTCTTGCCCGCGCCGTTGAGGCCGAGCACGACGAGCCGGCTGCCCCGGTCCACGGCGAGGTCGACGCCGTCGATGACCGGTCGACCGCCCCCGTAGGACTTGGTCAGCGACACCGCGCCCAGCGGCGTCCGGCCGCACGGCGCGGGCTCGGGCAGCCGGATCCGCGCGACGCGCTCGGCCTGCCGCACCGGGTCGAGCCCGTCGAGCAGCCGGTCGGCGCGGCGCGCCATGCTCCGGGCCGTCGTCGCCGTCGCCGAGCGTGCCTTCATCTTGTCCGCCTGGGCGTGCAGCGAGGCCGCCTTGCGTTCGGCGTTGGCGCGCTCCCGGGTCCGGCGGCGCTCGTCGGCGTCCCGCTGGGCGAGGTACCGCGCCCAGCCGGTGTTGTGCACGTCGATCGTGGCGCGCGCCGGATCGAGGTGGAAGACCCGGTTGACCGTGTCGGCGAGGAGTGCCACGTCGTGGCTGATCAGCACGAGTCCGCCCTGGTGGGCGGCGAGGAAGCCGCGCAGCCAGCCGATCGAGTCGGCGTCGAGGTGGTTGGTGGGCTCGTCGAGCAGCAGCGTGCCCTCGCGGCCGTGCCCGGCGAACAGGATCCTGGCCAGCTCGACCCGGCGCTTCTGGCCGCCGGAGAGCGTGCCGACCGCCCGGTCCATGAGGTCGGCGGGCAGGCCGAGGCCGGCCGCGACCCGGGCGGCCTCGGCCTCGGCGGCGTACCCGCCGCGGGCCTCGAACTCCGCCTCGGCGCGGGCGTACAAGGCCATGCGCCGCTCGTCGGGGGCCTCGCCGAGGGCGCCGGCGGCCGTGTGCAGGGCGCGCATGGCCCGGTCGAGGCCGCGCGCGGAGAGGATGCGGTCGGTGACGGAGACGGTGGGGTCGGCGGCGTGGGAATCCTGCGCGAGATGGCCGACCGCGCCGGTACGGGAGACGGTCCCGGCGGCCGGCGGGCGCAGCCCGGCCAGGGTGTCGAGCAGGGTGGTCTTCCCCGCTCCGTTGCGACCGACGAGGCCGATCCGGTCGCCGGGGGCGACGTGGAAGGAGAGGTCGGACAGCAGGAGCCGGGCGCCGGTGCGCACGTCGGCGGCACGAACGGTGATCATGGGGTAACGCTCCGAGAAAGCAGAAGGACACACGGGTGGCGTGGAAGTGGGTCCTTGAGCTAGGAGACTCGGGGCGTAGACATGCGTACGAGGCTAACGGAGGCCCCTGACAGGGCGCATGCCGTTTTCCGCGGGGCCACCCCGGACGCGCCGCCGGGCGCCCCGGACGAGGCGCGCCGCCTCCGTCGTCGTGCGGCCGGTGAGGCGGGCGACCTCGGGCAGCGGCAGGGCGAACAGGTCGTACAGGACGAGGGCGAGCCGCTCGTCGGGGGTGAGGGAGTCCAGGGCCACGAAGAGCGCGAGCCCCGTCCCGTCCGCGAGGGCCATCGCCTCAGGCTCGGGCATCGGCGGCTCGTACGGGAGGCCCGCCGCCCGGGTCCGCAGCCGCTCCACGCACACCCGCGCGACCACCGCCGTCAGCCAGGAGTCGATCCCGCAGCGCCCGGCCGCGGTCCTGGCCGCGCCCAGCGCCTCCTCGGCCTCGTGCCGCGAGCCCAGCAGCCGCCGGGCGAGCGCCGACAGCCGCTCGTGGTGCAGGTCGAACTGCCCGGCCAGAAACGTGTCGCCGTCCATGGGGCCCTCACTCCTCCGCATCGTCCTTCGAAGCGATGACGCGCCCCTGGAGGGCGATGTGACAGCCCCTAGCGCGGTGGCCTGCGGGGGTGGGGCACGGTCGGGGCGGACCGGGACGGCCGGCCGAGGCGGACCGGGACCCCGGGCGAGTACAGGACGCTGACCGGCGCCTCGCTGGGCGTCGGGAGCCCGGCCGCGGCGAGCAGGTTCTCCTCGCAGGAGAGCAGCTCGGCCCGGTAGAGCGGCCAGCGCGGATGGTGGTTGGGCAGATACGCCGACGCGCCGAAGACCGCGTTGTGCAGGCCCCAGCGGGCGGTCAGGAAGTGCTCGAGCTCGGTGGGCTCCTCGATGCGCTCGCCCCGCTCCACCCGGAGCCGGCTGTACGCCCCGCGCGGGCCCGGCCAGCGGCGGGAGCTCGTGTAGTCGACCGTGTCGCCCTCAGTACGGACGCTCATCCGGGACCACAGGTACGGCAGCTGGAAGCCGAGACGCCCCATCACCACCGGAATCAGCCGTGACGCGTCCATCGACCGGAAGACGACACCGCGCCGCCCGTGCTCGTCGACCGAGTACAGGCGCACGTTGGTCTCAGGGAAGGAGCCCAGGTACGGGATCCCCGGCAGCCGCAGCCACCCGACCTTGTGCATCCGGAAGGCCACGAGCCCCACGTAAGTGACCCCGTCGTGGGTGTCCGGCACGGTTCCGCTCGGCAGGAGCGGGGCCACGACGTCCGGGTCGACGGCCCAGTGGACGAAGGCGAGGTCGAGCCACTCCTGGGTGAGGAGCGGGTCGCGTATGAGGGCGGGGGCGTCGGGCACGACGGACTCGGGCTGCGGCACGGCGCAAGAATCGCAGAGCGCTTCCCGGCCGAGGCGGTCACCCCCGGGCTCCGCCGCGCCCCGCCGTCCCGCCGTTGTCGTCCGCGCCCCGCCGTCCCCCTGCCCGGGCTCCGTCGACATCGACGCCCCCGCCCTCGTCGGCCGCCGCTGTCACACCCGTCTGCGATGCTGGTTGACGTGACGCTCGAAGACCTGGTGCGCCTGCGCCGCGCACGCGACGCGATGGACCGCGACTACGCCCAGCCGCTGGACGTTCCGGCCCTCGCGCGCATCGCCCTCATGTCGGCCGGGCACTTCTCCCGCAGCTTCCGTGCCGCCTTCGGGGAGACGCCGTACAGCTATCTGATGACCCGTCGCGTCGAGCGGGCGAAGGCGCTCCTGCGCCGCGGTGACCTGAGCGTCACGGAGGTCTGCTTCGCCGTGGGCTGTACGTCCCTGGGCTCGTTCAGCACGCGCTTCACCGAGCTCGTCGGCGAGAGCCCGAGCGCCTACCGGGCCCGTTGCCACGAGGCGGGCGCCCCGATCCCGGCCTGTCTCGCGAAGATCCACACGCGTCCGGTCAGGAACGGCGCGGCGGTTCACGTCCCGTAGCGGCAGCGGAATCCGTCCCCGGCTCCTATCGTCGGAGCCATGACCATCAAGCTCGCACAGTGCTTCATCGCGGTCGACGACCACGACAAGGCGGTCACCTTCTATCGGGACGTCCTCGGCATGGAAGTCCGTAACGACGTCGGCTTCGAGGGGATGCGCTGGGTCACGGTCGGCTCGCCCGAGCAGCCCGACGTGGAGATCGTCCTCGAACCGCCGCTCGCCGACCCCAACGCCTCACCCGCGGACCGCAGGGCGATGGCGGAGATGCTCGCGAAGGGCCTGCTCCGCGGGGTGATCTTCCAGACGGACGACGTCGACGCCACGTTCGAGCGCATCAGGGCCGCCGGGGGAGAGGTCCTCCAGGAGCCGGTCGACCAGCCGTACGGAGTCCGTGACTGCGCCTTCCGCGACCCCTCCGGGAACCTGCTCCGCTTCAACCAGCCCCGAAAGTCCTGACCTGGCGGACCTTCTGGAGGTGCGGGGCGGCCTCGTCGGCGGTGTACGAGGCGGCGAAGGTGAACGCGCGCGGCGACGGCCCGTGCGCCCGCAGCTCCGCAAGCCGTTCCAGGGCCTCGCCGACGGTCGGGACGTTCCCGGCGGGGACCCACCAGAGCACCAGGTGCGCCTCGACGTGCCGGGCGAACCAGTCGCGGCGCCGCCGCATGACCTCCAGGTGCCCGCTGCGATACGCGAAGTCCCACAGGGCGTCCTGGCTCTCCCACACCGACAGGTTCACGATGACGTCCTCGCCCGCCGGGCGCAGGCCCGTGGCGTCGGGCGCCCCTTCCTCCACGAGCCGCCAGACGAAGCCGGGCGCGCCGTCGGCCGCCGTGTTGACCGGGTCGAGCATCTCGACGAACGGCGCGATGCGCGGGTCGTCGATGGGGTGGAGGAGCGTGGCGACGTTGAGCTGGGCGAGGTGGAGGGCGCGCACGGGTGAGGTCATGGCGTCATCCCAGCACGGCCCCCTTTTCTATGTCAATCGTCATTGTTTTTAGAGTCTTCGACCACGACACAGCACTCTCCCGGTCGCGCGTCCATCCGGGCGCGGAGGGGGCCGTCCGTGCCGAGCAGCCCCTCCAGGAGGGCGAGGTTCATGCCGCACACGAGGGGCGGGAAACGCTCGGCGACGGCGTGGAAGGGGCAGTTGCGCATCCGGACGACCCGCGCGGCGCCCTCGGTGTCCTCCATGTGCGGCTCGTATCCGCGAGCGGCCAGCGTCCGCGTGGCCTCGTCGAGGTCGCCGCAGGGCGCGGCGGAGCCGCGCAGGGCCTCGCCCCGGCGGCGGGCGGCCGCGCAGAGCCCGGCGTCGAGCCCGGCCTGCTCGGCGGCCTCGGCGAGCAGTTCGGCGGCGGTGCGGTAGTCGCGGGCGGGCAGCGCCACCGACCACTCGGCCCGCGCCCGCGTGTAGACCTTGGCGGGCCGCCCCGCCCCCGGCCCCGAACGCCCGGTCAGCCGTCGGCTCCCGCTCTCCAGGAGCCCGGCCTCGGTCAGCCGGTCCAGATGGTGCGCGGCGAGCGTGCGCGCCACCCCGGCCGCCTCGGCGGCCTCGTTCCTGCCGACCTCGCGCCCCTGGGCCGCCACGTACTCGTACAGGCGCCGCCGTACCGGGTCCTGCAGCATCGCGATCGCGTCGATGTCCTCCATCTCGCCAGTCTAGGAACAATGGAGGTTGCAGATAGAAAGCAGGAGTCGCCCCTACGGCTTTGCATAAACCTGCGGCTATGCGTATAGTCATGCCATCCATGAGGAGGGTTCTGATGACGGTACGAGCAGCAGTGGCGGGCGCGAGCGGATACGCGGGCGGAGAGCTCCTGCGTCTTCTCCTCGCCCACCCCCATGTCGAGATCGGCACCCTGACCGGCCACTCCAACGCCGGTCAGAAGCTCGGCGGTCTTCAGCCGCACCTGCTTCCGCTCGCCGACCGCGTCCTCGCGCCGACCACCGCCGAGGCGCTCGCGGGCCACGACGTCGTCTTCCTCGCGCTGCCCCACGGGCAGTCCGCCGCCGTCGCCGAGCAGCTCGGCCCGGACACCCTCGTCGTCGACATGGGCGCCGACTTCCGGCTCCAGGACTCCGCCGACTGGGAGACCTTCTACGGCTCCCCGCACGCCGGCACCTGGCCCTACGGCCTCCCGGAACTGCCGGGCGCCCGCGCCGCGCTGGAGGGGTCCAAGCGCATCGCGGTACCCGGTTGCTACCCCACCGCCGTCTCCCTCGCACTCCTCCCCGCGTACGAGAACGGCCTCGCCGAGCCCGAAGCGGTGATCGTCGCCGCCACCGGCACCTCCGGCGCAGGCAAGGCCCTCAAGCCGCACCTGCTCGGCAGCGAGGTCATGGGCTCCATGTCCCCGTACGGCGTCGGCGGCGGCCACCGGCACACCCCCGAGATGATCCAGAACCTCAGCGCCGCCGCCGGCGAGCGCGTCGGTGTCTCCTTCACGCCCACCCTCGCGCCCATGTCCCGCGGCATCCTCGCCACCTGCTCCGCCAAGGCGAAGCCCGGGGTCACCGTGCAGGGCGTGCGCGCCGCGTACGAGAAGGCCTTCGCGGACGAGCCCTTCGTCCATCTGCTCCCCGAGGGGCAGTGGCCGGCCACCGCGTCCGTATACGGTTCCAACGCCGTTCAGATCCAGGTCGCCCACGACGTCGCGGCGGGCCGGATCATCGCGATCAGCGCCATCGACAACCTGACCAAGGGCACCGCAGGCGGTGCGGTGCAGAGCATGAACATCGCCCTCGGCCTCCCCGAGGACACCGGACTTTCCACGATTGGAGTCGCTCCATGAGCGTCACAGCGGCGAAGGGATTCACGGCGGCGGGCATCGCCGCCGGGATCAAGGAGAACGGCAACCCGGACCTGGCCCTCGTGGTCAACACCGGGCCGCGCCGCGCCGCCGCGGGAGTCTTCACCTCCAACCGCGTCAAGGCCGCGCCCGTCCTCTGGTCCCAGCAGGTCCTCAGCACCGGCGAGCTGGCAGCCGTCGTCCTCAACTCCGGCGGCGCCAACGCCTGCACCGGCCCCCAGGGCTTCCAGGACACCCACGCGACGGCCGAGAAGGTCGCCGAGGTGCTCACCGCCCGGGGTACGAACATCGGTGCCGGCGAGGTCGCCGTCGCCTCCACCGGTCTCATCGGTCTCCTCCTGCCCATGGACAAGGTCCTGGCCGGCGTCGCGAAGATCGCGGGCGAACTCTCCGAGCACGGCGGCGAGAAGGCCGCCATCGCCATCAAGACCACCGACACCGTCCACAAGACCTCCGTCGTCACGAAGGACGGCTGGACCGTCGGCGGCATGGCCAAGGGCGCGGGCATGCTCGCCCCCGGCCTCGCCACCATGCTCGTCGTCCTCACCACCGACGCCGACGTCGACAGCAAGGACCTCGACGCCGCGCTGCGGCAGTCCACCAAGGTCACCTTCGACCGGGTCGACTCCGACGGCTGCATGTCCACCAACGACACCGTCCTCCTCCTCGCCTCCGGCGCCTCCGGCATCACCCCGGAGCAGGCCGCGTTCGCCGAGGCCGTGACGGACGTCTGCCAGGACCTGGCGCGCCAGCTCATCGGCGACGCCGAGGGCGCCAGCAAGGACATCCGTATCGAGGTGATCAACGCCGCGACCGAGGACGACGCCGTCGAGGTGGGCCGCTCCATCGCCCGGAACAACCTCCTCAAGTGCGCCATCCACGGCGAGGACCCCAACTGGGGCCGGGTGCTCTCCGCCATCGGCACGACCGCCGCAGCCTTCGAGCCCGACCGGCTGAACGTCGCCATCAACGGCGTCTGGGTCTGCAAGAACGGCTCGGTCGGCGAGGACCGCGACCTCGTCGACATGCGCTACCGCGAGGTCACCATCACCGCCGACCTCGCCGCCGGCTCCGAGACGGCCGTCATCTGGGCCAACGACCTCACCGCCGACTACGTCCACGAGAACAGCGCGTACTCGTCATGACCGAGACCAGAAAGCACACCGCCCTGCCCAAGGCCGAGATCCTCATCGAGGCGCTGCCCTGGCTGACCCGTCACCACGGCAGGACGGTCGTCATCAAGTTCGGCGGCAACGCGATGATCGACGACGAGCTCAAGGCGGCCTTCGCCCAGGACGTCGTCTTCCTGCGCCACGCCGGTCTCAAGCCGGTCGTCGTGCACGGCGGCGGACCGCAGATCAGCGCCGCGCTCGACCGGCACGGCATCGTCAGCGAGTTCAAGGCCGGACTGCGGGTCACCACCGAGGACGCCATGGACGTCGTACGGATGGTGCTCGCCGGCCAGGTGCAGCGCGAACTCGTCGGCCTGCTCAACCAGCACGGACCGTTCGCCGTCGGTCTGACCGGCGAGGACGCCCACACCATCAGCGCCACCAGGCACCAGCCGGTCATCGAGGGCGAGCAGGTCGACATCGGCCGGGTCGGCGAGATCACCGCCATCGACACCGGCGCCATCGAGGCGCTCCTGGAGGACGGCCGGATCCCGGTCGTCTCCTCCATCGCCCGCTCCGAGGACGACGGACATGTCTACAACGTCAATGCTGATACGGCGGCTGCGGCTCTCGCTGCGGCGCTGGGCGCCGAGACCCTGATGGTCCTGACCGACGTCGAGGGCCTCTACGAGGACTGGCCGAACAGCGACGAGGTCATCAGCCGGCTCACCGCGAGCCAGCTGGAGAAACTCCTGCCCGAGCTCTCCAGCGGGATGGTCCCCAAGATGGAGGGCTGTCTGCACGCCGTACGGAACGGGGTCACCACGGCCCGGGTGATCGACGGCCGCGTCCAGCACTCGATCCTGCTGGAGATCTTCACCGACTCGGGCATCGGCACGATGGTCGTGCCCGACGACACGACGGGGGACGGGAAATGAGCAACGCGGACCTGGGCAACGCGGATGCGGGCAACGCGGGCCTGGCCCTCCGCTGGCAGGGCGCGCTCATGGACAACTACGGCACGCCGAAGCTGTCCCTCGTACGCGGCGAGGGCGCCAAGGTCTGGGACGCCGACGGCACCGAGTACCTCGACTTCGTCGGCGGCATCGCGGTCAACGCGCTCGGCCACGCGCACCCGGCGATCGTCGAGGCCGTGTCGCGGCAGATCGCCACGCTCGGCCATGTCTCCAACCTCTTCGTCGCCGAGCCGCCCGTCGCGCTCGCCGAGCGGCTGCTCCAGCTCTTCGGCCGGCCGGGCAGGGTCTTCTTCTGCAACTCCGGCGCCGAGGCCAACGAAGGCGCCTTCAAGATCGGCAGGCTGACCGGCCGTACCCACATGGTCGCGACCCAGGGCGGCTTCCACGGCCGGACCATGGGCTCGCTCGCCCTCACCGGCCAGCCCGGCAAGCAGACCCCGTTCCTGCCGCTGCCCGGTGACGTCACGCACGTGCCGTACGGAGACGTCGAGCCGCTGCGCGCCGCGGTCACCGAGGAGACCGCGCTCGTGATCATCGAGCCGATCCAGGGCGAGAACGGCGTGGTCGTGCCGCCCGCCGGTTACCTCCAGGCCGCCCGCGAGATCACCCGGGCCACGGGCACCCTCCTGGTCCTCGACGAGGTCCAGACGGGCGTCGGCCGGACCGGCGGGCACTGGTTCGAGTACCAGGGGCACGACGGGGTCGACCCCGACATCGTCACCCTGGCCAAGGGCCTCGGCGGCGGGCTGCCGCTCGGCGCGACCGTCGCCTTCGGTGCGGCGGCCGAGCTCTTCGAGCCCGGTCACCACGGCACGACCTTCGGCGGGAACCCGGTCGCCTGCGCCGCCGGGCTCGCGGTGATCGACACCCTCGCGGCCGGCGGAACCCTCGACGAGGTCAAGCGGCTCGGCGAGCGGCTGCGGAGCGGAATCGAGGGCCTGGACCACCCGCTGGTCTCCCATGTCCGTGGTGCGGGCCTCCTGCTGGGTATCGTGCTCACCGAGTCCCTCGCGCCCCAGGTGCAGCAGGCGGCTCAGGACGCCGGTCTCCTGGTCAACGCGCCCGCCCCCGATGTCGTACGGCTCATGCCGGCACTGATCATCACCGACGCGGAGGTGGACACGTTCCTGGCAGCGCTGCCCGGTGTCCTCGACGGAGCGGTGAACGGGCAAGGACGAACCGGAGAATGAGACGACGATGACCGACGCGCAGGAAACCGAGCACGGCGGGCCGTCCGTTCCGCAGACCCGTACCGCACGCCACCGCAGGATCGTCGACATCCTCAACCGGCAGCCGGTGCGCTCGCAGAGCCAGCTCGCCAAGCTCCTCGCGGACGACGGGCTGAGCGTCACCCAGGCGACGCTCTCCCGCGACCTCGACGAGCTCGGCGCGGTGAAGATCCGCAACACGGGCGGCGAGCTGATCTACGCGGTTCCCAGCGAGGGCGGTTTCCGCACCCCGCAGGCGCCGCTCGGCGAGTCCGCCAAGGAGGAGCGCATGCGGCGCCTCTCCGGCGAGCTGCTGATCTCCGCCGAGGCCTCCGCGAACCTGGTGGTCCTGCGGACCCCGCCGGGCGCGGCCCAGTTCCTCGCGTCGGCCATCGACCAGGCCGAACTCCACCCGATCCTCGGCACGATCGCGGGCGACGACACCGTGATGCTGATCTCCCGCGATCCGTCGGGCGGCCAGGCCCTCGCCGACCACCTGCTCAGGCTCGCGCAGAACGACCGCTAGGGCTGCGGGACGCGGCCGACTCCGCCCCCTACGGCCGTTCCGGCCGGCGGACCAGGCGGAGCAGGAGCACTCCGCCGAGCAGGGCGAGTACGGCCGCGGCGCGGAGCACCAGCTCGATGGCCGGGCCGTCGGAGGCCGCGCGGGACGCCGAGCCGCTGAGCGCCTCGAGGACCGTCGAGGCGACGGCGACGGCCAGCGCGCCGAGCAGGACCAGGGACGTCAGGACGAAGCCGGACGCGGCGGCGAGGCGGGTCTCCGGTACGTACGACTGGGTGGCGACGTTCGTCAGGGCCCAGCCGAGGCCGAGGCCCGCCCCGACCACGGCGAACACCACCAGGTACAGGCCGATCGGCGTCGACCAGGTGAGGGCGAGCAGCGAGGTGCCGCTGAGGAACATGGCGCCGGCCATGAGTACTTCGGGCCGCCATCGGTGCGCCAGGTGCCCCGAGTAGTAGCTGGCCGTACCCGCGCCGACGGAGAGCGCGAGGAAGATCAGCCCCGAGGTGAAGGGCGACAGGCCCCGCGCCTGCTGGAGGTAGAGCGCCGAGAAGACGGCGACGAGGCAGTAGACGACGTTGGACAGGGACCCGGCCAGGGTGATGGTGACGAACGGGCCGTTCCGCAGCAGTCCGAGGTCGAGCAGTGGTTCCTCACTGCGCCGTTCGATACGGGCGAAGAGGGCGAGGAGCACGGCTCCGGCGAGGAGGCAGCCCCAGGTGGCCGGGGCGGCCCAGCCCCACGAGGCGCCCTGGTCCACGCCGAGCATGACCAGCGTCAGCCCGCCCGCGATGGCGGCCGCGCCGGTCAGGTCGAGCCGACCCGAGGCCTGGGTGTCGCGGGTCTCCGGGACGTGGCGGAGCATCAGGAACACGGCGGCGGCGCAGATCGGCACGTTGAGGTAGAACACGGCACGCCAGCTGACGTGTTCGGCGAGCGTCCCGCCGACGAACGGGCCCAGGGCGGTGCCCACGGCGCTGAAGGCGAGGACCGTTCCGACGGCCCGGCCCTGCCGGTCGTCCCGGAAGTAGCCGGTGACGACGGCGACGGCGACGGGAAAGACGAAGGCGGCGGTCACGCCCTGCACGACCCGCCCCGCGACGAGCCACCCGGTGGACGGCGCCAGGCCGCAGAAGACGGAGACGGCCCCGAACCCGACGAGTCCGCAGACGAGCGTCCGCCGCCGGCCGTGGACATCGGCGACCCGCCCGCCGGTGATCATGAAGGCGCCCAGGGTGAGCATGTACCCGCTCACCAGCCACTGCAGATCGGTGGTCGGTTCGTGGAAGTCCCGGGCGATCACGGGAAGCGTGAGGTTGAGCGCGAACCAGTCCATCTGCACGATCAGCATGGACAGCGCGGCCGCCGCGATCACGGCCCGATCCCGCCCGCTGAACAGCCCCGTCCCCCGCGCGGCGCGGTTCTCGGACGGAGCCTTCATCGAGCACCTCGATTCCCGCTCTCCCTCTCATGCTGGCATCGCCCCACCCTGCCGTCGACACGCGGGCGTCCCCTCAGGACCCCGATTGACGAATCATGCAGAGCAATGCATACTCATGCATATCAGCGCTTGCAAGGTAAGGAGAAACCCGTGGCCGAGCGTGTCGTACTCGCCTACTCCGGTGGCCTGGACACCTCCGTCGCCATCGGCTGGATCGCCGAGGAGACGGGCGCCGAGGTCATCGCGGTCGCCGTCGATGTCGGTCAGGGCGGCGAGGACCTGGACGTCATCCGTAAGCGCGCCCTCGCCTGTGGGGCCGTCGAGGCCGAGGTCGCGGACGCCAAGGACGAGTTCGCCGAGGAGTACTGCCTCCCGGCGATCCAGGCCAACGCCCTCTACATGGACCGCTACCCCCTCGTCTCCGCCCTCTCCCGGCCCGCCATCGTCAAGCACCTCGTCGCCGCCGCCAAGAAGCACGGCGCCGGGATCGTCGCCCACGGCTGCACCGGCAAGGGCAACGACCAGGTCCGCTTCGAGGCCGGCATCCAGGCCCTCGGCCCCGACCTGACGTGCATCGCCCCGGTCCGGGACTACGCCATGACCCGCGACAAGGCCATCGCCTTCGCCGAGAAGGCCGACCTGCCGATCGCGACCACCAAGAAGTCCCCGTACTCCATCGACCAGAACGTCTTCGGGCGCGCCGTCGAGACCGGGTTCCTGGAAGACATCTGGAACGCGCCGATCGAGGACATCTACGAGTACACCGCGAACCCGGCCACCCCGCGCGAGGCCGACGAGGTCGTCGTCTCCTTCAAGGAGGGCGTCCCCGTCGCCGTCGACGGCAAGCCCGTCACCGTCCTCCAGGCGATCCAGCAGCTGAACGAGCGCGCCGGAGCCCAGGGCGTCGGCCGGATCGACATGGTCGAGGACCGGCTCGTCGGCATCAAGTCCCGCGAGGTGTACGAGGCTCCCGGCGCGATCGCCCTGATCACCGCCCACCAGGAGCTGGAGAACGTCACCGTCGAGCGTGAACTTGCCCGCTACAAGCGGCAGGTCGAGCAGCGCTGGGGCGAACTCGTCTACGACGGCCTCTGGTTCTCCCCGCTCAAGCGCGCGCTCGACGGCTTCATCAAGGAGGCCAACCAGCACGTCACCGGCGACGTCCGGATGACCCTGCACGGCGGCCGCGCCGTCGTCACCGGCCGGAAGTCCGAGGAGTCGCTGTACGACTTCAACCTCGCGACCTACGACTCGGGCGACACCTTCGACCAGTCCAAGGCGCAGGGCTTCATCGACATCTTCGCGCTCTCCGCGAAGATCGCCGCCCGGCGTGACCTCGCGTAACCACGACTCGTTCCACAGCCGCCTCCCCACCGCAGGGACCGGGGAGGCGGCCTTGCACCCACCCTCCCGAGGAGCAGCAGCTGTGAGCAGCAACAACGGTGACGTACGGCTCTGGGGCGGCCGTTTCGCCGACGGTCCGGCCGAGGCCCTGGCGAAGCTGTCCGCGTCGGTCCACTTCGACTGGCGCCTCGCGCCGTACGACATCGCCGGTTCCCGCGCCCACGCGCGCGTGCTCCACAAGGCCGGGCTGCTCACCGAGGACGAGCTGACGCGCATGCTCGCCGGCCTCGACCAGCTCGAAGCCGACGTCGCCGACGGCTCCTTCGTCGGCACCATCGCCGACGAGGACGTCCACACCGCCCTGGAGCGGGGCCTCCTGGAGCGCCTCGGCCCCGACCTCGGCGGCAAGCTGCGCGCCGGCCGGTCCCGCAACGACCAGGTCGCGACGCTGTTCCGGATGTACCTGCGCGACCACGCCCGGATCATCGGCGGCCTGATCGCCGACCTCCAGGACGCGCTCGTGGGCCTCGCCGAGGCCCACCCGGTCGTCGCCATGCCGGGCCGGACCCACCTCCAGCACGCTCAGCCGGTGCTCTTCGCCCATCACGTCCTCGCCCACGTCCAGTCCCTCTCCCGGGACGCGGAGCGGCTGCGGCAGTGGGACACCCGTACCGCGGTCTCGCCGTACGGCTCCGGCGCCCTGGCCGGCTCCTCCCTCGGGCTCGACCCGGAGGCGGTCGCCAAGGACCTCGGCTTCGAGCGGGGCTCGGCGGGCAACTCCATCGACGGCACCGCCTCGCGCGACTTCGTCGCCGAGTTCGCCTTCATCACCGCGATGATCGGCGTCAACCTCTCCCGTATCGCGGAGGAGATCATCATCTGGAACACGAAGGAGTTCTCCTTCGTGACGCTGCACGACGCCTTCTCCACCGGCTCGTCGATCATGCCGCAGAAGAAGAACCCGGACATCGCCGAGCTGGCGCGGGGCAAGTCGGGCCGCCTGATCGGCAACCTGAGCGGCCTGATGGCCACGCTCAAGGCGCTGCCCCTCGCGTACAACCGCGACCTCCAGGAGGACAAGGAGCCGGTCTTCGACTCCTGCGACCAGCTGGAGGTCCTGCTGCCCGCCTTCACCGGCATGATGGCCACGCTCACCGTGAACCGGGAGCGGATGGAGGAGCTGGCCCCGGCCGGCTTCTCGCTCGCGACCGACATCGCCGAGTGGCTGGTCAAGCAGGGCGTGCCGTTCCGGGTGGCGCACGAGGTGGCCGGCGAGTGCGTGAAGGTCGCCGAGGGGGAGGGCAAGGAGCTGGACGAGCTCACGGACGACCAGTTCGCCAAGATCTCCGAGCACCTCACACCCGAGGTCCGCACGGTCCTCAACGTCCCTGGCGCGCTCGCCTCCCGCGACGGCCGCGGCGGTACGGCCCCGTCGGCGGTCGCCGCCCAGCTGGTCGAGGTCAAGGCGGACCTGGTGATCCAGCACGCCTGGGCCACCGCGAAGCAGTAACCCTCGGCCGAGCAGCAACCCTCAGCCGAGCAGTAACCACCAGCACCGTCACACCGCCGCCGCCCACTCCGCGAGCGCGTCGAAGTCCGGCCGGAGCAGTCCGAGCCGGGGATCGACGTGCAGGAGCAGGGCGGCGGCGAGGTGGTTCCGGTCCACGTACTCCCGGTCGTACGACGTGATGTCGTCGTCCACCCAGGCGAACGGCCGGCCCTCCGCGTACTCCAGGATGTACTGCGTCTTCCAGAAGGTCCCGCGAGGGGCCTTTCCGTGCATCTGGGGCCAATCGATGAACGGCAGCTCGGGCAGCCCGAGATGCGGCCCTATCCAGGCGTTCGCCTCGCCCTTCCAGGTCGTCGCCCACACCAGCTCGTACGCCTCGGCGAGCGCCAGCAGCTCCGCGCCGTGCTCGGGGTTCAGCCACACCCGCAGCGGCTTGGTGTCGTGCCAGCCGTCCGGTCGCATCCGGTGCGTCGTGTAGCCCTCCGGGCGGCGCTCAGCCTGGGCCGCGTACGGATTCAGCGGCCCGTCCACGTCGATGAGCAGCAGCGGCTTGGTCATGTTCACAGCATTCCTTCCCGCCTCCCGGTGAGGCGTGGATTTATCGAATGAGACACAGATGTCTCATTCGGTGTATGGTCGTCTCATGACAGTCGACCGCGCCCAGGTGCTCCTCGCCGCCGCCGCCCTGCTCTCCCGGAAATCGACCGCCACCATGGACGAGGTCGCCCGGGCCGCGGGGATCGGCCGGGCGACCCTGCACCGGCACTTCGCCGGGCGGGACGCCCTGGTCAGGGCCCTGGAAGCGATGGGGATCGAGGAGTTCGAGGCCGCGCTCGACGCGGCGCGCCTCGACGAGGGCCCCGCCGACGAGGCCGTGCGGCGACTCGTCGCCGAGATCGAGCCCAACGCCCAGCTGATGGCCTTCCTCGTCACCGAGAACCAGCTCTTCGAGGGCGACCACGTCAACGAGGGCTGGGCCCGGCTCGACGCCCGCGTCAGCGACCTCTTCAGGCGCGGTCAGGAAGAGGGCACCTTCCGGATCGACCTGAGCCCCGCGTGGCTCACCGAGGCCCTGTACGGCCTCGCCTCCTCCTGCGCCTGGGCCGTCATGGACGGCCGGGTCGCGGCCAAGGACTTCCAATTCATGATCACCGAGCTCATGCTCGGTGGCGCACGACGGAGCGTGGAGAAATGAGCGGCACCCGCCAACTGAACCCGACGACAGGGCACGGGGTGAAGAGCCCCGGCCGCTGGCTCGCCCTCTCTGTTCTCGTCCTCGCGGTCCTCCTGGTCGCGGTGGACGCCACCGTCCTCGGGCTCGCCACACCCGCCCTCAGCGAGGACCTGAAGCCGACCGGCACCCAGCTGCTCTGGATCGGCGACATCTACTCCTTCGTCATCGCCGGACTCCTCGTCTCCATGGGCTCCCTCGGTGACCGGATCGGCCGCAAGAAGCTGCTCCTGATCGGCGCGACCGCCTTCGGCGCCGTCTCGGTGCTCAACGCCTACGCCACCAGCCCCGAGATGATGATCGTCGCCCGCGCGCTCCTCGGTGTCGCCGGTGCCACCCTGATGCCGTCGACCCTGGCGCTGATCCGGAACATCTTCCACGACCCCAAGGAGCGCAGCCTCGCCATCGGCATCTGGGGCGCCACCGCCTCGGCCGGCGCGGCCGTCGGCCCCGTCGTCGGCGGTGCACTGCTCCAGCACTTCTGGTGGGGCTCGGTCTTCCTCATCAACCTGACAGTCATGGCCGCCCTGGTCCTCGTCGGCATCAAGCTGCTGCCCGAGTCCAAGAACCCGGTCGCGGGCCCCTGGGACCTGATCAGCGTCGGGCTCTCGCTCGTCGGTGTCATCGGTGTCGTATACGCCATCAAGGAAGCCGCCTCGCACGGCCTGTCCTGGGAGATCGGGGCCGCCGCCCTCATCGGCGCCACCGCCCTGTGGGCCTTCGTACGCCGTCAGCACCGGCTGACCGCACCCCTGCTCGACATGCGGCTGTTCAGGCACCGCGGCTTCTCGGGCGCGGTCCTCGCCGACCTGCTCACCGTCTTCGGCCTGTCCGGCCTGGTCTTCTTCCTCTCCCAGTTCCTCCAGCTCGTCCAGGGCCGTGAGCCGCTGGAGGCCGGTCTGGCCGAACTGCCCGCCGCCATCGGCGCGGTGGTCACGGGTCTGGTCGCGGGCCGGTACGCCCGGCGGTTCTCCGTACGCGGCATCGTGGCCGGCGGTCTCGCGGCGATCGGGCTCGCCCTCGCCGTCGTCACCGTGATCCACAAGGACACCGGCTACCCGCTGCTCGGCGCGGCCCTGCTCGTCGTCGGCCTCGGCGCCGGTTTCTCGTTCACCGTCACGGCGGACGTGATCCTGTCCAGCGTGCCCAAGGAGCAGGCGGGTTCGGCCTCCGCCGTCTCCGAGACCGCGTACGAACTGGGCGCAGCCCTCGGCATCGCGCTCCTCGGCTCGATCGTCACCGGCGTCTACCAGGGCTTCGTGACCCCGGCGGGCGTCCCCGCGGACACCGCGGCGGCGGCGCACGAGTCGCTCGGCGGCGCGGTCGAGGCCTCCGCGGGCCTCGCCCCCGACTCGGCGAACGCCCTGGTGTCCACGGCCCAGGACGCCTTCGTCGACGGCCTCAACCTGGCGGCCGGCGTCGGCGCGGCGGTCCTGCTCGCCACGGCCGTGGCTGCCTGGTTCCTCCTGAAGGGCCAGAAGCTGGAAGACGGCATCGAGCACTGACGGATGACAAGAGAGTGGGCCCCGCACGGCGACAACAGCCGTGCGGGGCCCACCCGTTCGTCACGTCGTGCCGGCTACGCGGCCTTCGCCTTCGTGGCGTACATGTCCACGTACTCCTGGCCCGACAGGCGCATCACCTCGGCCATCACCGAGTCCGTCACCGCCCGCAGGACATAGCGGTCGCGGTCCATCCCCTCGTACCGGGAGAACTCCATCGGCTCGCCGAAGCGGACCGTCACCCGGCCCGGCCGGGGCAGCCCAGCCCCGCCCGGCTGGATCTTGTCCGTGCCGATCATCGCGAACGGCACCACCGGCGCGCCGGTCATCAGCGTCAGCCGCGCGATGCCGGTACGGCCCCGGTACAGCCGGCCGTCGGGGGAGCGCGTGCCCTCCGGGTAGATGGAGAACATCCTGCCCTCCTCCAGAACCCGGCGGCCCGTCATCAGCGCCGCGACACCGCCCCGGCCGCCGTCGCGGTCCACCGGGATCATGCCGACGCTGGTGAAGAACCAGGCCATCAGCCGACCCTTCAGGCCCTTGCCCGTGACGTACTCGTCCTTGCCGATGAAGAAGACCGGCCGGTCGATGCAGATCGGCATGATCATCGAGTCGATGAAGGTGAGGTGGTTGCCCGCCAGGATCACCGGACCCGTCCCGGGGATGTTCTCCGCGCCGTCGACACGGGGGCGGAACATCAGGCGCAGGAGCGGTCCGAGCACTGCCTTGATGAGTGCGAGACGGGACAACGGTTCCTCCGGTGTCGGGGGCGGGGACGGCGTCGTACGAGGGGGCTGTGCAGGTGAGGACGATACTCGCGGGTCGGCCCCGTCCGCACATCGGGTTCATCGAGTGGATACGCAGTGTTGACGTGTGTTTCCGCTGTGTTCGGCCCAGGTCTGTCGCACGGAGGGGCCGACTGCCTACTGTCGGAGCCGCGTTTGACAGGTGCGGGACATCACATCGAAGGAGCCTTCATGACCCAGGGTGAGCACGCGAGCCCCGCTCGACGCACGGTCCTCGGCGCGGCCGGCGCGGCCGTGACCGGGGTGGCCGGAGCCGCCGTCCTCGGCGCCTCCGCGGTCCTCGCCGCCGGCCCGGCACAGGCAGCCGAGGCCCAGGGCGCGAGCCAGGACCGCAGACACGGCCACGGGCACGGGTACCGCTCCCTCCCCGTCCCCACCGTGATCGCCCACCGCGGCGCGAGCGGCTACCGCCCCGAGCACACGCTGGGCTCCTACCAGCTCGCCCTCGACCTCGGCGCCCACGTGATCGAGCAGGACCTCGTCCCCACCAAGGACGGCCACCTGGTCTGCCGCCACGAGAACGACATCACCGGCACGACCGACGTCGCCGACCACCCCGAGTTCGCCTCCCGCAGGACCACCAAGTCCGTGGACGGCGTCTCGTACACCGGCTGGTTCACCGAGGACTTCACGCTCGCCGAGCTCAAGACACTGCGCGCCAAGGAGCGCATCCCGGCGACCCGTCAGGAGAACACCCTCTACGACGGCCGCTGGCAGATCCCGACCTTCGAGGAGGTCCTCCGCTGGGCCGAGCGCGAGGGCCGCCGCCGGGGCCGCCCGGTCTGGCTGCACGTCGAGACCAAGCACCCCAGCTACTTCCGCTCCCTCGGCCTCGGCCTGGAGGAGCCCCTCGCCAAGCTGCTGCGCCGGTACGGCCGCCACCGCGCCGACTCCCCGGTCTTCCTCCAGTCCTTCGAGCCCAGCAGCATCCAGCGCCTGGCGAAGCTGGTGAACTCGCCGCGTGTCGTGCTGCTCTCCGCCGCGAGCAGCCGCCCCTGGGACTTCGTCCAGGCGGGTGACCCGCGCACCGTCGCCGACCTGGTCACGCCGCAGGGCCTGCGCTGGATCGCCTCGTACGCGCAGGGCATCGGCCCGACCCTGGACCTGGTCATCCCGCGCGACGCGACCGGCAAGCTCGGCACCCCGACGACCCTGGTGCGCGACGCCCACGCGCAGGGCCTGATCCTCCACCCGTACACCCAGCGCAACGAGAACAGCTTCCTGCCCGCAGACTTCCGCCGCGGGACCGACCCGAACGCGTACGGCGACGTCTTCGGCGCCCTGAAGACCTACCTGGCGACGGGCATCGACGGCATCTTCTCCGACAACCCGGACACGGCCCTGCTGGCCGCCGCGGACGCCACGAGCGGCTGAGCCTCCCTCACCACGGCCCAAACCACCCGGCCGGAAACGCCCGGCCGGGTGGTTTACGCACCGGACCGCAACCGCCCGCGACGGCGGGCCGTCGTGCCGGTCATGACCGACCCCCACCTCCTCCGCACCCTCGCCCCCCTCCTCGCCGCCGAGTCCAAGGCCGAGGCCCCGGCCGCCGGCGTGGACGCCGGGGACCTCGAACAGGCCGTCTGGGTCAAGCTCCTCGAACGCCTCCAGGACGACGACGCGCCCACCCACCCCGCCGACTGGCTCCGCCGCGCCGTCCGCGCCGAGGCCCGTCGCGCCCGGCGCGCCGCCCTGCGGGAGCGCCCGTACCCGGGCGAGGAGGCCGGCGATCCGCACGACGCCACCCCCGAGTCCACCGCCCTGACGACCGAACGCCGCCGCGCCGTCCGCGCCGCCGTCCGCCGCACCCCCGGTCACTGCCCACGGCTGCTCACCGCGATGCTCGACCCCGCCGACCCCACCTACCGAGAAATCGCAGGAGAGTTGGGTATCTCACAGGGCAGTCTGGGGCCCATGCGTTCCCGTTGCCTGGGATGCCTGCGCAGAATGCTGGCTGCAGAGGTTCCTGCGGCGACCCCGAGGGGAAGGGTGCGGGAGACCGACCGGTGGACCAGGTGAGCGGGAGGCATGCACACATGGGCATGAGCGTGACCATCTCAGCGGCTGACGCGCAGGACGCGGAGCACATACTGAAGTTGCAGTACCTCTGTTACCAGAGCGAGGCCGAGCTCTACGGCGACTACGCCATCGAGCCGCTCACCCAGACCCTCGACGCCCTGCGCGCCGAACTCTCCGAGGGCTACGGGCTCGTGGCCCGCCTCGGCGACGAGATCGTCGCCTCCGTCCGCGGTCGCGTCGACGAGGCCGGCACCGTACGGATCTCCAAGCTCATCGTCCACCCCCGCATGCAGCGCCACGGCCTCGGCGGCCGGCTCCTCGACGCCATCGAGGGCCACTTCGCCGGCGACCCGGCGCCCACCGCCAAGCGCTTCCAGCTCTTCACGGGCCACCGCAGCGAGGGCAACCTCCGGCTGTACCGCAGCAAGGGGTACGAGCAGGTGGCCGCCCGCGAGATCGGCCCCCGGCTCACGCTCGTGACCCTGGAGAAGGCGGCCTGAACGCCTAAGCGGCCTCGACGGCGGTCGTCCGCGACCGCCGCAGCCACCAGATCCCGGTCACCGGCAGCAGGATCGGGATGAAGATGTAGCCGTAGCCGTAGTCCGACCAGACCGTGGCGTCGGGGAACGCGGACGGGTCGGCCAGCGTCCAGGTCCCCACGGTCAGTACGCCCACCAGCTCGGCGGCGCAGCACACCAGCGCCGCCCTGCGGGCCGTCTCCCCACCGCGGACCAGCGTGTACGTGATGAAGGCGTACACCACGGCCGCCACCGCCGACAGCGCGTACGCGAGCGGCGCCCGGTCGAACTCGGTCGCGATCTGGTAGATCGAGCGCGAGACCGCGCCGACCGACATCACCCCGTACAGCCAGACCAGCAGCATGCCGGGGCCCGTGACCAGGCGCGTGCCCGTGCCGGTCTCCTGCGTCGCGGTCATCAGCCCACCGTCCAGATGTCGAAGAGACGTACTTCCAGGACCGCGAGCACGACCCCGCTCGCCGCCACCGTCGCCGAGCCCCAGCGGCTGCGCTCCGTCAGCGACATGAAGCCGGCCGCGGGCACCGCGCACAGCGCGCCCAGCAGGTACGCGACGAAGATCGTCGTCCCCTCCTCGGCCTGGTCGCCGCCGGCGAGCCGCACGATGCCGACGACCAGCTGCACCAGGGCGAGGAAGGTCACCACGGCCATGCCGATGAAGTGCCAGTCCTTGGTCGGCTGGTCGCGGGTGAAGGCGAAGCCGCACCAGGCGGCGAGGGCGAGCGCGGCCACCGAGACCGCGACCGTCAGGGCGTCAAGCATGCGCCCGAGGGTATTACGGGCCGAAAGGCCCGATGCGCTCACCCCCCACCCGCCCCGTAGGGTCGGGGGCCATGAAGATACGCGCGGAAGCCCTCCTGTTCGACAACGACGGAACCCTCGTCTCCTCCATGGCGTCCGTGTACCGCTGCTGGACCCGCTGGGCGCAGGAGTACGGGATCACGGCCGAGGACTTCGCCCGCGTCGAGCTGCACGGCCGCCCCGCCGCCGAGATCATCGCCGACCTGCTGCCCGCCGCCCGGGTGCCGGACGCCCTGCGCCGCATCGAGCAGCTCGAGGTCGAGGACGTACCCGGCGGCGTCGAGCTGCTGCCCGGCACCAAGGAACTGCTCTCCTCCCTCCCGGCCGACCGCTGGGCCGTCGTCACCTCCGCGACCCGCCCGCTCGGCGAGGCGCGGCTGCGCGAGGCCGGCATCGACTTCGCCACCCTCGTCGCCGCCGACGACATCACGCGCGGCAAGCCCGACCCGGAGCCCTTCCTGCTCGCCGCCGCGAAACTCGGCGTCGACCCGGCCGCCTGCGTGGTCTTCGAGGACGCCCCCGCAGGTCTCGCCGCCGGCCGCGCCGCGGGCATGCGGACCGTGGCCTTGGCCACAACCCACGACCGCGCCGAGCTCGACGCGGACTTCGTCGTCACCGACCTCTCCGCCGTATCCGCGCAGGCCACGGACGGGGGAGTGGAGATCGTCCTGGGCGTCTGACGCCCGCCGGGGGTGTCCGCATACTGTCTCAACGACGTCCGCTATTCGGACACCCCCGAAGTCGTCGTACCCCTGCGTGCTTTACTTGCAGACATGACCACGACGAGCAGCCGCACCCTTGCGACCGAGGCGATCACGACGCCCGGTGCTCGTTGTATGTGTCGAATGTGCGCCTTCTGAGGGCCCCCGCCTGCGCCTCGCGCCCCGAAGCGAGACACGACGGCCGAGCCGATCCGCACGCCCCGAGCGACGGACCGTGCCTGCCCCGCGCGCGTGCTGCCTCCGGTTCACCCACCGAAGCGGCCGATCCGCGCCTGACTGTCCGAACGACGAATGCCCCGTGCCCGGCGGACCCCGCGCCGTGCACTCGACAGTGACGGAAACCCCTGTGATCACCACTTCGGGCCTGACCAAGGTCTACGAGTCGCGAGGCCGCCAGGTCACCGCTCTGGACGGCGTCGACCTCCACGTCCGCGAGGGCGAGGTGTTCGGCGTGATCGGCCAGAGCGGCGCCGGCAAGTCCTCGCTCATCCGCTGCGTCAACCTCCTGGAGCGCCCCACCTCCGGCACCGTGACCGTGGACGGCGTCGACCTCACCGCGCTCGCCGCCACCGGCCGCCGCGCCGGCAAGGACCTGCGCCGCGCGCGCAGCAGCATCGGCATGGTCTTCCAGCACTTCAACCTGCTGTCCTCCCGCACGGTCAAGGACAACATCGAACTCCCCCTGGAGATCCTCGGCGTCTCCGGCGCCGAGCGCACCCGCCGCGCCCTGGAACTCCTCGACCTCGTCGGCCTCGCCGACAAGGCCAAGGCCTACCCCGGCCAGCTCTCCGGCGGCCAGAAGCAGCGCGTCGGCATAGCCCGCGCCCTGGCCGGCAACCCCAAGGTCCTGCTCTCCGACGAGGCCACCAGCGCCCTCGACCCGGAGACCACCCGCTCCATCCTCCAGCTGCTGCGCGACCTCAACCAGCAGCTCGGCCTCACCGTCCTGCTCATCACGCACGAGATGGACGTCGTCAAGACGATCTGCGACTCGGCCGCTCTGATGCAGCGGGGCAGGATCGTCGAGTCCGGCACCGTGAGCGAACTGCTCGCCACCCCCGGCTCCGAACTGGCCGCCGAACTCTTCCCGGTCAGCGGCGCCGCCACCGGCCCCGACCGCACGGTCGTCGACGTCACCTTCCACGGCGAGGCCGCCACCCAGCCGGTGATCTCCCAGCTCTCCCGTACGTACAACATCGACATCTCGATCCTCGGCGCCGCCATGGACACCGTCGGCGGCAAGCAGATCGGCCGGATGCGGATCGAACTGCCCGGCCGTTACGAGGAGAACGTCGTGCCCGTCGGCTTCCTGCGCGAGCAGGGCCTCCAGGTCGACGTCGTCGAAGAGGACGCCGCCGCCGGCGCCGTACTCGTCAAGGAAGGTGCCAAGTGACCTGGTCGGAGATGCAGCCGCTGCTGGAGCAGGGCACCGTCGACACCCTCTACATGGTCCTGTGGGCCACGTTCGTCACCGTCCTCGGCGGACTGCCGCTCGGCATCCTCCTCGTCCTCACGGACAAGGGCGGACTGCTGCAGAACACCGTGGTCAACAAGGTCGTCGGCGTGATCGTGAACATCGGCCGCTCGCTGCCGTTCATCATCCTGCTGATCGCCCTGATCCCCTTCACGACCTTCGTCGTCGGCACCTTCATCGGCCCCACCGCGATGATCGTCCCGCTCGCCATCGGCGCCATCCCGTTCTTCGCGCGGCTCGTCGAGACCTCGATCCGCGAGGTCGACCACGGCCTCGTGGAGGCCGTCCAGTCCATGGGCGGCTCCGTGCCGACGATCATCCGCAAGGTGCTGCTGCCGCAGGCGCTGCCCTCGCTGGTCTCCGGGACCACCACCACCGTCATCGTGCTAATCGGCTACTCCGCGATGGCCGGCGCGGTCGGCGGCGAAGGCCTCGGCTCCAAGGCGATCACCTACGGATACCAGCGCTTCGACACCCAGTTCATGCTGGTCACCGTCGTCGTCCTGATCGCGATCGTCACCGTCGTCCAGCTCATCGGCGACCTCGCCGTCCGGCTCCTCGCCCGCCGCGGCCGGACCGCGTAACCACAGACTTCGTCCTTCGAAGAAGAGCCCGGACTTGTTGTCCAGGCGTCCACCGCACCACCAGAAAGAGGCACTCTTCGTGCGTAAGAACATCAAGCTCACCGCCGGTATCGCCGCCACCGCCGCGCTCGCCCTCGGCCTCACCGCCTGCGGCACCGCCTCGGACCCGTCCTCCGCCAAGGACGCGGCCGGCTCCGCCGACAAGCCGCTCGTCGTCGCCGCGTCCCCGACGCCGCACGCCGACATCCTCAACTACGTCAAGGACAACCTCGCCGCGAAGGAGGGCCTGAAGCTGGAGGTGAAGGAGTTCACGGACTACGTCCTGCCGAACACCGCCACCCAGTCCGGCCAGGTCGACGCCAACTTCTTCCAGCACAAGCCGTACCTCGACGACTTCAACCAGAAGAACAACACCACCATCGTCCCGGTGGTCAACGTCCACCTGGAGCCCCTCGGCCTCTACTCCAAGAAGGTCAAGGCCCTCTCGGACATCAAGCCCGGCCAGACCATCGCCGTCCCCAACGACACCACCAACGGCGGCCGCGCCCTCCAGCTGCTCGCCGAGAACGGTCTCATCACCCTCAAGGACGGCGTCGGCACCAACGCCAAGCTCTCCGACATCACGGACAAGAAGGGCCTGGAGTTCAAGGAGCTGGAGGCCGCCACCGTGCCCCGCGCCCTGAACGACGTGGACGCCGCGGTCATCAACGGCAACTACGCCATCGAGGCCAAGCTCTCCCCGGCCAAGGACGCCATCGCCATCGAGAAGGCCGAGGGCAACCCGTACGCCAACTTCCTCGCCGTCAAGAAGGGCAACGAGAACGACGCCCGCGTGCAGAAGCTCGCCAAGCTCCTCAACTCGCCCGAGGTGAAGAAGTACATCGAGGACACCTACGACGGCTCGGTCATCCCGGCCTTCGGCACCCCCGCCAAGTAAGGCCCGCCGTACGGTTCCTGTGCCGAAGGCCCCCGCACGCCGTCCCGGTGCGCGGGGCCTTCGCCGTTGTACGCACCGACATCTGACGCCACATCGGACCCGGCCATGCACACCGACAGCAGCATGCTGCATGCTGTGCGTTCACGGTCGATTCGGACGGTCCACGGCATGGAGCTGCGCATGACTACCACCTTTCCGGACATCTCCATCAACACGGACCGGTTGGTGCTGCGCGCGCTCGAAGAGGCGGACGCGCCCGCCCTCGCCGAGATGATGAACGACGAGATGGTCGCGGCCTGGACGGCCGTCCCCCAGCCCTACACCGAGGACGCCGCGCTCCGCTGGATCACCGAGTACGCCCCCACCGAACGCACCACCGGACGGGGCCTCGACCTCGCCGTCACCGAATTCCTCACCCAGCGCCTGGTCGGCATCATCCAGCTCAGCCACACCAACTGGCGCGTCCGCTCCACCGAGATCTCCTACATCGTCGCCCCCTGGGCCCGCGGCGAGGGCTACGCCACCGAAGCCGCCCTCGCCACCGCCCAATGGCTCTTCGGCGACCAGCACTTCGAACGCATCGAGCTGCGCACCGCCGCCGACAACACCGCCTCCCAGCAGGTCGCCCAGAAGATCGGCTGCATCAGCGAAGGCGTCCTCAGAAACGCGTGCATAGCCCGCACCCGCACCGAGGACGGCACCTGGGCCGACCTGCGCACCGATTTCATCGTCTGGGGACTGCTCCCCGAGGACCTCGAAGGCGTCGCGGACCAGATGGCGGAGGCCGGATACTCCTCCTTCACCGACTGGAGCTGAGCCCGCAACCGATCCCGGGTACCCTTCACACGCCCCCGACCTGCGACAAACACCTCAGGAGACAGACGACGATGGCCGACCGGGTCACGGTGATCGGCTGGGACGGCTCGCCCCTCACCGCAGCGGCCCGGTCCGCGCTCTCCGCCGCCACGCTCGTGGCGGGCGCCGCGCACCACCTCGCCCTGCCCGAGGTCCCGCCCGGTGCCGAAAGGATCCGCCTCGGCAGCGTCGACCTCGCCGCCCGCCGCATAGCCGGACACCGCGGCACCGCCGTCGTCCTCGCCGACGGCGACCCCGGCTTCTTCGGCGTCGTCCGCACCCTGCGCGCCCCCGAGCACGGCCTGGAGGTCGAGGTCGTCCCCGCCGTCTCCTCCGTCGCCGCCGCCTTCGCCCGGGCCGGCATGCCCTGGGACGACGCCCGGATCGTCGTCGCCCACCAGCGCACCCTGCGCCGCGCCGTCAACGTCTGCCGCGCCCACCCCAAGGTCGCCGTCCTCACCTCGCCCGGCGCGGGCCCCGCCGAACTCGCCCTCCTCCTCGAAGGCGTCCACCGCACCTTCGTCATCTGCGAGGAACTCGGCACCGACCGCGAACAGGTCACCGTCCTCACCTCCGACAAGGCCGCCGACCACGTCTGGCGCGACCCCAACGTCGTCATCGTCATCGGCGGCGCCGCCGGCGCACCGGCCGGCGGCTGGCTCATGGGCCAGGAGACCCCGGCCGTACGCGGCTGGGCGCTGCCCCCGGAAGTCCCCGCACGCGGCGGCACCGGCGAGGACCGCACCCTGCGCGCCGCCCAGCTCGCCCGCCTCGGCCCCCGCGTCGGCGACCTCGTCTGGGACATCGGCTGCGGCGGCGGAGCCCTCGCCGTGGAGGCCGCCCGCTTCGGCGCCGCCGTCATCGCCGTCGACGCCGACCCGGACGCCTGCGCCCGCACGGAGGCGGCGGCCCGACGCCACGGCGTCCAGCTCCAGGCCGTACGCGGCCGGGCCCCGCACGTCCTGGAACGGCTGCCCGAACCCGATGTCGTACGGATCGGGGGCGGCGGCGTCCCCGTCGTCACCGCCTGCACCGCCCGCAGGCCCGAACGGATCGTCGCCCACGCCTCCACCCGCGACGAGGCCGAGGCCGTCGGCGCGGCCCTCGCCGACGGCGGCTACGACGTCGAATGCGCCCTCCTGCAGAGCGTCGGCCTCGACCCCGACGACTGGTCGGAGCGAGCCCGCACGGTCGTCTTCCTGCTCTCCGGACGCCGGATCGAGCGCGCCCCCTGACCATGCCCCGTCACCGGGCCAGGTAGGCTGGCCGATCGTTGTACCGCGCCCGGGCCTTCGGTGTTTTGTTCGCCAATATCCGGACAGAGGGGCCCGAGAGGGCCCCTGATGTGGTACGGGGCAAAGGGGGGACGCGCGACGTGGCGCAGTCCACAGCAAACCGTGGCGGATCCGCCTGTCACGACGGCCGATGGCCGCGACAATGCTGGGGTGCCCGCGCGTCATTCGTGCCGCACGGCGCGCACGCTCGTTCTTGTTGACGGGCGAAGGTCTGAAGGAGCACAACCGATGGGCGAGGGGTACGCATGACGGACACCGGCCAGGTCCCGGGCGAGGGGCTGCCGGAGAACGCAGGCATGGTCGAGCAGCCGGGCATCCCCGCTCCGGGCGCGTACACCTTCCTGGACCCCTCCGAGCACGCAGCCGAGGACGACGACCTGCTTCTGATGCCGGGCGCCCAGGGCGCCTGGAGCGAGCACACGCCGGGCGCCGTGCCCGCCCCGCCCGTCGCGGTCCCGGCCCCGGGCATGATGCCGCCGGTCGGTGACCCGCTCACCGACCCGCTGGCCGGCCCGATCGCCGACGCCCTCGCCGCCCAGACCCCGATGCCCCCGGTCGCCACCCCGCCCCACGGCGTGCCCCTGGGCCTTTCGACTCCGGCTCCGGTCGCCCACGAGCCGATCGCCACCCCGGCCCACGGCGTGCCCCTGGGCCTCTCGACCCCCGCGCACGGCGTGCCGGTCGAGGCCGTGACCGATCACGGGTACGAGCCCGGGATCCTGGACACCGGCGCCCACGAGGCCGCCGGCCGCGACTCGGGTTCCGTGGACCTCGGTGCCGTACGCGTACCCCCGCCGGCCGCCGCGACCCCGCCGCCCGCCCGCCGCCCGCTGCACATGGGCCCGCCGGTCCCGGAGACCGGCGGCGTCGTCCGCTCCCTCGCCGACCGCGGCCCCGCCGCGGCCCCGGTGGCCGCGCCCGCGCCGACGCCCATGCCGGTCGCCGCGACGGCCCCGGCGCCGATGCCGACCCGGGTCGGGGGACCGCCGACCTCCGGCCTCGAGTACCTCGACGTCCCCCAGGAGCAGGCCGCGCCGGCCGCGCCCCAGCTCGGCGACGTCCCGCCGCAGGGCGCCGTCCCGTGGGACCCTCAGCCCCAGGCACCCGTGCCCGCAGAAACGGTCGGCCAGTTCGTCCCGGTCGAGGGCACCCTCCCGACGACCCCGCACCTCGCGCCCACCCCGGCACTCGAAGACCCCGCGGTGGAGGCCCCCGAGCCCCCCGTGGAGGAGGCCCCCGCCGCGGTCCCGGCCCCGCGCGACGGCGGCCCGGCCGCAGCCGTACCGGTCCCGCAGCCCGAGCCCCCCGCGGAGGAGCCCCAGGCGGCCGACCTCACCCCGGCCCCGGCACCCGAGCCGCCCCCGGCCGAAGAGGCCCCGAAGGACCCCGAGCCCGAGCCCCAGGCCGAGGCCCTCCCGACCGAGGAGCCCGAGCCCGAGACCACGGCCACCCCCGAGCCCCCGACGCCGGAACTCACGCTCACGGACGACCCGGCGACGCCCCCGGCAGCGGAGGAACTTCCGGCGGAGGACGCCACCGCCGAGGAACCGCCGGCCGAGGAACCGGCAGCCGAGGACCTCGTACCAGTGGTCGAGGAACCGGCAGCCGAGGAACTCGTGGAAGCCGCAGAGGAGCCCGTCGCCGCGTCGGCGCCAGAGCCGGCACCGGAGCCGGCACCGGCAGAGCGGTCGGAGCCGGTACCGGCAGAGCAGCCGGAGTCGGCACCGGAGCCGACGTCGGCACCGGAGCCGACGTCGGCACCGGAGTCCGAGTCCGCGCCGACGTCGGCACCGGAGTCCGAGTCCGCGCCGACGCCGGCCGCTCCGGGCTACGACGACGCGGAGCGCGAGGCGGTGCTCCGGGTCATGCGGGAGCGCCGGGACATCCGCAACGGCTTCCGTTCGGACCCGATCCCGCACGAGGTGCTGCTCCGCGTCCTGGAGGCCGCGCACACGGCCCCCAGCGTCGGCCACTCGCAGCCCTGGGACTTCGTCGTCATCCGCTCGGCGGAGACCCGCCGGGCGATGCACGAACTGGCCCAGCGTCAGCGCGAGGCGTACGCCAAGTCGCTGCCCAAGGCGCGGGCGAAGCAGTTCAAGGAACTGAAGATCGAGGCCATCCTCGACACCCCGGTCAACATCGTCGTGACCGCCGACCCCACGCGGGGCGGCCGGCACACCCTGGGCCGCTACACGCAGCCGCAGATGGCCCCGTACTCCTCGGCGCTCGCCGTCGAGAACCTCTGGCTCGCGGCCCGCGCCGAGGGCCTCGGCGTCGGCTGGGTCAGCTTCTTCGACGAGCGCGAGATGGTGCGCGCCCTCGGCCTGCCCGAGCACCTCGAAGTGGTCGCGTACCTCTGTGTCGGCTACGTCGACGAGTTCCCCGAGGAGCCCGAGCTGATGCAGGCGGGCTGGTCCAAGCGCCGCCCGCTGTCCTGGGTCGTGCACGAGGAGACGTACGGCCGCCGGGCGCTGCCCGGTGAGGAGCCGCACGACCTGCTCCAGGAGACCGTCGCCAACATCCGCCCGCTGGACGCCAAGGCGCTCGGCGAGGCCTGGGAGCGGCAGAAGCGCATGACCAAGCCCGCAGGGGCGCTGGGCATGCTGGAGATCATCTCCGCGCAGCTCGCCGGCCTCTCCCGGATGTGCCCGCCGCCGATCCCCGAGCCGGCCGCGGTCGCGATCTTCGCGGGTGACCACGGCGTGCACGCCCAGG
This sequence comes from Streptomyces sp. NPDC026092, assembly GCF_040638605.1. Lineage (NCBI taxonomy): Bacteria > Bacillati > Actinomycetota > Actinomycetes > Kitasatosporales > Streptomycetaceae > Streptomyces > Streptomyces sp. NPDC026092. Next base: position 297,288 of record NZ_JBEZYN010000003.1, read on the forward strand.
GGGTCACCGCCTGGCCGCAGGAGGTGACCGGCCAGATGGTCGCGAACTTCCTCGGCGGGGGAGCGGTCTGCAACGCGTTCGCCAACCAGGTCGGCGCCGAGGTCTGCGTGATCGACGTAGGCGTGGCGTCGGACCTCCCCGCGACCCCTGGCCTCCTGCCCCGCAAGGTCCGCGCCGGTACGGGCGACTTCACCACGGGCCTCGCCATGACCCGCGAAGAGGTCCTGTCGGCGATCGAGGTGGGCATCGAGACGGCCCGCGATCTCGTGGCGGCGGGCAACAAGGCCCTCCTGACCGGCGAGATGGGCATCGCGAACACCACCGCGTCGGCCGCGCTGATCTCCGTGTACACGGGCGTCGACCCGGTCGAGGTGACCGGTCGTGGCACGGGCATCAACGACGAGATGCACGCCCGCAAGGTGGACGTCGTCCGTCGCGCTCTCGACCTCCACAAGCCGGACCCGGCGGACCCCATCGGCGTCCTCTCGGCCATCGGCGGCCTGGAGCACGCGGCGCTCGTCGGCCTCATCCTGGGCGCGGCCTCGCTACGCGTCCCGGTCGTCCTCGACGGCGTCTCGACGGGCGCGGCGGCACTGGTGGCCCGGGCGATCGCGCCCGAGTCCCTCGCGGCCTGCATCGCGGGTCACCGGAGCGCCGAGCCGGGCCACGTGGCGGCCCTCAACAAGCTGGGCCTGCGCCCCTTGGTCGACCTCGACCTGCGCCTCGGCGAGGGCACGGGCGCCCTCCTCGCCCTCCCGGTCGTCCAGAGCGCGGCACGGGCCATGCACGAGGTGGCGACGTTCGACTCGGCAGGCGTGACGGAGAAGTAGAAGACGCGTGCCGCTGCCCCCACTCCGACGGGAGTGGGGGCCGCGCAGGGTCCGCGTTCGGGACGTAGAGCATGATTTGTGGCGCGCGAGAGCGCCGCGTTCACGGTCTCCCGCGCGCCGTAGATCATGCAGTCCCGAACGCGGACCCGGAGTGGCCCCCACGGCACCGCTCCACGGCGCGGGCGAGGGACATCCGTCACAGGTCGCCCACCCCAAGTGACCGATATCGTGGTCACCGGGGGTAGGCCCCCCAGCACCCACCCCCCCACCAGCCGCTCCACCGCAGCAGCGGCCCGCAGACGCAGACCCCGCTCTCCGAGGAGCCGCTCAAGATGGCCGACCCCGTAGCCTCCGCCGCGCACCCCGCCTACCCGGTAGGCCTCCGCCTCTCCGGCCGGCGCGTCGTCGTCCTCGGCGGCGGCCAGGTGGCCCAGCGCCGACTCCCGGCACTGATCAACGCCGGCGCGGCGATCACCCTCATCTCACCCTCCGCGACCCCCTCGGTCGAAGCGATGGCGGAGACCGGCGAGATCACCTGGATCAAGCGCCGGTACGAGGACGGGGACATCGCCGACGCCTGGTACGCGCTCGTCGCCACCAGCGACCCCGCCGCGAACGCGGCCGCCTCCGCGGAGGCCGAGCGGACGAAGACCTGGTGCGTGCGCTCCGACGACGCCGAGGCGGCCACCGCCTGGACCCCGGCGACGGGCCGCAGCGAGGGCGTCACGGTAGCCGTGCTCACGGGCCACGACCCCCGCCGCTCCGCCGCCGTGCGCGACGCGATCGTCGAGGGCCTCCGGGACGGCTCGATCGCCGCCCCCGCGCACCGTACGCGCAGCCCCTTCGTGGCCCTGGTCGGCGGCGGCCCCGGCGACCCCGACCTGATCACGGTCCGCGGCCGCCGACTCCTCGCCGAGGCCGACGTCGTCATCGCCGACCGCCTGGGCCCCCGCGACCTGCTCGCCGAGCTGCCCCCGCACGTCGAGGTGATCGACGCGGCGAAGATCCCGTACGGCCGCTTCATGGCGCAGGAGGCCATCAACAACGCGCTGATCGAGCACGCCAAGGCCGGCAAGTCGGTCGTACGCCTCAAGGGCGGCGACCCGTTCGTCTTCGGCCGGGGCATGGAAGAGGCCCAGGCGCTGGCGGCGGAGGGGATCGCCTGCACGGTCGTCCCCGGCATCTCCAGCTCGATCTCGGTCCCGGGCGCGGCCGGCATCCCGGTGACGCACCGCGGGGTGGCCCACGAGTTCACCGTCGTCAGCGGCCACGTGGCGCCGGACGACCCGCGCTCCCTCGTCGACTGGGCGTCGCTGGCCAAGCTGACCGGCACGCTGGTGATCCTGATGGGCGTCGACAAGATCGGGAAGATCGCCGAGGCGCTCATCGAGCACGGCAAGTCCCCGGAGACCCCCCTCGCCCTGGTCCAGGAGGGCACGACGGCCACCCAGCGCCGCGTGGACGCCACGCTGGCGACGGTCGCGGAGACGGTCAGGACCGAGGAGGTCCGCCCGCCGGCGGTGATCGTGATCGGCGACGTGGTGGGGGAGAGCCCGGAGAAGCTCAACCAGCAGCCCGCCAAGCCCTGACGGCACCCACCCCCACCGCACACACATTGGCACCGCACCCCGGACAAGGCAGTATCACCACGTGGCCGAACTCATCACGATCGACGACCCCGACGACCCGCGCCTGAGCGACTACACCGGCCTGACCGACGTGGAGCTGCGCCGCAGGCGCGAGCCCGCCGAGGGCCTGTTCATCGCAGAGGGCGAGAAGGTCATCCGCCGGGCCCGGCAGGCCGGGTACGAGATGCGGTCGATGCTGCTCTCCGCCAAGTGGGTCGATGTCATGCGCGATGTCATCGACGAGGTCCCGGCGCCCGTGTACGCGGTCCAGCCGGAGCTCGCCGAGCGCGTCACGGGCTACCACGTGCACCGTGGCGCCCTCGCCTCCATGCAGCGCAAGCCGCTGCCGAGCGCGGAGGATCTGCTCCGCCCGGCCCGCCGGGTCGCGGTGATGGAGTCGGTCAACGATCACACCAACATCGGCGCCATCTTCCGCAGCGCGGCCGCGCTCGGCATGGACGCGGTGATCCTCTCCCCGGACTGCGCGGACCCGCTGTACCGCCGGTCGGTGAAGGTTTCCATGGGCGCGGTCTTCTCGGTCCCGTACGCCCGTCTGGAGACGTGGCCGCGTGGTCTGGAGGCCGTACGGGAGGCGGGCTTCAAGCTGCTCGCCCTGACCCCGGACGAGAAGGCCTCTCCGATCGACGTGGCGGCCCCGCACAAGCTGGAGCGGGCGGCGCTGATGCTGGGCGCGGAGGGCGACGGCCTGTCGACGCAGGCGCTGAGGGCGGCGGACGAGTGGGTCCGCATCCCGATGGCGCACGGAGTCGATTCGCTGAACGTGGGCGCGGCGGCGGCGGTGGCCTTCTACGCGGTGGCGAGCGGCCGCCCACAGGACTGAGGGGGGACAGCGCCCCACCACCCCCAGCGCACCACCCCCGCAGCACCACCCCAAGCCCAGCTACCCCTGCAACGCCTGCGCCGCAGCGATCCCCAACGCCACGACAAGCGTCACCACCACAAACACGAACAACCGCTGCCGCAGCAGCCGAGGATTGGCCGGCCGCCGCCCGGTCGAGGTGGTGCGCGCACCACCGGGCCGGGAGGCCGAGGGGCGTCCGTTGGGCCGGGACTGGGAGGCGGAGGCGGAGGAGGACCGCCCGCCGGTACGGGACGGCGCGGACGGCCGCGAGTCGGTGGTGCGCTCGGTGTACCGCTCGGTCGGCCGGCTGCCGGTCGACTGCTCGGTACGCTCCCGCTGCACCGGAGGCCGCGCGACGGGCAGCCCTTGGGCCTCGCGGGCGGCGATCTCCTTGAGCCGCATGGAGAGCTGAAGGGTGCTGGGCCGGTCCTCGGGGTCCTTGGCCAGACAGGCCCGGACGAGCGGCGCCAGCGCGTCCGGCACCCCGCCGAGCTGCGGCTCCTCGTGCACGACGCGGTAGAGCATGACTTCGGAACTGCCGTGCCCGAAGGGCGAGTCCGCCATCGCCGCGTAAGCCAGGGTGGCGCCGAGCGAGAAGACGTCCGTCGCGGGGGTGACGGCGGCGCCCCGTACCTGCTCGGGCGCGAGGAAGCCGGGGGAGCCGACGGCGGTGCCGACGTGGGTGAGGGTGCTGGCGCCGGTGGCCCAGGCGATGCCGAAGTCGATGATCCGGGGCCCCTTGGGGGACAGCAGGATGTTCGACGGCTTGAGGTCGCGGTGGACGACGCCCGCCTCGTGGACGGCGACCAGGCCCTCCGAAAGGGCGGCGCCGATCGCGGCGACGTCGGCGGCGCGCAGCGGCCCTTCCTCGGCGACCCGGTCGTGCAGGGAGGGGCCGGGGACGTACTGGGTGGCGAACCAGGGCCGGTCGGCCTCCAGGTCGGCGGCGACGAGCCGGGCCGTGCAGCCGCCGCGGATCCGCCGGGCGGCGGAGACCTCGCGGGCGAACCGGGACCGGAACTCCTGGTCCTCGGCCAGGTCCGGCCGGATCACCTTCAGCGCCACGCGCTGCCCGCGCCGGTCGGATCCCAGGTACACGACCCCCATCCCACCGGCCCCGAGCCGGCGGTGGAGCCGGAACGACCCGACGATCCGCGGATCCTCGCGCCGGAGCCGCATCATCGCCATGTCCGTCCCCTCGTCCGTTCGACGTGGCACAGCTTACGTATTGACGCCCCGGTGTGCTCATAGGCCGCGCCCTCGCGCGCGCATCGATTGTCAGTGCTGGGGAGGACACTTGAGGGACGGTCAGGACGGCCGCGCGGCGGCCCGTCCAAACCGAGCGATTTTCCAACATCCCATCGCAGAAGGGGGATTCGACCGATGAAGGGTGACCGCGTGGAGATAGTCGTGGATGCGGGGGACACGACAAGAACGTACGAGGTGGTGGCCAGCAGGGCAGGTCGGAGGGTGGAGACGGCGGTGCGGAGAGGGGTGGTGGAAGTGAGCGAAGTCACGCGTACCGGGGTCGTCGTGCGCACGGCCCGCTTCATGGCGAGCAGGGTCCTCGCCCTCGTGGAGCAGCCGGTCCCCCTCAGGGAAGACCCTCAGACCTAGGTCGCTCTCTCCACCCTGGGGAGTACGCCATGGGGGTACGCGTCATCCTCCCGTAGGCCCGGTAATCGGTACGCGGGCATGACGTCCGGGCGGTGCCGGGTCCCTAGTGTTGAAGTCAAGCGGCGGGTGCAGCACTCGTCCCCCGAGGTCACCCACCCGCCGCTGCCAAACACGACAGGAGAGGAACCATGGCGTACCCGGTATCGCGGATCACCACCCGTCCTTCGGGCCGCCGCCACCCCTTGGTGGCGACCGCCATGGTCCTCCCTCTCGCGACCCTGCTGGTCGTCGTCTTCGGCGGCTGGGACGCAGTGGTCACACAGGCGTCGTCCGTGGGCGTGATGCTGGGGCGCTGAGCGGCGCCCCGGACCCGGGAGAGCGGCCCGGGTCGGGGACATCCGGCCAACAACCCCGTGGGGACGGGGGTGCGGCGGACGGCAGCGTGTGGCCGGTCAGCTGGGGAGCTGACCGGCCCTCGCGCTTTCCGGGGCCGTAGGCGGTGTCTCGTCGATCATGCCGGGCTCGCGGCGTCTGACACCGCTCCCCCAAGCTCTTCGAGCAGGGGGTACCCCCAGCCGCGTTGTCGTCGGTCGCCAACTCCCCCGTAGCCCTTCGGGCACGGGAGGTGCCCCCACCGCGTCGACTCCCTCCTCCGCCTTGCGATGCACGGCACCAGACGCCGCTCCCTGATCCGGCCTGATCGACGAGACACCCCCTGGGCGGCAGCGCGTACGCTCCCCGGGTGGAGCATGCCGAACTCGAACACCTCAGCGCCCTCGCGCGCGAGACGGCGCACAGGGCCGACCCGGCCTGCCCGTGCGCCCCGCACGCCAGCACGGTGCTCGCCGACCGCGACGACGGCACGGTGGTCCGACATGGCGCGGTCGTGGTCAAGGCCCACGCCCCCGGCACCGACCTCTCGGCTCACGGCGCCCGACTCGCGGTGGCGGCCCTCCCGGAACTGACGGGCATCCTCCTCAAACCCCACGGGGCACGAGCGCACTCCACCCAACCGACCCACCCCACCCCCACCACCCAACCCACACACCCCACCCGCCCCCTCTCCACCTGGCCCTACGGCACCCCGGTCGACCCGACCGACCCGGAAGCCGCGCCCTGGGAAGACGCGGCGCGCCTGCTCGCCAGGCTCCACCGCACCCCACCCCCGGACCACCTCCCCCTCCCGCCGATGCGCGCGCCAGTGAAGGCCGCTCTCGCGGTCGAGCGGATGCGCCGCTCAGGCGCTCCCGGCGCCGCCGTAGAGACAGTGCTCCGCGCCTGGCGCACCCTCCCAGGAGAGCCGGCGCATCGCCCCCTCCTCTGCCACGGCGACTTCCACCTGGGCCAACTGGTCCGCGCTCCCAGCAGCCCCAGCACCCGCCCGGACACCCACCCCACCACCCACCCCGCCACCCCCTGGCTCCTCATAGACGTGGACGACCTAGGCCTGGGCGACCCGGCCTGGGACCTGGCCCGCCCGGCCGCCTGGTTCGCGGCGGGCCTCCTGCCCCCGGACGTCTGGTCCCGCTTCCTCGACGCGTACCGGCAGCAAGACGGCCCGGCCGTCACGGCGTCCGATCCCTGGGCCCAACTCGACGTCCCCGCCCGCGCCCTGACCGTGCAGACCGCCGCGCTCGCTCTCGCCAAGTCCACCGCGGAGGGGCGCCCGCTCGACGAGGTCGAGGAAGTGATGATCGACACCTGCGCCCGAATCGGCTCACTCCGAACCGAGTTGGCCCGGCCGGCGTCCCCATAAGCTGAGAGCACCATTCGAACGGCAGGAAGTTGAGCCGACCATGCAGTGTCCCAAGTGCCACGCAGCGATGCACACGTACAACCGCAACGGCGTCCAGATCGAGCAGTGCAGCGGCTGCCGCGGGATATTCCTGGACTACGGCGAGCTGGAGTCCCTGACCCGGCTCGAGTCCCAGTGGGTGCAGCAGGCGCCGCCCGCGCCCGCCCCGCCGGCCTACCCCGCGCACGGCGCCCCCGCCGCGCCCGCGTGGGGCGCCCCGCAGCAGCACCACGGTGGCCACCACGGCGGTCACCACCAGCGCGGCTTCGGCCGGATGCTCTTCTCCTCCTGACGAGCCCGCTGTGCCCCTCCTGACGAGGAGCGGGTACGACGAAGCCCCCGGCCGCGAGAGGCGGCCGGGGGCTTCGTACGTATGGTGCGCGATACTGGGATTGAACCAGTGACCTCTTCCGTGTCAGGGAAGCGCTCTCCCGCTGAGCTAATCGCGCGGGTCGGTCCCGAACCATACAGGACCAAGGGTTACTGCGTACTGCGTGCGCGATACTGGGATTGAACCAGTGACCTCTTCCGTGTCAGGGAAGCGCTCTCCCGCTGAGCTAATCGCGCGGGACGGTCCATGCGGACCGAATCTTCGGTTGTTCTGCGTGCGCGATACTGGGATTGAACCAGTGACCTCTTCCGTGTCAGGGAAGCGCTCTCCCGCTGAGCTAATCGCGCTTGGAGGTGGAGACGGGATTTGAACCCGTGTAGACGGCTTTGCAGGCCGTTGCCTCGCCTCTCGGCCACTCCACCAGGAGTGAGACGGGGGTTCGGGAAGATCCCCCACATCGAGCGGACGACGAGATTCGAACTCGCGACCCTCACCTTGGCAAGGTGATGCTCTACCAACTGAGCCACGTCCGCTTGTCGTTTCCGTTCCGCTTGCGCGTCCCGGCGACGTGTTGAACTCTAGCGGATTCCTGGGCCAGCACAAAAACGCGTTTCCGCAGCGTGCTGACCCGCACACGGAGGCGGGCCCGCGGGAGAGGTTCCCGTGGCGTTCACTCCCCGTGCCCCCGAGGTCGCACGCAGCCGTCCCCGCTCGGTGTTCGGCCACGCCCGCCACTCGCCTTCCGCCCCGACCACCACTCGCCCTCCGCGCCGCGCCCCGCACCGCCCCCCGCGCCCGCCCTAGACTCGATCCGTGCACGACCTTGCTCCTCTGGCCCGCTTCGGCGGCCTCGTCGCGACCGACCTCCGGGATGTCACCAGTGATCCCGCGGCCCTGGACTCCGCCGGCTTCTGGGCCGTCTCCGCGGACTTCGAGGGCCGTCTGACCTGCGCCCGCTTCGGCGACGTACGCAGGGAGCCCGTCCCGGCCCCGGTCCCCGCCCCCGCCGCGGGCGCCTGGCGCGGTCCGTCCACCGACGACTGGACGTCGTCCCTCGACCGCGCGGCGTACACGGCGGGCGTCCGCCGGATCCGGGAGCACATCGCGCGCGGGGAGGTCTATCAGGCCAATCTCTGCCGCGTGATGTCCGCGCCGCTGCCCGACCTCGACGCGGCCGACGTCGACGCCCTCACCGCGCTGCTGGCCCGCGGCAACCCCGCTCCGTACGCCGGAACGATTCGGCTGCCCGCGCACGGGGTGGAGATCGCCACCGCGTCCCCCGAGCTCTATCTGCGCCGCGACGGCGCCACCGTCGAGTCCGGCCCGATCAAGGGAACCGGCCGCACGGCCGAGGACCTGCTTGAGAAGGACCACGCCGAGAACGTGATGATCGTGGATCTCGTACGGAACGACCTGGGCCGGGTCTGTGCGACCGGCACGGTCACCGTCCCCGAGCTCTGCGCCGTCGAGCCCCACCCGGGCCTGGTCCACCTCGTCTCCACCGTGCGCGGGGAACTCGCCGCGCAGGCCGGCTGGCCGGAGCTGCTTGCCGCCACCTTCCCGCCGGGCTCCGTCACGGGCGCCCCGAAGTCGAGCGCCCTGCGGATCATCGAGGCCCTGGAGACCGCCCCGCGCGGCCCCTACTGCGGCGGCATCGGCTGGGTCGACGCCGACCGTCGCACCGCCGAGCTGGCCGTCGGCATAAGGACCTTCTGGATCGACCGCCCCGAGGGCGTGCTGCGCTTCGGCACCGGCGCCGGGATCACGTGGGGCTCGGACCCCGAGCGCGAATGGGCGGAGACCGAGTTGAAGGCGTCCCGGCTCCTGGCGGTAGCGTCGGGCGCGTACGAGGCGAGCGGAAAGGCCATATCGCGATGAAACTCTGGGTCAACGGCGGACTGCGCGACGCGGAGGAAGCCCGGGTGTCCGTCCTGGACCACGGGCTGACTGTCGGCGACGGCGTCTTCGAGACGGTCAAGGCCGTGCGCGGCGGCACCTTCGCCCTCACCCTCCACCTGGAGCGTCTCACCCGCTCCGCGCGCGGTCTGGGCCTGCCCGAGCCCGACCTGGACGAGGTCCGCCGGGCCTGCGCGGCGGTCCTGGAGGCCAACCCGATGGAGCTCGGCCGGCTCCGCATCACGTACACCGGTGGACTCTCGCCGCTCGGCTCCGAGCGCGGCGACGCCGGGACGAGCCTCGTCGTGGGGCTCGGCGAGTCGAGCCCCCGCCCCGACTCCACGGCCGTGATCACGGTCCCCTGGACCCGCAACGAGCGCGGGGCGCTCACGGGCCTGAAGACGACCTCGTACGCCGAGAACGTCGTCGCCCTCGCCAGGGCGCGCGAACAGGGCGCGTCCGAGGCGCTGTTCGCCAACACGGTCGGACAGCTCTGCGAGGGCACCGGCTCCAATGTCTTCGTCGTGCTCGACGGCCGGATCCACACCCCGCCCGTCTCCTCCGGCTGCCTGGCCGGGATCACCCGCGCCCTCGCGGTCGAGTGGACGGGGGCGGTGGAGACCGATCTGCCGCTGGACGTCCTGGAGAGCGCCGAGGAGATCTTCCTGACCTCGACGCTCCGTGACATCCAGGCCGTGCACCGGGTCGACGACCACGAGACGACTCCCGCGCCGGGGCCGGTCACCGCCAAGGCCATGCGGATCTTCGACGAGCGCGCGGCGGCGGACCGGGATCCGCGCCTCGCGTAAATCCGGATGACGGAGAGCCGTGGCGTGGGTAGAACACCCGTGATGACCACCACCCTGCGGCCGGCCGTGCCGCTTCAGCAGACCCCGGACGGCGGACGTTCACGCACCTACGACGTGTGCGTGAACAGTCGTCGCGTCGGTTCCGTGCGCCTGGCCACGACCCCCGGCACCGGATCCGGGGTGATCTCGGCCCTGAGCATCGACGAGAAGGACCGCCGCCGTGGCCGGGGCACGGTCGCCGCGCTGGCCGCCGAGGAGGTGCTGCGTGGCTGGGGCTGCGGCGAGGCCCAGATCTCCGTACCGGTGGGTGCGGAGGCGGCGCTGCGGATGGGGGAGATGCTCGGCTACACCGAGCGCGGCAGGAACATGGTCAAGGAGCTCCCGGCCGAGCCGCCCGCGCTGGCGTCCGGCGTCGAGGTCCGCGCGATGACCGAGGACGAGTTCGGGCCCTGGGAGGTGAACGCCCGGGAGAGTTACGCGCGCAGCTGGATCGAGCGGGGCGTCCCCGAGGACCGGGCCCGCGCCAGGTCCGAGGCCGCCCACCGGCTGCTGCTGCCGGACGGCCTGGACTCCCCGGGCACGGCGGTCCATGTGGCGGTACGGGACGGGGAGACCGTCGGCCATGTCTGGACGGCCGGCCGCGAACTGGAGCCGGGCGTCCACGGGAGCTACGTCTACGACATCGCGGTCGCCGAGGGCCACCGGGGCCACGGCTACGGTCGGGCCCTGATGCTGGTCGCCGAGCGGGTCGCGCTCCACGCCGGGGACCGCCTGCTCGGACTCCATGTCTTCGCGGGCAACACCCCGGCGATCCGGCTCTACACCTCGCTCGGCTACCGGACGACGCACGTCAACAGCTACAAGCAGCTGCTGTGATCCCCTAGGGCCTATCCGGCCCTGATCCGCCGGACAGGCCCTAGCCGGCGAGCAGACGGTCGACGATCTCCTCGATGCGCGCCCGCAGACCCTCCTGGCTCTGGCCGCCGTCGAGGCGCTCGCCGCCGACGACATAGGTCGGGGTGCCGGTGACCTTGATCGCCTTGCCCTCCGCCTGGTCGGCGTCGACCATCAGCAGATGCCGGCCGTCGATCAGGGCGGTGTCGAACTCCTCGGCGTCCAGGCCGAGTTCGCGGGCGACGTCCAGGAGTACCGGCTCGCCGCGCTCGCCCAGCTCCTCGGTCCTGGCGAGCAGCGCCTCCACGTACGGCCAGCCCTTGCCCTGGTCGGCCGCCTCCTCGGCCGCCTGCGCGGCGGCGTACGCCTGCTTGTGCTTCTCCAGCGGGAAGTGCCGCAGCTGTACGTCGATCCGGTCGCCGTACTTCTCGCGCAGCGCGCGCACGTCGTCGAGGGCGCGGAAGCAGTCGGGGCACTGGAGGTCGAACCAGGCCTCCACGGTGACGGGGGAGGCGGACGGGGTGGTGGAGTCGCTCATGGGAGCAGTCTCCCAGCACGGTCCGACCGGTCCCAACCGGGACCTGGGGAGGAGATCCCGCAAGGGAGACCCGGAGATCTCCCTGAGGTCGGCCTCGGAACATGGCCCCGGGCCCCCTCGCCGGTGCAGGATGGAAGAGACATACCGCCCGGCCCAGGAGGATCGCATGCTCGCCGAGACCATCTTTTCCGCGGTGTCCGTGGCGGGACTGGGCATCGCCGCGATCACGGCGTACCGCAAGCGTTTCCTCGCCGCGACGCGGATCGCCGCCTACGCGCTGGTGCCCATCGGTCTGGTCATGACCGGGGCGGTGGAGTGGGCCTTCGACACGGCCTTCAGCCCGACGGCGTGGGCCGGCTTCGGCGTGCTCGGCGCGGCTTGGGCGCTCTTCATGACGAGCCGGGCGATCGAGCGGCGCAGAGCGGGCCGGAAGCAGGCCGAGCGGGGCGAGATGCCCGGGGCGGTCGCCCCGGCCGCGTCCGCGCCCTCACTCGGCGCCGGGCAGCGGGGCGCGACCCCGAAGCCGCAGGCCAAGACGGCCGGGGACGACTTCAGCGACATCGAGGCGATTCTGAAGAAGCACGGCATCTGAGGAGGCGGAGCATCTGACGGCCTCCGACCGGATCCGACCGTCGGAGCATCCACGGGATGTGATGAACTGCCCCGATCGAGGGGCGTGTTGCGGGCCCTCGCGCGAGCCGCTGCGCCATGATCGCCCCCGAGATGCTGGATACCTCGCGGGATCATGCCCCCGCCCCCACCGAAGAGCCGCGCGGTTGTCTGTTCGCGCTCTCCCAACCGCCGCTGATGATCTTCCTGGCGGTGATCGGCTGTCTGCTCCTGATGGCCGCCGTGCACGACCTCTTCATGCTGTGAGGGGGTCGGCTCAGCCGGCGGCTTCCTTGCGGCGTGCCCGGTACGCGGCGACGTGGAGGCGATTGCCGCAGGTGCGGCTGTCGCAGTAGCGGCGTGAGCGGTTGCGCGAGAGGTCGACGAAGGCGCGGCCGCAGTCGGGGGCCTCGCAGCGCCGCAACCGCTCCTGCTCGCCCGCGACGAGGATGAACGCCAGGGCCATGCCGCAGTCGGCGGCGAGATGGTCGGCGACCGAGGCGCCCGGCGCGAAGTAGTGCACGTGCCAGTCGTAGCCGTCGTGGTCGGTGAGCTGCGGCGTCGTGCCCGCGGCGGCGACCAGCTGGTTGATCAGCGTGGCCGCGATCCGGGCGTCGGGCGCCGCGAAGACCGCCGTGAACCTGGCCCGTACCTCCTGGACGGCCTTGAGGTCCTTGTCGGTGAGCTCGCCGACGTCGCTGATGTTGTGGGCCCGCACGAAGGTGCGCAGCGATGGGACGTCCGCGAGTTCGTCGTCGCGGTCGCCCTGTGGCGCGGTGTTCATCAGATCGACGACGCTGTCGAGGGCGATCCGGGTGTCGTGAGGGATCAGCACGATTCGCTCCCTGGCCGGCTGCGGGCGGGTGCCCGCGGAATTGCGCTGACTCTAGCGGCTTCGTCGCGCGACGCCGGGCGGGGTCGGGTAACGCGCATCGGCGCCCTCCTCCGCGCCGGCTGCGCGGTGAGGACGCCGATGTCTGCGGTATGTGAGGGTCCGCGTCGTCCGCGCGGCGCCGTCTCCCCGAGTCGGACGGCGCCGTGCGGCTCTCGGCCTGGCTCAGCTGTCGGCCAGGATGTGGGAGAGCTCCGTGTCGAGATCGAAGTGCCGGTGCTCGGTGCCCGGTGGCACGGCGGCGTCGGTCCGCTTGAGGAACGACTCCAGAGCCCTCGCCGGGGCCTCGAGCAGGGCTTCGCCCTCGGGGGAACTCAACGCGATGCAGACGACGCCCTGACCGTGACTGCGTGACGGCCAGACTCTGACGTCGCCGGTGCCGGTGGGCCGGTGCAGCCCCTCGGCGAGAAGGTCGCGGGCGAAGACCCACTCGACCGTCTCCTCGGCTCCGGTGTGGAAGGTGGCGTGCACGGCATACGGATCGGCCGTGTCATACCGCAGGCCCGCGGGTACAGGCAGTGAGGACTCGCTCGACACAACGAGGCGCAGGTGCAGCTCGCAGCTGACCGTGGTGTTCATAAGCGCCAGGGCCTTTCGCTCAGTGTGCGCTCGGGGATTCGCACGTCGGCGAAATCGACATGCCACCTACGGTGCCGTTGTAAACCCCTCTGTCTGTTTTGTGATCGTTCAGGTAGCTCGTATGGGGGTGTGTAACTTTTGGTAATACGGCTGAACGGGTGAGGGCGCCCGGTCCGGTAAGTTGGGACCATGAATGCGGAGAGTGACGAGCGCACCGGGGAGTCCGCGGCCGACGGGGAGTCCGAGCTGGGATCCCGGGCCCCCGATTTCATCAAGGCACGCAAGACCCTGCACCTGAGCTGGCAGGTCGGCGTCTTCATCGTGGGACTGGCCGTGGTCGGCGCCGGTGTCGCGATGCTGGTGCTGCCCGGACCCGGCTGGGTGGTGATCTTCGGCGGTATGGCGATCTGGGCCACCGAGTTCGTCTGGGCCCAGCTGGTGCTCCGGTGGACGAAGCGGAAGGTCACCGAGGCGGCACAGCGCGCGCTCGATCCGAAGGTGCGTCGACGCAACATCATCCTGACCTCGGTCGGCCTGGTGATCATCGCCGCGCTGCTCGGTTTCTACCTCTGGAAGTACGGCTTCGTCATGCCGTGGAAGATCAACGACTGACCCGGGGGACGGTCGGGGCACCGGCTGACATGCGGTAATGTTTGCGGTGCGCCCGGGCGATTAGCTCAGTGGGAGAGCGCTTCGTTCACACCGAAGAGGTCACTGGTTCGAACCCAGTATCGCCCACCACCCGGACCGAAGGCCCGGAGACTGAACCCAGTCTCCGGGCCTTCGGCGTTCCCCGGATCGGGTCACCGCATCCGGCCGAGCCGCTCCCGCAGGCGACGGGCGTCGCGCAGTCGCTGCTCGTACGTCGCCCCCACGGCGAGCAGCAGCAGACCGGCCAGGGCCGGGGGCAGCCAGCGGGGGAGGGCTCCGACGGCCTGGACGACGTACGGGGCCAGCTCGTGCAGGGCGTCGAGGGCCAGGACCGTCCCGCCGAGCACCAGCAGCGCCTGCAGCCGGAACCGGGCCCCGAGCAGGGTCACCGCGAGGGCGGCGACGCCGAGCAGCAGCGGGCGCCGCCAGTCCGGGTCCACCCAGGTCGCGAGCAGGCTCGGCACCAGCGTGGCGGCGAGGCCGGGGCCGTACGCCACCCAGGACGAGGACTCCGGGTCGCGGCGCCGCCGCAGCGCGCCGACGACCAGCGCGGGCACGGTGACGGGCAGCGTGTACGCCTCCGGGGTCGTCACGTCCCAGACGGCCAGCCGCACCCAGGTCGCCAGGAGGAACAGCGCTCCGGCCGTCCAAGAGGCGACCGCGCGGCGCTCGGGCCGGAGGGCCGTGGCGGTGGCGAGCACACCGGTCAGGGCGAGGACGAGTGCGAGGACCGCGGGCGTGGGCACGGCCATGATGATCGCGAGCAGCGCGACGGCGGCGCCGGTGAGCTCGACGGGGAGCGCGACCGGGTGGCGCCGGAGCCGCCCGCCGATCAGGGCCGTGGCCGCCGGGACGAGGAGCAGGGACAGGGCGGTGTGGTGGTCACGGAACCCGGCGGCGGCAGCCCCGGCGGAGACCAGACCGGCCGCGACGACGACCGCCGCACAGGCGGACACGATCCGCTGGACGCCGGCGGCGAGGAAGGCCACCGCCACGAAGAGCCCGAGCAGTACCCCGAGCGTGGTGAACGTGGCCGCGCGCGTGTCCAGGGCCGCGGCGACGGCGCTCAGCGCCGAGGCGAATCCGCAGCCGAACGCGCTCGCCCCGAGGACCTCCAGGGGCTGCACAGGTGGTGAGGCGACCGCGGGGGCGGCATCCGAGTCGGAATCCGAGCCGCCCGCCACCGGAGCGGGAGCCGGAGCCGGCAGGCCCCGCGTCAGCGTCCCCGGGCGGGCCGCCGGGAGGAGGGCCGCCGTGGTCGTCAGGAGCTGGAGGGAGAGCGTCGGGGCGTACGGGAGGTCAAGGGCGAGCGGGAGAGCGGTCAGGGTGCCCCAGCTCAGAAACAGGGCCGCGCAGCGAGACCACAGGCGCGGGAGCGTCGCGCAGGCCGCCGCGGCGACGAGCAGGACCAGCGGGGCGGTCGACGGGTACGGGGCGAGCCCGAGGTCAGCGTGGGCGCCCGACCAGACGGGGGTCGTCCGTGCCAGCGGCTCGAGCAGCGCGGCCGCCACCGGCGGGAGCGCCCACACCACACCCAGCGCGAGCACCCCCGCGCCCGCACCGGCCAGACCGATCCGTACCGCGCGCGGCGCCGACGACCGCAGGACGCCCGCCAGGGCCACCGCGCACAGCACGTACCCCGGCACCTCCCAGTCGCCCGGCAGGACCGGGCGCAGCGCGCCACCCGCCGCCGCGACCACCGCGAGACCCGCCACCACCGACGTGGCCACCGAGGCCTGGGCCACCCGCCACGCCACGCACAGCGCCACCGCCGCGCAGGCGAGCAGCAGCGCGGCCGCCGGAAGCGGGGACGTGAACGACATCCGCAGACCCGTGAGCAGGGCCCCGCCGCCCAGGACCCCGGCGGCGACGGCTGCCGTGCCCCGTACCGTCGTGGGCTTCACCCAGAGCGCCACCGCCAGATCCGCGACCGCGGTCGCCAGCGCCGCCCAGCCGAGGGCGAGCGCGCCGCCGTCGGCGGCCAGGACGCCCAGCGGCAGGGGGAGTTGAGCCGTCACCACGGCCACCGGCAGCGGGATCCGCAGCTTGCCCAGCGCCGTCCCGTACGCCGTCCAGGCGCCGGCGAGCACCGCCGAGGCGACCGACGTGTACGCGAGCCCGTCGGTGTCCGCGAGGGCCACCCGGTGCAGCGCGTACGCGTCCAGGACCATCAGGACCAGGCCCAGGGCGGCGACCGCCTCGGCCGTCGAGCCGAGCCCCCGGCGCAGCAGCACCACCGGCACCGCGAGCGCCGCGGACGTCACGACGGCGAGGACCGTCGCGCGGCCGCCGATGCCCATCGTCCCCCAGCTGACCAGCGTGAACGCGAGCGCCGCGATCGTCAGCAGTACCCCGCCCAGCGTGAGCAGCACGTTCTGCGCGCTGCGCGGGGTCGAGTCGGCCACCGGCCGGCCGGTCGTGGGCCCGGTCGCCGGGGAGGGCGCCGGAGCCTGCAGGACCCGCAGCAGCCAGGCCCTGCGGGCCAGCAACTGGGACCGGTGGGCGTCGAGCCGCGCCAGTTCGCGATCGACCTGCACCAGTTCCTCGGCGGGTGGGAGAGGAGAGTTCATGTCCGGAGTGTGCGCCGGACCACACCCCGGAACCATGCGTGCGGGTACTCATTTCCGCGGCTGAGTACGTACACACTGGGGTCATGGACTGGTGCCGCTACCGCTTCCGCAGCGTCTGGCAGTTGGCCGCCCCGCCCGACGCGGTCTTCGCCGTACTGGAACGCGCCGAGGAGTACCCGAGCTGGTGGCCCCAGGTCCGCGAGGTCGTCCCCGTCGACGAGGCCACCGGCACCGCGCGGTTCCGTTCCTTCCTCCCGTACGACCTCGTCGTCACCGCCGAGGCCCGGCGCCGCGACCCCGACGCCCGCGTCCTGGAGGTCGCGCTCGGCGGCGACCTTGAAGGCTGGGCGCGCTGGACCGTGACGGCCCACGGCCCGGGCACGCGCGCGCTGTACGAGCAGGAGGTCGAGGTGACCAGCCCTCTGATGCGCCGGCTCGCGGTCCCTGGGCGGCCCGTCTTCCGCGCCAACCACGCGCTGATGATGCGCGCGGGCAGGCGCGGTCTGGCGGCCCGACTGCGCGCGGTTTGAAGGAGGGGCGCGGAAACCTGTATGGTTCAACCCGTTCCCGGGCGATTAGCTCAGCGGGAGAGCACTTCGTTCACACCGAAGGGGTCACTGGTTCGATCCCAGTATCGCCCACCGGGAGAGGCCGGTCCGTCGAAAGACGGACCGGCCTTCCGCATTCCCGGGCCGAAGCACGCGCCGACGCGTCACGCCGCCGTCCGCAGCTCGGGACGGAGCGGCCACGCCGGATCCACCGTCTCCGGCGTCCCGTTGCGCGTGAACCACGCCTGCAGCCCCCGCGCCTGTGCCGCGTGCCACACCGCCTGCAGCGTGTGCAGCTCCGCGGGTGAGAGTCGTTCCAGCCGGGACGCGAACCGCCGCGCCACCGCCCGTACGACATCCATCGAGGCCGTCGCGTCCGCCGCCGCGTCGTGCGCGCCGTCCAGCTCCACGCCGTAGTGCGCGCACAGGTCCGTCAGCGTCCGGCGGCCCTTGCGGTAGCGGTCCAGATGCTTGTCGAGCACGCGCGGATCGAGCACGCACAGCGACGCGTTCTCCAGATAGCGGCCGAGTGAGGAGGCACGGTGGCGGCGCAGTTCGCGGTCCAGGATCGTCAGATCGAAGGGCGCGTTCATCACCACCAGGGGCCGGCCCGCGGCGCACTGCTCCGCCAGCGCCCGCCCCAACTCCTCCATCACGGGCGCCGGCCAGCGCCCGTTCCGTCGTAGATGATCGTCCGTCAGTCCGTGGACCTCCGTGGCCGCAGGGGGCACCGGAATCCCGGGGTTGACCAGCCAGCGTGTGACCCGCGGACGTCCGCCGGCCGTGTCCTGGACGACGAGCGCGGCCGAGACGATCCGGTCCTGCTCGACGTCAACTCCCGTGGTTTCCGTGTCGAATGCGGCCAGGGGCCCGTCATACCAGTTGTGCGTCATCCCCGAACTCCTCGCACATGTGCGGCAGATGGCGATCCCCCTGCCCGAATCGGTGATACCCGGGCTGTTTGCCCCGTACGCGGACCGGTGACAACACAGATGACGGGGAAGGGAATTGACATGGCGCTCGCCCAGCCCGAATCGGGAGGGCTGCCGCCTCAGCGGGCAGCACCACTGCGGGGCTCACTCGCCACGACCGCCTGCATGGAGACGCTCCAGGTGGGGTATCTGCATGCGGTCGCCGCGGCGGCGGGCTGCTCGCTGTCGCAGCCGTTTCCGGACAACGGCATCGACTGGCACGTGAGCCACAGCGCTCCCGGCCACACGGTCGACGACGAAGTGACCATCAAGGTGCAGCTCAAGTGCACCTACCAGCTACCGCCGCGGCCGCCCGGGCCCGCGTTCTCCTTCACCCTGGACAACGACCATCTGGTGAAGCTGGCGCGGACCCCGGTCTCGGTGCACAAGATCCTGGTCGTCATGATCGTGCCGCGCGACCGGGAGGACTGGCTGCGGGCCGGGCACGACCGACTGGACCTGCGGCACTGCTGCTACTGGATCAACCTGGCCGGCCACCCGGTGACGGGTCGGCGGCGGACGACCGTGCGCATACCGACGGCACGGATCTTCGACGACCGGGCACTGTGCGAGATCATGACCCGGGTCGGCGTGGGAGGGAGACCCTGATGCACCGGCCGATCGGCGAACAGGAGGGCGGGGCCGGCTACGGCCCCGTTCTGCCACCGTTCCGCCCCCATCCCCCGCACGGCGACCTCCCCGCCGGCCCCTGGGCCGACGCCGGGGGGTCGCCCGACCCCGGACGTGTCGACCCGCTGGTCCTCGGCGCGCTGCTCGCCCGGCACGGCTGGCGGCGCCGCGGCGGGGCCGCGGGCCGCTACAGCCGCTGGACCCCGCCCGGGACGGGCGGCCCCTCCGGCGGCACCAGCCTCCTCGTACCGGAGAGCCGCGCGTTCCCGGACTGCGAGGACCTGCTCGGCGAGGCGCTCACCGCCCTCGCCCACAGCGCGGCGCCCTCGGCCCGCGAGGTCCTGGTCGGGCTCACCGTGCCCAGCGACGAGATCCGCTGGTGGCGCGATGTGCCGCCGGGCCCCGCGGGCACGGTCCCGTGGACCGTCCAGGAACAGCTCAGGTCGGCCGCCCGGCAGCTGCTGCTCGCCGGCGCGCTCGCCGTGCGCGGCCGGGCCGGGTACTACGGCGCCCGGCACCGCCGCCAGGCGCAGGCGTCCCTGGAGGCGGTGGTCGTCGGGGCGGCGCCGGGCGGGCGGGGCCTGACCGCGTTCGTGCCCGTCGACTCGGGCCGGGCCATCGCCGTACGGCTCTACCACGCGCTGTACGCGGCGCGGGAGGCCGCCGACTACCAGCGGGCGACGGGCGGGATGGAGGCCTTCGACGCCGCCGTCGAGGCGGGGGTGAGCCGCGAGCTGACCGAGGCCCTGGTCGCGCTCGTACGGGGCACCGAGGGGGCCAGGATCGCGCTGGAGTGGGCCCCCGCAGCCGGGACGCCCGCCGGGTGCGCGGCCCGGCCCGAGCCGGTCGAGTTCTCGGCGGGCGACCTGCCGGCCCTGCGTGAGGCCGGCGCCCGCTATCTGACCGACGAGCCGTCCGTACCGGTCCGGATCACCGGCGCCGTGGTCCGGATGCGCCGCTCGGGGCCGCGCGGCGAGGGGACCGTACGGCTGCGGGTGCTCGGCGGGGCGGAGGTGCCGCACGTCCGGGTGACGCTGGACGAGGAGTCGTACCGTACGGCCGGGCACGCGCACCTGGTCGGGCTGCCGATCCGGGTGGTCGGCCGGCTGGAGAGCCGGGGCGGCTTCCGGCGGCTGACCGATGCCACCGGGGTCGTACCGGTCCAGGTCGACGAGGCCGAGCGGGACCGGCTGATGAAGTCGCTCCACGAGAACCTGGACTTCTTCGAGGAGGCCTGCGGCCCGGGGGAGGAGTGAGGGCCGTTTTGGGGTGACCGCGCCCGGGCTCCGCGGGGGCCAGCGGGGGGCCGTGCGGCGAACAGCGGCGGGCGGGTCCGGCTCCCAGCGCTCGGGGGCGGCCCGAGCCCTTAGGATTTACAGCGACGCGGCACCTCGTCTCTGCCGCGCGTCGCCGGCGCCGGCACATCGTGTCTGCCTGCGCCCCAAGGGAAAGAGCATCCGTGTCTGATGTCCGTGTGACCGTCCAGTCCGCCTCAGGAGCCGAGGATCGGGCGGTGAGCGCGGGCACCACCGCCAGCGCGCTGTTCGCCGACGACCGGTCCGTGATCGCCGCCCGCGTCGGCGGTGAGCTGAAGGACCTCACCTACGTCGTCGCCGAGGGCGATGTCGTCGAGCCCGTCGAGATCTCCTCCCCGGACGGTCTCGACATCCTGCGCCACTCCACCGCGCACGTCATGGCCCAGGCCGTGCAGGAGCTCTTCCCCGAGGCCAAGCTCGGCATCGGCCCGCCGGTCCGTGACGGCTTCTACTACGACTTCGACGTCGAGAAGCCGTTCACCCCCGAGGACCTCAAGGCCATCGAGAAGAAGATGCAGGAGATCCAGAAGCGGGGTCAGCGCTTCTCCCGCCGCGTGGTCACCGACGAGGCCGCCCGCGAGGAGCTCGCCGACGAGCCGTACAAGCTGGAGCTCATCGGCATCAAGGGCTCCGCGTCGACCGACGACGGCGCCAACGTCGAGGTGGGCGGCGGCGAGCTGACCATCTACGACAACCTCGACGCCAAGACCGGCGACCTGTGCTGGAAGGACCTCTGCCGAGGCCCCCACCTGCCCACCACCCGGAACATCCCGGCGTTCAAGCTGATGCGCAACGCGGCCGCCTACTGGCGCGGCAGCGAGAAGAACCCGATGCTCCAGCGCATCTACGGCACCGCCTGGCCGTCGAAGGACGAGCTGAAGGCGCACCTCGACTTCCTCGCCGAGGCCGAGAAGCGCGACCACCGCAAGCTCGGCAACGAGCTCGACCTCTTCTCCGTCCCGGACGAGATCGGCTCCGGCCTCGCGGTCTTCCACCCCAAGGGCGGCATCATCCGCCGGGTCATGGAGGACTACTCGCGCAAGCGGCACGAGGAGGAGGGCTACGAGTTCGTCTACTCGCCGCACGCCACCAAGGGCAAGCTGTTCGAGAAGTCGGGCCACCTCGACTGGTACGCCGAGGGCATGTACCCCCCCATGCAGCTCGACGAGGGCGTGGACTACTACCTCAAGCCCATGAACTGCCCGATGCACAACCTGATCTTCGACGCGCGCGGGCGTTCGTACCGTGAACTGCCGCTGCGCCTCTTCGAGTTCGGCACCGTGTACCGGTACGAGAAGTCCGGCGTCGTGCACGGCCTGACCCGCGCCCGGGGCTTCACCCAGGACGACGCGCACATCTACTGCACCCGCGAGCAGATGGCGGAGGAGCTGGACAAGACCCTCACCTTCGTCCTCAACCTGCTGCGCGACTACGGTCTGACCGACTTCTACCTGGAGCTGTCCACCAAGGACCCGGAGAAGTTCGTCGGCTCGGACGAGGTCTGGGAGGAGGCGACCGCCGTCCTCCAGGAGGTCGCCGAGAAGCAGGGCCTCCCGCTCACCCCCGACCCGGGCGGCGCCGCGTTCTACGGCCCGAAGATCTCCGTGCAGGCGCGCGACGCCATCGGCCGTACCTGGCAGATGTCGACCGTGCAGCTGGACTTCAACCTGCCGGAGCGCTTCGACCTGGAGTACACCGGCCCCGACGGCACCAAGCAGCGGCCGGTCATGATCCACCGCGCGCTGTTCGGCTCCATCGAGCGCTTCTTCGCCGTCCTCCTGGAGCACTACGCGGGCGCCATGCCGCCGTGGCTGGCCCCCGTCCAGGCGACCGGCATCCCGATCGGCGACGCCCACATCCCGTACCTCCAGGAGTTCGCCGCCAAGGCGAAGAAGCAGGGGCTGCGGGTCGACGTCGACGCGTCCTCGGACCGGATGCAGAAGAAGATCCGCAACGCGCAGAAGCAGAAGGTCCCGTTCATGATCATCGCCGGTGACGAGGACATGGCCAACGGCGCCGTCTCCTTCCGCTACCGCGACGGTTCACAGGAGAACGGCATCCCCGTCGACGAGGCCATCGCCAAGATCGCCAAGGTCGTCGAGGAGCGCGTCCAGGTCTGATCCGCCGCGGACACGGACTCAAGGGGCTCCCGGGCCGGCACCCGGGGGCCCCTTCTCGTCCTCCCGCATGAACGTCTGGATCAGCCAGGACGAGAACGAACCCGTCACGGCCCCCAGCAGCGCGACGCCGCACGCCATCATGCCCACGGCGATGACCCGGCCGACCGGGGTCACCGGGGTCACGTCGCCGTACCCCACCGTCGTCAGCGTCTCCGCGGCCCACCAGAGCGAGTCGCCGAAGGTACGGATCGTGGCGCCCGGGGCCCCGCGCTCGTGCTGGAGGACGGCCAGCGCTCCCGCGAAGCCGAGCACGGAGACCGTGATGCTGGAGTAGGCCATGACGCGGGCATAGAGGGTCAGACGCGGCTTGTCCCGGCGGCGCTGGATCTGCTCGTAGATCTTCACCATCTGCAGCGGCCTCAGCAGCGGCAGCACCAGGATCACCGTGCCCAGGAGGTGTGTCCGGACGAAGCGCAGCGGTCCGAGACCGCTGAGCCGGAATCGGACCCCGTAGTCGAAGGCGAAGACCGCCCAGGCACCCAGGGTCGCCGCCAAGGACAGGTCCCGCCAGACCGGGTCGAGACCGGTGGCCAGCACCAGCACCGTGTATCCGGCGAGATACACCAGGGACGCCACCGCGAGCGGCGCCTCCATACGGCGGTCCCAGCGGGTCTGCCTGTCCAGGCTCTCGTTCATCCGATCAGCATCTCCGGGACGGCGTGATCGAAGCCCCGGCGACACGTCGCGAATGGGCGAAGCCATATGCTGCACAGCATGACGACTGAGCCGGAGCAGCAGATCGGAGTGGGGGCGCCGGACGCGTTCCAGCGCCTGTGGACGCCTCACCGGATGGCGTACATCCAGGGCGAGAACAAGCCGACCGGGCCGGGGGCCGAGGACGGCTGTCCGTTCTGCGTGATCCCGTCGAAGTCGGACGAGGACGGGCTCGTGATAGCGCGGGGCGAAAGCGTGTACGCGGTGCTCAACCTCTACCCGTACAACGGCGGCCACCTGATGGTGGTCCCGTACCGGCACGTCGCCGACTACACGGACCTGGACGCGGCGGAGACCGCCGAGCTGGGCGAGTTCACCAAGCGGGCGATGATCGCGCTGCGGACCGCCTCCGGCGCGCACGGCTTCAACATCGGCATGAACCAGGGCGCGGTGGCGGGCGCCGGCATCGCCGCCCACCTGCACCAGCACATCGTGCCCCGCTGGGGCGGCGACACCAACTTCATGCCGGTCGTCGGCCACACCAAGGTGCTGCCGCAGCTCCTCGCCGACACCCGCGCGATGCTCGCCGCGGCCTGGCCGGCCACCTCGGAACTCGCCTAGGTCCTGTCGTCGACACCAGGGCCCCCGGCCTGATCCGGACGGAAGGCCTCGGCTCCCGGGTGGCCGGCCGTCAGGCGTCGTAGACGTCGGCCTTCTTCGTGCCCGGGTCCTGAACGGCGCCGCTCAGTATCAACGAGCGGTTGGTGAAGCGCTCCGTGTCCACGCCGTGGTCGTCCAGTACCGCGATGGTCGCCGCGTGGACCGCGCGCATCACCGGCGTCGCGGCGCGGATCGCGTCGTCGGCCATGAAGCGGTGCCGCCAGGGCGCGGCGGCCCAGGCGTGCCGCAGCCCGAAGGGCTCGGGCAGGACCAGCTTGCCGCCGAGGAAGTCCAGGATCGGCGGGAACCAGGTCAGCGGGGCCCGGACGGCCTTGCGGACGATCTCGTCCGTCTCCAGGAGCGGCAGCTGGACCGTCCGCGTCTCCCAGAACTTGACCGTCTTGGACACGTCCTTGGTCTTCGCCGCCGGCTTGGAGGTGAAGAGCGAGTGGACCGGGCCGAGCGCGTGCCCGGTGACCTCCACGCGCAGCGTGTGGTGCAGCGAGGTCACCGTGATCATCATCGTCAGGACGAGCTGCCCGTCCCAGAGCGTGAACTGCACGCCGAGGTAGTGCCGGTTGCCCGCGCCGAACTGCTGGTCGTTGCAGATGCGCTGTATCTCGTGCGGCTTGACCTGGAAGTGGACGATGTTGTCGCCGTCGGGCCGGGCGACCTCGTCCGCGCCCTCGCCGACCGGGGAGACGATCCAGTGCTTGACGGTCGGCTTGGGGAAGCCGGTCTTCAGGGAGCCCCGCTCCAGCATCGTGAGCTTGTCGTGGATCTTCCGTACGACGTCCCAGGCGCGGAAGTCGTGGATCTCGCGGCCGTCCTTGGGGATCAGCTCCTCGGCGAGCGTCCAGCTGCCCCAGCGGGTGCCCATGCCCAGTATTCCCTTGGGGCCCGCGTAGAAGACGATGTTGGACTGCTGCTCGGCGGAGAGCTTCTCCAGGTTCTGCCGCAGCTCCTCGGCGGACTTCTCGCCAGGGTCTCCGGGGACCGCCTCGGGGATCTTGGCGCCGATGCCGCCGCCGCTCAGCAGGGCCGTCCAGCGCTCCCGCAGGTCGACGGCGGTGGACTCGCAGATCCGCTTGGCGAGGAACCAGCCGACGACCGGGGCGACGACCATCGCGCGGAGGTAGATCGACAGGACGCCGGTGATCGGCAGCTTGATCAGGACGAGGACAGCGAGCAGGCCCGCGACGACCAGGATCACCGTGCCCACCGCGCTCGTGCGCTTGTTCTCCGAGCCGGCGACCAGCCGGCGCAGCTGGATCACGCCGAGCCAGAGCAGCAGTCCGGGCAGGAACAGGACACCGAAGACGAAGGTGACCAGGGTCAGTTTGACGTCCCGCCGCTTGCGGATGCCGGTGGCGGCCAGACAGTGCTCGACCACGGGCTGCGGGTCGGTGCCGAAGGACTGGATGAGCGCCTTGCGGGCACCGCCGAGCATTCGCACCTGGACCGCGCGCGAGAAGGCCTCGCCGAGGTCCGGCCGGAAGAGCTTGGCCCATTTACCGTCGGTGACCTTGGACTTGTGCCAGTCGTTGTTGGCATCCAGGATCGCTTCCACCGGGCTGTCGCGGTACGCGGCGGAGGCCAGGGCATGGGTCGCCGCCGTCTGTCCGTCCGAGCCCTGCAGGGGAATCTGCGCCCCGGGTCCGAAACTGCCGATCGTCACTGATGCCCCCATCGCCGCGTGCCCGCGTGGTTCACCGCGTCTTCCTCTGCGGCCTGTTCCCGACTACCGCGCCCCGCACACCTGCTGAGCTGGGCACCACAGCGTAGCCGGGTACCGGCGGATGCGTCACGGGTCGGCCGAATGCCGCCCGCCTGAGGGGAGTTGGACGGGCGGCATTCGGTCGTCGGTGGAGGCTCCCAGGAGTCCTCAGGAGTCCTCAGGAATCCTCAGGAGTGCTTACGAGCTCTCAGGAGCAGGAGCCCTCAGGAGTTCTTACGAGCCCTCAGGATCCCTTCTCCGCCTGTTCGCGGATCTTCTCCGCGAGTTGGGGCGGCATCGGTTCGTGACGGGCGTACGAGCGGTCGAAGCGGCCGGTGCCGTGCGAGATCTGCCGGAGGTCGACCGCGTACCGGCCGATCTCGATCTCGGGCACCTCCGCGCGCACCAACGTCCGCCCGGGGCCCGCCTGTTCGGTGCCGACGACGCGGCCGCGCCGGCCGGACAGGTCGCTCATCACCGGCCCCACGTACTCGTCGGGGACGAGCACCCGCACCTCGGTGACCGGTTCCAGGAGCCGGATGCTCGCCTCGGCCGCCGCCTCGCGCAGCGCCAGGGCGCCGGCGGTCTGGAAGGCGGCGTCGGAGGAGTCGACCGAGTGCGCCTTGCCGTCCCGCAGCGTGATCCGTACGTCGACCAGCGGATGGCCGGCCGCGACCCCGCGCGCGGCCTGCGCCCGGACGCCCTTCTCGACCGACGGGATGAACTGGCGCGGAACCGCCCCTCCGACCACCTTGTCGACGAACTCGATCCCGCTGCCCGCGGGCAGCGGCTCGACGTCGATCTCGCAGATCGCGTACTGGCCGTGGCCACCGGACTGTTTGACGTGCCTGCCCCGCCCCGCCGACGGCCCCCCGAAGGTCTCCCGGAGGGCGACCTTGTGCGGAACGGCGTCGACCCGGACCCCGTACCGGCTGCGCAGCCGCTCCAGAGCCACGTCCATGTGCGCCTCGCCCAGGCACCACAGGACGACCTGGTGGGTGTCCTGGTTCTGTTCCAGGCGCATGGTCGGGTCCTCGGCGACGAGCCGGGCGAGCCCCTGCGAGAGCCGGTCCTCGTCGGCCTTGCTGTGCGCCTCGATCGCGAGCGGCAGCAGCGGATCGGGCATCGTCCAGGGCTCCATCAGGAGCGGATCGTCCTTGCCGGAGAGCGTGTCACCGGTCTCCGCGCGCCCCAGCTTGGCCACGCACGCGAGGTCGCCCGCGATGCACTGCCCCAGCTGGCGCTGCTGCTTGCCGAAGGGGGAGGTCAGCGCACCGACCCGCTCGTCGACGTCATGGTCCTCGTGGCCCCGGTCGGCGAGGCCGTGCCCCGACACATGCACCGTCTCGTCCGGACGCAGGGTGCCGGAGAAGACCCGTACCAGCGAGATCCGGCCGACGTACGGGTCGGAGGCGGTCTTGACGACCTCGGCGACCAGCGGCCCGTCGGGGTCGCAGGTGACCGCGGGCCTCGGGATGCCGTCCGGCGTGGTCACGGCCGGGGCCTCGCGCTCCAGCGGGGTCGGGAAGCCGCCCGTGATCAGCTCCAGCAGTTCGACGGTGCCGAGCCCCTGCTTCGCCCCGTCCGAGGCGGGCGCCGCGGCGAGCACCGGATGGAAGGTGCCCCGGGCGACGGCCTTCTCCAGGTCGTCGATCAGCGACTTGATGTCGATCTCCTCGCCGCCGAGATAGCGGTCCATGAGGGTCTCGTCCTCGCTCTCCGCGATGATCCCCTCGATGAGCCGGTTGCGGGCCTCGGCGATCAGCGGCCGCTGGGTGTCGTCCGGCGGGCTCTCCTGCCGCTCGCCCGAGGAGTAGTCGAAGATCCGCTCCGAGAGCAGCCCGACCAGACCGGTGGTCGGCGCGTGCCCGTCCGGCGCCTCGGCTCCGTACAGCGGCAGATACAGGGGGAGTACGGCGTCGGGGTCGTCCCCGCCGAGGACCTCGGAGCAGACGGCCGTCAGCTCGTCGAAGCCGGTGCGCGCGGTCTCCAGATGCGTGACGACGATCGCGCGGGGCATGCCGACGGCCGCGCACTCCTCCCACACCATGCGGGTCGACCCGGCGATCGCCTCGGCCTCCTGGGCGGCCGAGACGACGAAGAGGGCCGCGTCCGCCGCGCGCAGACCGGCCCTCAGCTCCCCGACGAAGTCGGCGTATCCCGGTGTGTCGAGGAGGTTGATCTTGCACCCGCCCCATTCGAGAGGGACGAGCGAGAGCTGTACGGAACGTTGCTGGCGGTGCTCGATCTCGTCGTGGTCCGAGATCGTCCCGCCGTCCTCGACCCGCCCCGCCCGGTTGACCGCCCCTGCGGTCAGCGCGAGCGCCTCGACGAGGGTCGTCTTTCCCGATCCGCTGTGGCCGACCAGCACCACGTTCCGTACGGCCGAGGGCCGGTCGGCCGTCGGAGCCCTGCCGGCGGCCCCGGAGTGTGCGTTCGCCTTGTCGCCCATGATGGGTCCTCCCGATCGCTTGCACCGCTCGCTCGCACGGTGAGGCGGGGCGCGGGCGCAGGGGGAGACGCTGGGCAGCTCCGGAGGTGCCCGCGGTTGTCCTTCGAGCTTTGCACCGACGTCATGGTGCGTCCATACGTCGTACGCGACGCGACCGGCGGGTGCCCGGCGGTCCGGCGGGAGCCGCGCTGGCTACGATGGGCGGGCCGGTGGTCGTAGGGGCCGCGCGGCCCACCGAACCTCGGGAAGGCCATGCTGAACAAGTACGCGCGTGCCTTTTTTACGCGTGTCCTCACACCGTTCGCCGCGTTTCTGCTCCGCCGGGGCGTGAGCCCCGACGCGGTCACGCTCATCGGCACGGCCGGAGTGATGGCGGGAGCCCTGGTCTTCTTCCCCAGGGGAGAGTTCTTCTGGGGCACGATCGTCATCACCGTCTTCGTCTTCTCCGACCTGGTCGACGGCAACATGGCCCGGCAGGCGGGGATCTCCAGCCGCTGGGGCGCGTTCCTCGACTCGACCCTCGACCGGGTCGCCGACGGCGCCATCTTCGGGGGCTTCGCGCTCTGGTACGCGGGTACCGGCAACGACAACGTGCTGTGCGCGGTCTCCATCTTCTGCCTGGCCAGCGGTCAGGTCGTCTCGTACACCAAGGCGCGCGGAGAATCGATCGGCCTGCCGGTCGCCGTGAACGGCCTGGTGGAGCGGGCCGAGCGGCTCGTGATCTCGCTGGTCGCCGCGGGCCTCGCCGGACTCCACGCCTTCGGCGTGCCCGGCGTCGACGTCCTGCTGCCGATCGCGCTGTGGATCGTGGCCGTGGGGAGCGCGGTGACCCTCGGCCAGCGGGTGGTCACCGTACGGCGGGAGTCGGCGGAGGCCGACGCGGCCGCCGTCACGGACGCGCCCGGTGCGCGGGGGAACGAGGCGACGTCATGAGCGGGATGAAGGACCGGTTGACCGATTCCCTGTACGGGCTCGGCTGGGCGACCGTGAAGAAGCTGCCGGAGCCGGTGGCCGCCGGGCTCGGTCGGCGGATCGCCGACACCGCCTGGAGGCGGCGCGGCAAGAGCGTGCTGCGGCTCGAGTCGAACCTCGCGCGCGTGGTGCCCGACGCCACGCCCGCGCGCCTCGCGGAGCTGTCGCAGGCCGGCATGCGCTCGTACATGCGGTACTGGATGGAGTCCTTCCGGCTGCCGACGTGGAGCAAGGAACGGGTCGACAGCGGCATCGACATCAAGGGCGTCCACTACCTCGAGGACGGTCTCGCCTCCGGCCGGGGCGTCATACTCGCCCTCCCGCACCTGGCCAACTGGGACCTCGCCGGCGTGTGGGTCACCCGCTCGCTCGGCGTGCCGTTCACGACGGTCGCAGAGCGGCTCAAGCCGGAGACGCTGTACGACCGGTTCGTCGCCTACCGCGAGTCGCTGGGCATGGAGGTCCTGCCGCACTCCGGGGGCTCCGCCTTCGGGACGCTGGCGCGGCGGCTGCGGGACGGCGGCCTGATCTGCCTGGTCGCCGACCGCGACCTGTCGGCCTCGGGCACCGAGGTCACCTTCTTCGGGGAGACGGCACGGATGCCGGCAGGCCCCGCGCTGCTCGCCCAGCAGACGGGCGCGCTGCTGCTGCCGGTGACGCTCTGGTACGACGAGACGCCGGTCATGAAGGGGCTGATCCACCCGCCCGTCGACGTACCCGAGTCAGGTACGCGGGCCGAGAAGACGTCTGTGATGACACAGGCGCTGGCCGACGCCTTCGCCACCGGCATCGCGGACCACCCGGAGGACTGGCACATGCTGCAGCGGCTGTGGCTGAAGGACCTGGAGGAGCGCCCGCCGCTCGACGCGGAGCGCCCAACGGGCGGCGAGGAGCGTCCGCCGCTCGACGAGGAGCGACGGCCATGAAGATCGGCATCGTCTGTCCGTACTCGTGGGACGTGCCGGGTGGCGTCCAGTTCCACATCCGGGACCTCGCCGAGCACCTGATCAGGCTCGGCCACGAGGTCTCGGTGCTCGCCCCCGCCGACGACGAGACACCGCTGCCGCCGTACGTCGTCTCGGCGGGGCGCGCCGTACCGGTGCCGTACAACGGCTCGGTGGCGCGGCTGAACTTCGGCTTCCTGTCGGCGGCGCGGGTACGGCGCTGGCTGCACGACGGCACCTTCGACGTCATCCACATCCACGAGCCGGCCTCGCCCTCGCTCGGCCTGCTGAGCTGCTGGGCGGCGCAGGGGCCGATCGTCGCCACCTTCCACACGTCGAACCCGCGCTCGCGGGCGATGATCGCCGCGTACCCGATCCTGCAGCCCGCGCTCGAGAAGATCAGCGCGCGGATCGCGGTGAGCGAGTACGCGCGGCGCACCCTGGTCGAGCACCTCGGCGGCGACGCGGTCGTCATCCCCAACGGCGTCGACGTCGACTTCTTCGCGCGGGCCGAGCCGAAGGAGGAGTGGCAGGGCGAGACCCTGGGCTTCATCGGCCGGATCGACGAGCCGAGGAAGGGCCTCCCGGTCCTGGTCAAGGCGCTCCCGAAGATCTTCGCGGAACGGCCCGGGGCACGGCTCCTGGTCGCCGGGCGCGGCGACGAGGTGGAGGCGGTGGCCTCGCTGCCGCGCGA
Source organism: Streptomyces sp. NPDC026092 (assembly GCF_040638605.1). Lineage (NCBI taxonomy): Bacteria > Bacillati > Actinomycetota > Actinomycetes > Kitasatosporales > Streptomycetaceae > Streptomyces > Streptomyces sp. NPDC026092. The sequence goes on from NZ_JBEZYN010000003.1 coordinate 327,527, forward strand.
GATGCGGGAACGGGTCCAGTTCCTCGGGATGGTCAGCGACGAGGACAAGGCGCGGCTGCTGCGCAGCGTCGACGTGTACGTGGCGCCGAACACCGGCGGCGAGAGCTTCGGGATCATCCTGGTCGAGGCGCTGTCGGCGGGAGCGCCGGTCCTCGCCTCGGACCTGGACGCCTTCGCCCAGGTCCTGGACCAGGGCGCGGCGGGCGAACTCTTCGCCAACGAGGACGCGGACGCCCTGGCGGACGCGGCGATCCGGCTGCTCGGGGACGAGGCCCGGCGCAAGGAGCTGCGCAAGCGCGGCAGCGCGCACGTACGGCGCTTCGACTGGTCGACGGTGGGCGCGGACATCCTCGCGGTCTACGAGACGGTGACGGACGGCGCGGCCTCGGTCGCGACGGACGAACGCGTGGGCCTGCGGGCGCGGTTGGGACTGGCGTCGCGGGACTAGGGGGCCCTTGGCGCGGCCGGTGGGTGTCTGTTCCAGCAGACACCCACCGGCCTGCTCCACCCGCCGGAACAGATGCCCACAACCGGTGCCAATTCCGGTCGTCACCGCCGCCCCGGTAGCCTGTGCGCCCGTGACCCAAACCCTGATCTGGACCGTCGTCGCGCTGATCGCGATCGGCATGTACCTCAGCTGGACCGCCGGCCGTCTCGACCGGCTGCACGCGCGGATCGACGCGGCGCGCGCCGCCCTCGACGCCCAGCTGCTGCGCCGCGCCTCGGTCGCCCAGGAGCTGGCCACGTCCGGCGTGCTCGACCCGGCCGCCTCGATCGTGCTCTACGAGGCCGCCCACGCCGCCCGGCAGGCCGAGGAGGATCACCGTGAGGTCGCCGAGAGCGAGCTGAGCCAGGCGCTGCGCGCCGTGTTCGGCGAGCCCGAGCAGGTCGAGGCGGTACGGGAGGCCCCGGGCGGCGAGGAGGCGGCGGGCGAACTCGCGGCGGCCGTACGCCGCGTACCGATGGCCCGCAGGTTCCACAACGACGCCGTGCGCGCCGCGCGGGCGCTGCGCCGCCACCGCAAGGTGCGCTGGTTCCGGCTCGCGGGCCACGCCCCCTTCCCGCTGGCCTTCGAAATGGACGACGAACCGCCCGTCGCCCTTGCCGATCGCCCGGCCTGACCCCCGTCACCTGCGAAAACAACGAAAACGATCCACCGGCTCCACATTGGCCCTTGATGTGGACTGGTGGAGGAATGTTTCCTCACTCTTGTCTCAGCACCGCTTTCACGAGTGAGGTCCCCGTGTCCACCACGCTTCCCAACAGCACCCAGTCTGCAGATTCCTCGGCGATCGGCACCTCGCGCGTCAAGCGCGGCATGGCCGAGCAGCTCAAGGGCGGCGTGATCATGGACGTGGTCAACGCCGAGCAGGCGAAGATCGCCGAGGACGCCGGCGCCGTGGCCGTCATGGCCCTGGAGCGGGTCCCCGCCGACATCCGCAAGGACGGCGGCGTGGCCCGGATGTCCGACCCGAACATGATCGAGGAGATCATCGGCGCGGTCTCCATCCCCGTCATGGCCAAGTCCCGCATCGGCCACTTCGTCGAGGCCCAGGTCCTGCAGTCCCTCGGCGTCGACTACATCGACGAGTCCGAGGTCCTCACCCCGGCCGACGAGATCAACCACTCCGACAAGTGGGCCTTCACGACCCCCTTCGTCTGTGGCGCCACCAACCTGGGCGAGGCCCTGCGCCGCATCGCCGAGGGCGCGGCCATGATCCGCTCCAAGGGCGAGGCCGGCACCGGCAACGTCGTCGAGGCCGTCCGCCACCTGCGCCAGATCAAGAACGAGATCGCCAAGCTGCGCGGCTTCGACAACAACGAGCTGTACGCCGCCGCCAAGGAGCTGCGCGCCCCGTACGAGCTCGTCAAGGAGGTCTCCGAGCTGGGCAAGCTGCCGGTGGTCCTCTTCTCCGCCGGTGGTGTCGCCACCCCCGCCGACGCCGCGCTGATGCGCCAGCTCGGCGCCGAGGGCGTCTTCGTCGGCTCCGGCATCTTCAAGTCCGGCGACCCGGCCAAGCGCGCCGCCGCCATCGTGAAGGCCACCACCTTCTACGACGACCCGAAGATCATCGCGGACGCCTCCCGCAACCTGGGCGAGGCCATGGTCGGCATCAACTGCGACACCCTCCCCGAGTCCGAGCGCTACGCCAACCGCGGCTGGTAATCACTCATGACCAATCCCGTGATCGGTGTCCTGGCCCTCCAGGGCGACGTACGGGAGCACCTGATCGCCCTGGCCGCGGCTGACGCCGTGGCCAGGCCGGTCCGGCGCCCCGAGGAGCTCGCCGAGGTCGACGGCCTCGTCATACCCGGCGGCGAGTCCACCACCATCTCCAAGCTGGCCGACCTCTTCGGCCTGATGGAGCCGCTGCGCGAGCGCATCGCCGCCGGCCTGCCGGTCTACGGCACCTGCGCCGGCCTGATCATGCTCGCGAACAAGATCCTCGACCCGCGCTCGGGCCAGGAGACCTTCGGCGGCATCGACATGATCGTCCGCCGCAACGCCTTCGGGCGGCAGAACGAGTCCTTCGAGGCGGGCGTCGCCGTGCGGGGGATCGAGGACGGCCCCGTCGAGGGCGTCTTCATCCGTGCCCCGTGGGTCGAGTCCGTCGGCGCCGAGGTCGAGGTGCTCGCCGAGCACGAGGGCCACATCGTCGCCGTACGACAGGGCCGGGCCCTGGCGACCTCGTTCCACCCGGAGCTCACCGGTGACCACCGCATCCACGCCCTGTTCGTCGACATGGTGCGCGCCGCGGTGTGACGAGGTCCCGGTAGGATCTCTGGGGTTCGTTCAGAAATTGGTTACGCGAAGGAGACAGGCAGATGTCCGGCCACTCTAAATGGGCTACGACGAAGCACAAGAAGGCCGTGATCGACGCCAAGCGCGGCAAGCTCTTCGCGAAGCTGATCAAGAACATCGAGGTCGCCGCCCGGACCGGCGGCGCCGACCTGGACGGCAACCCGACCCTCTTCGACGCCGTGCAGAAGGCGAAGAAGAGCTCGGTCCCGAACAAGAACATCGACTCGGCGATCAAGCGCGGCGGCGGCCTCGAGGCCGGCGGCGTCGACTACGAGACGATCATGTACGAGGGCTACGGCCCGAACGGTGTCGCGGTGCTCATCGAGTGCCTCACCGACAACCGCAACCGTGCCGCCTCCGACGTCCGCGTCGCCATGACCCGCAACGGCGGCTCCATGGCGGACCCGGGCTCGGTCTCGTACCTGTTCAACCGCAAGGGCGTCATCGTGCTGCCCAAGGGCGAGCTCACCGAGGACGACGTCCTCGGCGCCGTCCTCGACGCGGGTGCCGAAGAGGTCAACGACCTCGGTGAGAGCTTCGAGGTGATCAGCGAGGCCACCGACATGGTCGCCGTCCGTACCGCCCTCCAGGAGGCCGGTATCGACTACGACTCGGCGGACTCCAACTTCCTGCCGACCATGCAGGTCGAGCTGGACGAGGAGGGCGCGCGCAAGATCTTCAAGCTGATCGACGCACTGGAGGACAGCGACGACGTGCAGAACGTCTTCGCCAACTTCGACGTCAGCGACGAGGTCATGGAGAAGGTCGACGCCTGAGGTCGATCGCTCGGACGGCGGGCCGACGGGGACACACCCCCGTCGGCCCGCCGCCGTTTGTGCGGCGTTGTCAGTGCCAGCGGATAGCCTGCACAAACAGATTGACGAATACAGGTCGACGTACGGTCCAGGGAGGGGCTCAGGTGCGCGTGCTCGGGGTGGACCCGGGGCTGACCCGGTGCGGTATCGGTGTCGTCGAGGGGGTGGCCGGCCGTCCGCTGACCATGCTCGGCGTCGGGGTCGTACGGACCCCGGCGGACGCGGAGACCGGCCTCCGGCTCGTCGCCATCGAGCGGGGCATCGAGGAGTGGCTCGACCGGTTCTCGCCCGAACTGGTCGCCGTGGAGCGGGTGTTCAGCCAGCACAACGTCCGCACGGTCATGGGTACCGCCCAGGCCAGCGCGGTCGCCATGCTCTGCGCCTCCCGCCGCGGCATCCCCGTCGCCCTGCACACCCCCAGCGAGATCAAGGCCGCCGTCACCGGCAGCGGACGGGCCGACAAGGCGCAGGTCGGCGCCATGGTGACCCGGCTGCTGCGGCTCTCCGCCCCGCCGAAACCGGCCGACGCGGCGGACGCCCTCGCCCTCGCCATCTGCCACATCTGGCGGGCTCCGGCCCAGAACCGCCTGCAGCAGGCGGTCGCCGCGCACCACGCACACCACGCATCGAAAGGCCGTTCCGCATGATCGCCTTCGTCAGCGGCCCGGTCGCCGCGCTCGCCCCCACCACCGCGGTCGTCGAGGTCGGTGGTGTCGGCATGGCCGTCCAGTGCACGCCGAACACCATCGCCAGGCTGAGGATCGGTCAGGAGGCCAGGCTCGCCACGTCGTTGGTGGTCCGGGAGGACTCCCTGACGCTGTACGGCTTCGCCGACGACGACGAACGTCAGGTCTTCGAACTGCTCCAGACCGCGAGCGGTGTCGGTCCGCGCCTCGCCCAGGCCATGCTCGGCGTGCACAGCCCGGACGCGCTGCGGCTCGCCGTCGCCACGGGTGACGAGAAGGCGCTCACGGCCGTCCCGGGCATCGGGAAGAAGGGCGCGCAGAAGATCCTCCTGGAACTGAAGGACAAGCTCGGCGCCCCGCTGGGCACCAGCGGCCTCGTCGGCGCCCAGCGCGCGGTGGCCTCCGGCCCGGTGCCGTGGACGGAGCAGCTCTCCGCGGCGCTGATCGGCCTCGGCTACGCGTCGCGCGAGGCGGAGGACGCGGTGGCGGCGGTGACCCCGCAGGCGGAAGCGGCGATCGCCGCGGGCGGCACGCCCCCGGTCCCCCAACTCCTCCGAGCGGCCCTCCAGACCCTGAACCGCGCCAGATAACCGTGCGGGGCGCCTTTCCCCACCCAGCCAGAATCAGCCTCGCCGGCGATTGAGGCGCGGGGTCTGGGGCGGAGCCCCGGTTCGGGAAGGGGCGGGGTGGGGAAAGGGCCCGCCGCAGGCGCCCCCCACCCGCACACCACCACCGCACCACCACCACGAAGGCAGACCACGTGAACTGGGACGACGACACCGCACCGCCCACCGACGAGCGCATCGTCGCCGCGGCCGCCGAGGGTGACGACCAGGCCGTCGAGGCGGCGCTGCGCCCCAAGGACCTCAACGAGTTCGTCGGCCAGGAGAAGGTCCGCCAGCAGCTCGACCTCGTCCTCAAGGCCGCCCGCCAGCGCGGCGCCACCGCCGACCACGTCCTGCTCTCCGGCGCCCCCGGCCTCGGCAAGACCACCCTCTCGATGATCATCGCGGCCGAGATGAACGCCCCGATCCGGATCACCTCCGGCCCCGCCATCCAGCACGCCGGCGACCTCGCCGCGATCCTCTCCTCCCTCCAGGAGGGCGAGATCCTCTTCCTCGACGAGATCCACCGGATGTCCCGGCCCGCCGAGGAGATGCTCTACATGGCGATGGAGGACTTCCGCGTCGACGTCATCGTCGGCAAGGGCCCCGGCGCCACCGCCATCCCCCTGGAGCTGCCGCCCTTCACCCTGGTCGGCGCCACCACCCGGGCCGGGCTCCTGCCGCCCCCGCTCCGGGACCGCTTCGGATTCACCGGCCACATGGAGTTCTACGCCCCCTCCGAGCTGGAGCGCGTCATCCACCGCTCGGCCGGACTCCTCGACGTCGAGATCGACACCGCCGGAGCCGCCGAGATCGCCGGCCGCTCCCGCGGCACCCCCCGGATCGCCAACCGCCTCCTGCGCCGCGTCCGCGACTACGCCCAGGTCAGGGCCGACGGCGTGATCACCCAGGACATCGCCGCCGCCGCGCTCGGCGTCTACGAGGTGGACAGCCGCGGCCTGGACCGGCTCGACCGCGGCGTCCTGGAGGCCCTCCTCAAGCTCTTCGGCGGCGGTCCCGTCGGCCTGTCGACCCTCGCGGTCGCCGTGGGGGAGGAGCGGGAGACCGTCGAGGAGGTCGCCGAGCCCTTCCTCGTACGCGAAGGTCTCCTGGCCCGCACGCCCCGTGGTCGGGTCGCCACTCCCGCCGCATGGACACATCTCGGACTGGTTCCGCCGCAGGCAGCGGCCCCGGGCGCGCCAGGAAGCGGACAACAGGGGCTCTTCGGGGCGTGACGACGCGGTGACGGCGCGGAGACTGGTCGGACGAGGAACCACGGTGCGATGCTGGACGTTGTTCCAATGATGCGGACTCGCCTAGACTCCGCCGATGCCGACCTTTCTGGTCGGCGCGCCCACCCCCGAAGATCAGGCCGCGGGTTCTCCGCGTCCGTGCGAAGGAAACCCGTCCCGTGAGTATCGTGACCCTCCTCCCCTTCATCGTCCTCATCGGGGCCATGTTCCTGATGACCCGCTCTGCGAAGAAGAAGCAGCAGGCGGCCGCGCAGATGCGCGACGAGATGCAGCCCGGCACCGGTGTGCGGACGATCGGGGGGATGTACGCCACCGTCAAGGAGATCGCCGACGAGACCGTCCTCCTCGAGGTCGCGCCCGGCGTCCACGCCGTCTACGCCAAGAACGCGATCGGCGCCGTTCTCCCCGACGACGAGTACAACCGCATCGTCCACGGCGACGAGCCGGACGCCGAGACGGTCGTCCCGGACGACGCGTCCTCGCTGACCGAGTCGGAGGCGGGGGAGCCGGCCGAGGTCGTCGAGGACACCAAGCCGGACCTGACCAAGAAGGTCGAGGCCGTCGAGGCCGACGCCGAGGTCAAGAAGGACGGCAAGACGGACGGCGAGACCGAGGCGAAGTAGTCGCGACCGGGGACCGCGGATCGCCCACAGGCGTCCGCGGTCCCCGGCACGGTTGCAGGTCTGCGGGGGCAGGTCCCCACACACACATCGTGGCCGTACCGCGCACACCCGGCGCGGGACGGTTGGACAGGGAGAAACGACAAGGTGGCAGCACCGAAGAAGGGCCGAAGGCCGGCGGGGGGCCCGGGGGGCCAGAGCAGGCCGGGGCGTGCCCTGGCTCTGATCCTTATCGCCATGGTCGCGCTCACGGGCGGTATGTTCTGGTCCGGCCACACCACGCCGAGGCTGGGCATCGACCTCGCCGGTGGTACGTCGATCACGCTCAAGGCGAAGGCCGAGCCCGGCAAGGAAGACGCCGTCAACGAGACCAACATGAACACCGCGGTCGGCATCATCGACCGCCGTGTCAACGGTCTGGGTGTCTCCGAGGCCGAGGTCCAGACGCAGGGCCGCGAGAACATCATCGTCAACATCCCCCGGGGTGTGAACGAGAAGCAGGCCCGTGAGCAGGTCGGTACGACCGCTCAGCTCTACTTCCGGCCCGTCGTGACCTACGCGCCGTCCGCGGCCGCCGAGCAGCCGGCGCCGAGCGCCAGCTCCTCCACGTCGCCGAAGCCCTCGGCTTCCGGCGCGACGGCGGACAAGGGCAAGGACGGGAAGTCGGCCACGCCGTCGGCGAGCTCCTCCACCCAGGGCCGCGCGGTCTCCGAGGCCCTGAAGGCCCCGAGCCCGACGCCCACCCCGAGCGGCTCCGCCAAGGGCTCCGAGACCCCGAAGCCCACCGGCACCCCGAGTGCCGACCCCGCGACCTCCGCCCTCGAGCAGAAGTTCGCCACCCTGAACTGCCTCGACCCGAAGCAGCGGTCCGCCGCCGCCCAGGGCACCAAGCCCGAGGACTCGGTCGTCGCCTGCGGCAAGAACTCGATCGGCCAGTGGGAGAAGTACATCCTCGGCCCGGCCGAGGTGGACGGCACCGACGTCGACGACGCCCAGGGCACCTTCGACCAGCAGCGCGGCATGTGGATCGTGAACATGGAGTTCACGGACGAGGGCGCCAAGAAGTTCTCGAAGATCACCAGCAAGCTGTCGCAGCAGCAGGAGCCGCAGAACCAGTTCGCCATCGTCCTGGACGGCGAGGTCGTCTCGGCCCCGTCCGTGCGGACGACGCTGAGCGCCAACGCGGAGATCTCCGGCAGCTTCAACCAGCAGTCCGCCCAGGACCTCGGCAACATCCTGTCCTACGGCGCCCTGCCGCTCTCCTTCGAGACCCAGAGCGTCGACACCGTCACCGCCGCCCTCGGTGGTGAGCAGCTGGAGGCCGGTCTGATCGCCGGTGCCATCGGCCTCGGTCTGGTCGTCCTCTACCTGGTGGTCTACTACCGGGGACTCTCCCTGATCGCCCTGCTCAGCCTCGGTGCCTCGGCCCTGCTGACGTACGTGATCATGTCCCTGCTCGGCCCGGCCATCGGCTTCGCGCTGAACCTGCCGGCCGTCTGTGGTGCCATCGTCGCCATCGGTATCACCGCCGACTCGTTCATCGTCTACTTCGAACGCATCCGCGACGAGGTCCGCGAGGGCCGCAACCTGCGCCCGGCCGTCGAGCGCGCCTGGCCGCGTGCCCGCCGCACGATCCTGGTCTCCGACTTCGTGTCGTTCCTCGCTGCCGCCGTGCTCTTCGTCGTCACCGTCGGCAAGGTCCAGGGCTTCGCGTTCACCCTCGGTCTGACCACCCTGCTCGACGTCGTCGTGGTGTTCCTCTTCACCAAGCCGCTGATGACGCTGCTCGCCCGGACCAAGTTCTACGGCGGCGGTCACGCCTGGTCCGGCCTCGACCCGAAGCGCCTCGGCGCCAAGCCGCCGCTGCGCCGCTCCCGCCGTACCAACGCCCCCGTCGACCACCCGAAGGAGGCGTGAGATGGCGAAGAAGCGCGACAGTCTCGGCGCCCGGCTGAACCGCGGTGAGGTCGCCTACGACTTCATCGGCAACCGCAAGCTCTGGTACGGCATCTCCATCCTGATCACCATCACGGCGATCGTGGCGCTGGCCGTCCGCGGCCTGAACATGGGCATCGAGTTCCAGGGCGGTGCCGTCTTCACCACCCCGAAGTCCGAGGTCTCGGTCTCCCAGGCCCAGGAGTACGCGGAAGAGGCCTCCGGCCACGAAGCGGTGGTGCAGAAGCTCGGCAGCGGCGCGCTGCGCATCCAGGTCGGCGGTCTCGACACCTCGCAGTCCGACAAGGTCCGTGCCGAGCTCGCCAAGGACCTCAACATCGCCGAGAACAAGATCGCGGCGGAGTTGGTCGGCCCCAGCTGGGGCGAGCAGATCGCCAACAAGGCATGGACCGGTCTCGCGGTCTTCATGATCCTGGTGGTCATCTATCTCGCCATCGCCTTCGAGTGGAGAATGGCGGTCGCGGCGCTCATCGCCCTGATCCACGACCTGACCATCACCGTCGGCATCTACACACTGGTCGGATTCGAGGTCACGGTCGGTACGGTCATCGGTCTGCTGACGATCCTCGGCTATTCGCTGTACGACACCGTCGTCGTCTTCGACTCCCTCAAGGAACAGACGAAGGACATCACCAAGCAGACCCGGTACACGTACAGCGAGCTGGCCAACCGCTCGATCAACGGCACCCTGGTCCGCTCGATCAACACCACCGTCGTCGCCCTGCTGCCGGTCGCCGGTCTGCTCTTCATCGGTGGTGGCGTCCTCGGCGCCGGCATGCTGAACGACATCTCGCTGTCGCTCTTCGTCGGTCTCGCCGCCGGTGCGTACTCCTCGATCTTCATCGCCACCCCGCTCGTCGCCGACCTCAAGGAGCGCGAGCCGGCGATCAAGGCCCTCAAGAAGCGCGTGCTCGCCAAGCGGGCGTCGGCGGCAGCCAAGGGCGAGAGCCTGGAGGACGCCGACGCGGACGAGCACCGTGACGCCTTCGACGAGGACGACGACCGCAGCGCGGTCGTCGGCCAGCGCGGCCGTCGTGGCCGGGCGTCGGAGCAGCGCGGATGACCGCGGAGGCCCAGGACACCACCGCCCTGCTCCTCAGCAGGATCCGGGACGTCCCCGACTACCCGAAGCCGGGCGTGCTGTTCAAGGACATCACGCCGCTGCTCGCGGACCCGGTGGCGTTCACCGCGCTGACCGACAGCCTCGCCGCGCTGTGCGCCACGCACGGTGCGACGAAGATCGTCGGCCTCGAGGCGCGTGGCTTCATCCTGGCCGCGCCGGTCGCCGTCCGCGCGGGCCTCGGCTTCGTCCCGGTCCGCAAGGCCGGAAAGCTCCCCGGAGCGACCCTGCGGCAGGCGTACGAGCTGGAGTACGGCACCGCCGAGATCGAGGTGCACGCCGAGGACCTGGCCGCGGGTGACCGCGTCATGGTCATCGACGACGTCCTCGCCACCGGCGGCACCGCCGAGGCGTCCATCGAGCTCATCCGGCGCGCCGGGGCCGAGGTCGCGGGCGTCGCCGTCCTCATGGAGCTGGGCTTCCTGCCCGGCCGCGCCCGCCTGGAGCCCGCGCTGGGCGGCGCTCCGCTGGAGGCGCTGATCACGGTCTGACACCACGGCACCCGCCAGTGGTGAGAGGGCGCCCCGGGGAATCCCCGGGGCGCCCTCGCCGTTCTCCCGGTATGTCCCGGAACGGGGCCCACGGGCGCGTGGCGCCCGTCTCACCACTCGCACGCGTGAGCATGGCGGCCCCCGGGTCGATACCATGGCCTTTCCGGGCCTGACCGGGGGACCCGGTACCGCACGAGGAGCGCTCTTGCCAGACGAGGCCCAGCCACTCTCCGCCGCGCAGCCCGACCCGAAGGCCGAGAAGGCCGTTGCGTCAGGCGGAACCGCGACGCCCCAGAACAAGCCCGCGGAGAGCAGGCCCACGCCCGTGGCCCCCGCCCCGGCACCGGCCCCCGCACCGGCCGCCCCCACGCCGAAGCCCGCGCCCACCCCCGCCACCCGCTCCGGCGGCTCCTCCAACCGCGTGCGCGCCCGCCTCGCCCGGCTCGGCGTGCAGCGCTCCTCCCCGTACAACCCGGTCCTCGAACCGCTGCTCCGGATCGTCCGCTCCAACGACCCGAAGATCGAGACGGCGACCCTCCGCCAGGTCGAGCGCGCCTACCAGGTCGCCGAGCGCTGGCACCGCGGCCAGAAGCGCAAGAGCGGCGACCCGTACATCACGCACCCGCTCGCCGTCACCACGATCCTCGCCGAGCTGGGCATGGACCCGGCGACGCTGATGGCCGGTCTGCTGCACGACACCGTCGAGGACACCGAGTACGGCCTCGACACCCTCCGCCGCGACTTCGGCGACCAGGTCGCCCTCCTCGTCGACGGCGTCACCAAGCTCGACAAGGTCAAGTTCGGCGAGGCCGCGCAGGCCGAGACCGTCCGCAAGATGGTCGTCGCCATGGCCAAGGACCCGCGCGTCCTGGTCATCAAGCTCGCCGACCGCCTGCACAACATGCGCACCATGCGCTACCTCAAGCGGGAGAAGCAGGAGAAGAAGGCCCGCGAGACCCTCGAGATCTACGCGCCCCTGGCCCACCGCCTGGGCATGAACACCATCAAGTGGGAGCTGGAGGACCTCGCCTTCGCGATCCTCTACCCCAAGATGTACGACGAGATCGTCCGCCTCGTCGCCGAGCGCGCCCCCAAGCGCGACGAGTACCTCGCCATAGTGACCGACGAGGTCCAGACCGACCTGCGCGCCGCCCGCATCAAGGCCACCGTCACCGGCCGCCCGAAGCACTACTACAGCGTCTACCAGAAGATGATCGTCCGCGGCCGTGACTTCGCGGAGATCTACGACCTGGTCGGCATCCGTGTCCTCGTGGACACCGTCCGCGACTGCTACGCGGCCCTCGGCACCGTCCACGCGCGATGGAACCCGGTCCCCGGCCGGTTCAAGGACTACATCGCGATGCCGAAGTTCAACATGTACCAGTCGCTGCACACGACGGTCATCGGACCCAACGGCAAGCCCGTCGAGCTGCAGATCCGTACGTTCGACATGCACCGCCGCGCCGAGTACGGCATCGCCGCGCACTGGAAGTACAAGCAGGACCCCTCCGCCGGGGCCTCCAAGGTGCGCACCGACGTGCCGAAGAGCGCCGGCAAGGACGACCACCTCAACGACATGGCGTGGCTGCGCCAGCTGCTCGACTGGCAGAAGGAGACCGAGGACCCGGGCGAGTTCCTGGAGTCCCTGCGCTTCGACCTGTCGCGCAACGAGGTCTTCGTCTTCACCCCCAAGGGCGACGTCATAGCGCTGCCCGCCGGGGCCACCCCCGTGGACTTCTCCTACGCCGTCCACACCGAGGTCGGCCACCGCACCATAGGGGCCCGGGTCAACGGCCGGCTCGTCCCGCTGGAGTCGACCCTCGACAACGGCGACCTGGTCGAGGTCTTCACCTCCAAGGCCGCCGGCGCCGGGCCGTCCCGCGACTGGCTGGGCTTCGTCAAGTCGCCGCGCGCCCGCAACAAGATCCGCGCCTGGTTCTCCAAGGAGCGCCGCGACGAGGCGATCGAGCAGGGCAAGGACGCCATCGCGCGGGCCATGCGCAAGCAGAACCTGCCGATCCAGCGGATCCTGACCGGCGACTCGCTCGTCACCCTCGCCCACGAGATGCGCTACAGCGACATCTCCTCGCTGTACGCGGCGATCGGCGAGGGCCATGTCACCGCCCAGTCCATCGTCCAGAAGCTGGTCCAGGCGCTCGGCGGCGAGGAGGCCGCCACCGAGGACATCGCCGAGACCGCACCGCCCACGCGCGGCCGCTCCAAGCGCCGCTCCAGCGCCGACCCCGGTGTCGTCGTCAAGGGCGTCGAGGACGTCTGGGTCAAGCTGGCCCGCTGCTGCACGCCCGTACCCGGCGACCCGATCATCGGCTTCGTCACCCGCGGCAGCGGCGTCTCGGTGCACCGCAGCGACTGCGTCAACGTCGACTCGCTCTCGCGCGAGCCGGAGCGGATCCTCGAGGTCGAGTGGGCGCCCACCCAGTCCTCGGTCTTCCTGGTGGCCATCCAGGTCGAGGCCCTGGACCGGTCCCGGCTGCTCTCGGACGTCACGCGCGTCCTGTCGGACCAGCACGTCAACATCCTGTCGGCGGCCGTCCAGACCTCCCGCGACCGGGTGGCCACCTCCCGCTTCACCTTCGAAATGGGCGACCCGAAGCACCTCGGCCACGTCCTGAAGGCCGTCCGCGGCGTGGAGGGCGTCTACGACGTCTACCGCGTGACGTCGGCCCGCCGGCCGTAACGGCCCACGCCTGGAGAAGGGGTTCCGTGCGTTCGCTACGGGGCCCCTTTCTCTTTGGTAACCCAATATGCTTGAGGCGCAGGCGAGTTGGGGCCGAGACGTGTGCACTACGGGGGCGGGAGTGGCTGAGCGGTCGAACATGATCAGCGGGCGATTCCGTATGCTGTCGCAGCTCGGGGCCGGCGGAATGGGCGAGGTCTGGGAAGCCCTCGACACCACGCTCGACCGCAGGGTCGCCGTGAAGCTGATCCGGTCCGACTTCGCTTCGGGCGACATGCGGACGCGCCTACGGCGCGAGGCCCAGGCGCTGGCGCGGATCGCACACCCCAACATCGTCGCCGTGTACGACGTGGGCGTGGACCACGAACAGCCCTACCTCGTCATGGAACTGCTCGAGGGCGTGGACCTGAGGCGCCTGCTGGCCGAGTGCGGCCCGCTGCCATCGGACACGGTCCGGGAAGTGGTTGCCGGAATGTGCGCCGGGCTCGCCGCGGCACACGGAGTCGGAGTGCTGCACCGGGACGTCAAGCCCGGAAACGTACACCTCACCAGGACGGGCCGGGTGGTTCTCCAGGACTTCGGGATCGCCCATCTGCTGGACACCAAGGGGCTCACCGCGACGGGCGCCATCATCGGCACGCCCGGCTACATGCCGCCCGAGGTGCTCACAGGGCAGGGCATAGGTCCCGCCGCCGACATGTACGCCCTGGGCACCTGTCTGTACGAGATGCTCAGCGGTCGGCCGGCCTTCGGGCGAGGGGACGCGTTCGCGCGCATGTACCAGGTCGTGCACGAGCAGCCGGATCCACTCCCCGGCGACATGGGGATTCCCGCCGATCTGGCCGGGCTCGTTGACCGATTGCTGAGCAAGGAGCCGGCCGACCGGCCCGCCCCGTCGGAGGTGATGGGGGACCTGAGCCGGCCGGCACACGGGGACCAGTTGGTCGCCCGGGCTGTCACCGGGGCGCTTCGGGACCGTGCCCTGGGACAGTTCGCTCAAGGCCCCGCCCACCCCCGCCCGGAAACCGTGGTCGTCCCGACGGATGTCCCCAGCTCCGCACCGCCGTCGAGTGCCCCCGAGGTCCGGCCTGGCGACGGGGCCGCGGCAGGGCATGGGGCGGACGTGACCCTCAGCAGTCTGACCCGTGCCCACATCTTGCGCGCCATGTCGCCGGAGGCCGCGGAGGCGAAGCAGCGCGAGGCCGTCAACCTGGTGCTGCGCGGCTCGCTCGAGGAGGCAGTGGACCTGCTCAGCGGGGTCGCCGAAGTCTGGCGCTCGGCCTACGGGCCGGACCACCCTTCGACTCTCACCTGTGCCTACTGGCAGGCCGTTTGCCTGGCGCGACTCGGAGCCGGGCCGGAGGCACTGGCCAAGTTCGGTGTCGTCTCCACCGGTGTACAGCAGGCACTCACCCCGCATGGAAGAGGATGACGAACACGTGTCGACAACGATCCAAGTGCGTGTGACCGGCACAGCCGACATCGAGGACGAGCTGCGCTCACTCCTGCGCTGGCTCAAGGCCGACGACGAAGTCGGACCCTTCGCGCACGGAGTCCTGGCCGGCTCCGCCCCACCCCGCCCCGAGCACATGGGGACCCTGCTCGACCTCATCTCCCTGACCGTGGCGAGCGGGCTGTCCGCCACCCAGCTGGCCGTCGCCATCGGCCAGTGGCGCGCCTCCCGCCGCCGGACGCCCGACGTGACCCTGCGCCGGGGGGACACCGAGGTCACCGTGACCGGCGCGGACGCGGGGACCGTTCGTGCCATCGCCGAACTGATGGTTGAGCCCGGCCCGGAGGGGCGGCCCGATGACGGGGGGACTGCCTGACCCCTCCGCCTCGGCAGCCGTACTGATCGGCACCTCCAGCTACCTGCACCTGCCGCAACTGCCAGCGGTCGAGACGAACGTCTCGGACCTCGCGGCCGTCCTCCAGGATCCGACGGTGTGGGGTCTGCCAGGTGCGCACACTCTCACGGTGGTCGAGCCCGAGACACCCGCCGCCCTGCTTGATCCGGTGTATGCCGCAGGAGAACGGGCCTCGGACACCCTGCTCGTGTACTACTGCGGGCACGGGCTGAGGGACTCGGACTCGGCGGACCTGTACGTCGGCCTCACCGGCTCCCGGGAAGGACTGGGTTATACGGCGGTCGAATACCGACACCTCCGCGCCGCGATTCTCGCCTCCCCGGCCCGCCGTAAGATCGTCGTTCTGGACTGCTGCTTCAGCGGCCGGGCCGCGCGAACTCTCAGCTCGCCCCACGCCCTCGCAGCCCAGGCCGGTGTCCAAGGCGCCTACGTACTGA
Source organism: Streptomyces sp. NPDC026092 (assembly GCF_040638605.1). NCBI lineage: Bacteria > Bacillati > Actinomycetota > Actinomycetes > Kitasatosporales > Streptomycetaceae > Streptomyces > Streptomyces sp. NPDC026092. The sequence goes on from NZ_JBEZYN010000003.1 coordinate 342,879, forward strand.
CTGCCTCGCCCCGCGACCACGTGGCCCTCGCCCCCGAGGGTGAACGCCACACGGCATTCACCGGCGAGCTGCTCCACGTGCTGACCCGAGGCCTCCCCGACGAGCCGGAGACTCTCGACCTGGAGACGCTCTACCGCGCCGTGGATGCCCGGCTGCGCTCCAAGAACCGGCCGCTGCCCCAGCGCAGCCAAGAGAATGACATCGGCCGTCTCCCGCTCGTCCGCAACCGTGCCCAAGCGGCACCGGGAGGGTCTGCCGGACCCGTCATCGATGCCGAGGTCGAGGCCGCGATGATCTCGTCGGGCCTGCAGCTGGCCCGTCTCCTCCGGACCGCCGGACGGGGACGCGACGCGCTGCCGGTCCTGCGCATGATCCTCCAGAGCAGTGTTCCGGACGCGGACGGCGACTCCGTCGGTGTGCACCTGGAGCTGGCCGAGCTGCTCACCGAGACGGGCCAGGACCAGCAGGCCATCGAGGTGCTGGAGAGCGCGTTCCACCACACCCACAAGCGGTTCGGGCCCGAAGCGGTCACGGTCTGCCGCCGCCTCGCGGAACTTCTGCAGACCGCCGGGAACCACAGCCAGGCATGCGAGGTGCTCCGGCACGCCCTGGACAGCGTGGAGAGAGCGGCGCAGCCGCCTCGGCAGCCCTGACACCCGCGCAACGCAGAGAGCCCCCGTGCACGGTGATCACCGCGAGGGGGCCCTCTTCCGTCAAGGACGACGGTGTTACCGGCCGCCGAACTCCTCCAGGCCCTTCAGGGCCTGGTCGAGGAGTGCCTGACGGCCCTCCAGCTCACGCGCCAGCTTGTCGGCCTTGGTGTCGTTGCCCGCCGCGCGGGCCGCGTCGATCTGCTTCTGGAGCTTGTCGACCGCGTCCTGCAGCTGGCCCGTCAGACCCGCCGCACGCGCGCGTGCCTCGGGGTTCGTCCGGCGCCACTCCGACTCCTCGGCCTCCTGGATCGCCCGCTCCACCGCGTGCATCCGGCCCTCGACCTTCGGCCGGGCGTCGCGCGGAACGTGGCCGATGGCCTCCCAGCGCTCGTTGATGGAGCGGAAGGCCGCACGGGCCGCCTTCAGATCCGCCACGGGCACCAGCTTCTCGGCCTCGACCGCGAGCTCCTCCTTCAGCTTGAGGTTCTCGGTCTGCTCCGCGTCGCGCTCGGCGAAGACCTCACCGCGCGCGGCGAAGAACACGTCCTGGGCGCCGCGGAAGCGGTTCCACAGGTCGTCCTCGTGCTCGCGCTGGGCGCGGCCCACGGCCTTCCACTCGGTCATCAGCTCGCGGTACCGAGCGGCCGTGCCGCCCCAGTCCGTGGAGTTCGACAGCGACTCCGCCTCGGCGACCAGCTTCTCCTTGGCCTTGCGGGCGTCCTCGCGCTGCGCGTCCAGCGAGGCGAAGTGCGCCTTGCGGCGCTTGGAGAACGCCGAGCGGGCGTGCGAGAAGCGGTGCCACAGCTCGTCGTCGGACTTCCGGTCGAGCCGCGGCAGGCCCTTCCAGGTGTCCACGAGAGCCCGCAGCCGCTCACCGGCGGCCCGCCACTGCTCGCTCTGCGCGAGCTCCTCCGCCTCCTTGACCAGGGCTTCCTTGGCGCCGCGCGCCTCGTCCGCCTGCTTGGCCTTCTGGGCCTTGCGCTCCTCGCGGCGCGACTCCACGGTCTCGACCAGCTTGTCGAGACGCGTCGCCAGCGCGGCGAGGTCACCCACGGCGTGATGCTCGTCCACCTGCTGCCGGATGTGGTCGATCGCGACAGTGGCGTCCTTCGCCGAGAGGTCGGTGGTCTTCACCCTCTTCTCGAGGAGGCCGATCTCGACAACCAAGCCCTCGTACTTGCGCTCGAAGTAGGCCAGTGCCTCCTCGGGAGTGCCGGCCTGCCACGATCCGACGACCTTCTCGCCCTCGGCAGTACGCACGTACACGGTGCCCGTCTCGTCGACGCGGCCCCACGGGTCGCTGCTCACAGCGCCTCCTCCACATGATGCCGACGAGGGGGCTCTCACCCCCTGGGCATCGTCCACAGTTTCCCGGCGGGCCTCGCCCGCCCTCAACAACGCGGATACAGGACCGCGCTGCACAACGCCAATCTAGGCGACCGGCCGCCCGGCTGTCCGCTCTCCGCGCGACCGAAATTCCACGGTCACGCGGTGTGTCACTTCTTGGTGACCGTGCCCTTCGCGATCGTGACGGCCGTCTTCGGCGCGCCGTCCTTGCCGCCGCCCTCGACGCCGCCCTTCGCGACCTCCTCCACGGCCTTCAGCCCGGCCGCGTCGATCTTCCCGAAGGGGGTGTAGGTCGGCGGCAGCTTCGTGTCCTTGTAGACGAGGAAGAACTGGCTTCCACCACTGCCCGGCTGGCCGGTGTTGGCCATCGCGACCGTGCCCGCCGGGAACGTCACCGTGCCGTCCGCGCCGGCCTTGCCGAGCGCGTCCAGGTTCTCGTCCGGGATCGTGTAGCCGGGGCCACCCGTGCCGTCGCCCTTGGGGTCACCGCACTGGAGCACGAAGATGCCCTCGGTGGTCAGCCGGTGGCACTTGGTGCCGTCGAAGTACTTCTTGTCCGCCAGGTGCTTGAAGGAGTTCACCGTGTGCGGGGTCTTCGCCGCGTCCATGGTGATCGCGACGGTGCCCCTGTTCGTCTCCAGGGACATCGCGTACGTGGCCTTCTTGTCGATGGCCATCGCCGGCTCAGGCGTCTTCGGCTCGCTCGCCGAGGGTGTCGGGTTCGACGGCGTACCGCTCGCCGCCGAGTCGCCGGCTCCCTTGGCGCCGTCGTCGGTCAGCGCCACGGAGGCGTACACCGCGCCGCCCGCGGCCAGGACTACGGCGAGCGAGGCGGCGATCACGGTGTTGCGGCGCCTGGCCTTCTGCCGCGCCTGCTGCCGCCGCTCCTGCTGGCGTACGTACTTCTCCCTGGCGAGCTGCCGCCGCCGCTGATCGCTGCTGACCACCGGGTCTGCTCCTTGTCGCTCGTCTGTTCCTGTCCTGGCCGGGTGTGCCCGTACCGTATACGGGTTGGCTGTGGAATACGCAGCGCCGGTAGGCTCTGATCTGCCACTTCCGCTCCGCCGCACCTCGTGCCGGACGACATTAAGGACGATCGTGCTGATTGCCGGGTTCCCCGCCGGGGCCTGGGGGACCAACTGCTATCTGGTCGCCCCCGCCGCAGGCGAGGAGTGCGTGATCATCGACCCGGGCCACCAGGCCGCCCAGGGAGTCGAGGAGACGCTCAAGAAGCATCGGCTCAAGCCCGTCGCCGTGGTCCTCACCCATGGCCACATCGACCACGTCGCCTCCGTCGTCCCGGTCTGCGGCGCCCATGACGTACCCGCGTGGATCCACCCCGCCGACCGGTACATGATGAGCGACCCGGAGAAGGCCCTCGGCCGCTCCATCGGGATGCCCCTCATGGGCGAGCTGACCGTGGGCGAGCCCGACGACGTGCACGAGCTCACCGACGGCGCCAAGCTGGAGCTCGCCGGTCTCGAGTTCTCCGTCGCCCACGCGCCCGGTCATACCAAGGGGTCGGTGACCTTCCGGATGCCCGAGAACACGGAGATCCCCTCCGTCTTCTTCTCGGGCGATCTGCTCTTCGCCGGCTCCATCGGACGCACCGACCTGCCCGGCGGTGACATGGACGAGATGCTCGAATCGCTGGCCCGCGTGTGCCTGCCGCTCGACAACTCGACCGTGGTGCTGTCGGGACACGGTCCCCAGACGACCATCGGCCAGGAGCGCGCCACCAATCCCTACTTGCGGGATGTGGCCGCCGGCCTCGGGAGCGCGAAGGCTCCCCGACGAGGAATGTGACGAGAACGCAGTGAGCACCTTCAAGGCCCCCAAGGGCACGTACGACCTGATTCCGCCGTACTCCGCGAAGTACCTGGCGGTCCGTGACGCCATCTCCGGACCGCTGCGGACGTCCGGCTACGGCTACATCGAGACCCCCGGCTTCGAGGACGTCAACCTCTTCGCGCGCGGCGTCGGCGAGTCCACCGACATCGTGACCAAGGAGATGTACGCCTTCGAGACCAAGGGCGGCGACAAGCTCGCCCTGCGTCCCGAGGGCACCGCCTCCGTGCTGCGCGCCGCCCTGGAGGCCAGCCTGCACAAGCAGGGCAACCTGCCCGTCAAGCTCTGGTACTCCGGCTCGTACTACCGCTACGAGCGCCCGCAGAAGGGCCGTTACCGCCACTTCTCGCAGGTCGGTGCCGAGGCGATCGGCGCCGAGGACCCGGCGCTCGACGCCGAGCTGATCATCCTGGCCGACCAGGCGTACCGCTCGCTCGGCCTGCGTAACTTCCGCATCCTGCTGAACTCGCTGGGCGACAAGGAGTGCCGTCCCGTCTACCGCGAGGCGCTGCAGACCTTCCTGCGCGGGCTCGACCTGGACGAGGAGACGCTCCGCCGCGCCGAGATCAACCCGCTGCGCGTCCTCGACGACAAGCGCGAGGCCGTGCAGAAGCAGCTGGGCGACGCGCCGCTGCTGCGGGACTACCTGTGCGACGCGTGCAAGGCGTACCACGAGGAGGTGCGCGCGCTGATCACCGCGGCGGGCGTGGCCTTCGAAGACGACGCCAAGCTGGTGCGCGGCCTCGACTACTACACGCGGACGACCTTCGAGTTCGTCCACGACGGTCTCGGCTCGCAGTCCGCGGTGGGCGGCGGCGGCCGCTACGACGGCCTCTCCGAGATGATCGGCGGCCCGGCGCTGCCGTCCGTCGGCTGGGCGCTCGGTGTGGACCGTACGGTCCTCGCCCTGGAGGCGGAGGGTGTCGAGCTGGACATCCCGGCGACCACCAGCGTCTTCGCGGTCGCGCTCGGCGAGGAGGCCCGGCGGATCCTCTTCGGCAAGGTCACCGAGCTGCGCAAGGCCGGTGTCGCGGCGGACTTCTCCTTCGGCGGCAAGGGCCTGAAGGGCTCGATGAAGGACGCCAACCGTTCCGGTGCCCGCTTCGCGATCGTCGCCGGTGAGCGCGACCTCGCCGAGGGCGTCGTCCAGCTCAAGGACATGGAGGCCGGCGAGCAGGAGCCGGTGGCCCTGGACGAGCTGGTCGCCACGGTCCAGGCCAAGCTGGCCTGATGTGCACAAGGACGGGCCCCGGCGCTGTGTGCGCCGGGGCCCGTCCTTATGTCCACCGAACGGTGGACACCGGTCCGTGTGCGGCACAATGACCGTGCCCAGAAGGCCGGCGAGCGATGGAACGGACATATGACGAACGCAAGCGTGGACGAGTCGACGCGCGACACGATCGGCGCGAGCCGCGCCTTCGCCTGGCTGCTCGTGATCACCGGCGCCGCGGGGCTGCTCGCCGCCTGGGTGATCACGATCGACAAGTTCAAGCTCCTCGAGGACCCGAACTTCACCCCCGGGTGCAGCCTCAACCCGGTCGTCTCCTGCGGCAACATCATGAAGAGCGAGCAGGCCTCGGTCTTCGGCTTCCCGAACCCCATGCTCGGCCTCGTGACCTACGCGATGATCATCGCGATCGGTGTGGCCCTCCTCGCGGGCGCCCGCTACCGCCGCTGGTACTGGCTCGGCCTGAACGCGGGCACGCTGTTCGGCGTCGGCTTCTGTACCTGGCTCATGCAGCAGTCGCTCTACGAGATCAACGCGCTCTGCCTGTGGTGCTGCCTGGCCTGGGTCGCCACGATCATCATGTTCTGGTACGTGACCTCGCACAACGTCCGCACGGGCGTCATCCCCGCCCCGCGCGGCCTGAAGACCTTCTTCGACGAGTTCACCTGGGTGCTGCCGGTGCTGCACATCGGGATCATCGGCATGCTGATCCTGACGCGCTGGTGGGACTTCTGGACCAGCTGACGGGCGCGGTCCGCGCTGTCAGTCCCCTGACTTAGGCTTCATGACTGTGGAGCCCGACCTCTTTACCGCAGCCGCCGAAGAACGCCAGGAGAAGGACCCGTCCAGCAGCCCCCTGGCCGTCCGGATGCGTCCGCGCACCCTGGACGAGGTCCTCGGCCAGCAGCACCTGCTCAAGCCGGGCTCGCCGCTGCGCCGGCTCGTCGGCGAGGGCAGCGGAGGCCCGGCGGGCTCCTCGTCCGTGATCCTCTGGGGCCCGCCCGGCATCGGGAAGACCACCCTCGCGTACGTCGTCTCCAAGGCGACCAACAAGCGCTTCGTGGAGCTCTCCGCGATCACCGCGGGAGTCAAGGAGGTCCGGGCCGTCATCGAGGGCGCCCGGCGCGCGGCCGGCGGCTTCGGCAAGGAGACCGTCCTCTTCCTCGACGAGATCCACCGCTTCTCCAAGGCCCAGCAGGACTCGCTGCTCCCCGCCGTGGAGAACCGCTGGGTGACGCTGATCGCGGCGACCACCGAGAACCCGTACTTCTCGATCATCTCGCCGCTGCTCTCCCGCTCCCTCCTGCTCACGCTCGAACCGCTCACCGACGACGACCTGCGCGATCTGCTCAAGCGGGCACTCACCGAGGACCGGGGGCTCGGCGGCGCGGTCACGCTGCCCGAGGACGCCGAGGCCCATCTGCTGCGGATCGCCGGCGGCGACGCACGGCGGGCGCTCACCGCCCTGGAGGCCGCGGCGGGCGCGGCCATCGCCAAGGGCGAGCCGGAGATCACTCTCGCCACGGTCGAGGAGACCGTCGACCGCGCGGCCGTGAAGTACGACCGGGACGGCGACCAGCACTACGACGTGGCCAGCGCCCTCATCAAGTCCATCCGCGGCTCGGACGTGGACGCGGCGCTGCACTACCTCGCCCGGATGATCGAGGCGGGGGAGGACCCCCGGTTCATCGCCCGCCGCCTGATGATCTCCGCCAGCGAGGACATCGGCCTGGCCGATCCCACCGCGCTGCCGACGGCCGTCGCGGCCGCCCAGGCCGTCGCCATGATCGGCTTCCCCGAGGCGGCGCTGACCCTGAGCCACGCCACCATCGCCCTGGCCCTCGCCCCCAAGTCGAACGCCGCGACCACCGCGATCTTCGCCGCCCAGGCGGACGTACGGAACGGTCTGGCGGGCTCGGTCCCGGCGCACCTGCGCGACGGCCACTACAAGGGCGCCGCCAAGCTCGGCCACGCCCAGGGGTACGTGTACCCGCACGACGTCCCGGGCGGCATCGCGGCCCAGCAGTACGCCCCGGACGAGGTCCACGGCAGGCGCTACTACGAACCGACCCGCTACGGCGCGGAGGCGCGGTACGCGGACGTGGTGGAGAAGGTGCGGGAGCGGCTGCGCGGCGACGGCTGACGCGCGTCACGGTCGGGCCGCCCCTACGCTCGGTCCATGATCCGTACGGCATGGGTGCCGGCCACGGCCCTGGCCCTCCTGGTCACCGGCTGCGCACCGGCCACCGAGGATCGGGCCGCCCCTTCCCCCTCCGCGGTGCCGCTCGTCAGCCCGGGCTTCCCGCCCACCGCGGCCGAGGCGCGGAGCCGGCTGGCCCGGCTCACCGTCGCCTGGGGCAAGAACTGGGAGACGTACAAGAGGGCCGAGTTCGGCACCACGTGGTCGGACGAGACCGACGCCCTCGGCGGACGCAACGGCTGTGACACGCGCGACGACGTCCTGCGCCGCGACCTCAGCGAGCTGCGCCAGGGCGACCGCAACCCGTGCGTCGTCCTCTCGGGCGTGCTCCACGACCCGTACACCGGCAAGAAGTTGCCGTACTCGTACCGCAAGGCGTCGCAGATCCAGACCGACCACGTCGTCGCGCTGGGCGCGGCCTGGCGCGCGGGCGCGTGGGCCTGGAGCCCCGAGCGGCGCCTCGCCTACGCCAACGACCTGGACGTGCTGCTCGCCACCGACAAGCGGACCAACTACGAGAAGAGCAGCAAGACCCCCGACAAGTGGAAGCCGCCGCGGAAGGCGTACTGGTGCGAGTGCGGCCGGCGCTGGACCGGCATCAAGGCCAAGTACGGCCTGACCGTCTCCACGCCCGAGAGGCTCGCTCTCCAGGAACTCCTCGCCACCTGCCCCTGAGCACGCTCGCGACCCCGGGCGTGTGCACGGGCCCCCGGCCGACCCGGTACACTCGTGCGGAGTGCTGCGTCCTGTGTCCGGCTTCGGCCGGCGCCACCAGAACGGGACAAGCAGCGGGAGCCTCGCCCCAGGGCGGGATCTCCAGGAGTGTCGCGCACCTTCGAAGGTGTCGCGGGCAACCCATCACCTCCCCGGTATTCGGGACCAGGCGATGGGCCGTTCGCGTGCTGCACGTACGTGCCCAGACCAGGGAGCGGCTGCCCGACAGGTCCTTCACGGACCGAACGGGTTTCCCCGGCTGCGGATGCGACCTCCTTTAACCCTGGTGAAGCCGTATTCGTACAGATAGAGAGGTTGGTTCATGCCGAACCAGTCCCGTCCCAAGGTCAAGAAGTCGCGTGCCCTCGGCATCGCGCTGACCCCGAAGGCCGTCAAGTACTTCGAGGCCCGCCCCTACCCGCCGGGCGAGCACGGCCGTGGCCGCAAGCAGAACTCGGACTACAAGGTCCGTCTGCTCGAGAAGCAGCGTCTGCGCGCCCAGTACGACATCAGCGAGCGCCAGATGGCGCGCGCCTACGACCGCGCCAAGAAGGCCGAAGGCAAGACGGGCGAGGCGCTGGTCGTCGAGCTCGAGCGTCGCCTCGACGCCCTGGTCCTGCGTTCGGGCATCGCCCGCACCATCTACCAGGCCCGCCAGATGGTCGTGCACGGTCACGTCCAGGTCAACGGTGGCAAGGTCGACAAGCCGTCCTTCCGCGTCCGTCCCGACGACGTCGTGATGATCCGCGAGCGCTCCCGCGACAAGGCCCTGTTCCAGGTCGCCCGCGAGGGTGGCTTCGCCGCCGACGGTGAGACCCCGCGCTACCTGCAGGTCAACCTGAAGGCCCTGGCCTTCCGCCTCGACCGCGACCCGAACCGCAAGGAAATCCCGGTCATCTGCGACGAGCAGCTGGTCGTCGAGTACTACGCCCGCTGATCAAGGCGCCGTAGTACCACCCCCGCGGTGTTCGGCCCGCCGCTTCCCCGCCCTCACGGGTGGGGGAGCCGGCGGGCTTCCGCGTTCTCCGGGACCTTCGAACGGAACGGGCGCGGCGCCCGGGCCCCCGGCACCCGCACGGCCGGGTCGCGACGCTCGCTGAGCGCCCGGTCCACCGCCGCGTCCAGCGAGAGCCCCTGGCCCTCCCGCACCGACGCCCCGTAACGCTCCGCACCGAGCAGCTCGCCCGCCTCGCGCGCGCAGAGCGCCCGCGGCCCGTTGAAAGTCCCCGAGCCGAACAGCTGCAGACCCACCGTGTCCCAGACCGGCAGCGCCGCACCCTGCAGCACGGCCGCCTCCGAGGGATCGCCCTCGCTCGCCGTCACCAGCGCGAGCAGCTCGATCGCCAGGACCAGGCCCACCAGGTCGTGGAAGGTGTGGTTGATCGTCACGCACTCGGTCAGCAGCGCCCGCGCCTCGCCGTGCTCGCCCCTGGTCCACGCCGCGTACGCCAGCACATAGAGCGCGTATGCCTTGGTCCAGCGCTCACCGCGCTCCTCGCAGATCTCGCGCACGTCCACGCAGAGCGCGACCGCGCCCTCCAGATCGCCCAGGAAGACCCGGGCCATCGCCAGCTCGACCTGGGCCATCAGCACATTGCTGTTCAGCTCGCCCAGCTCGCGGTAGGCCACCAGGGCCCGGCCGATCAGCTCCTCCGCGCGCCGCATGTCGTCCGAGAGCAGCGCCAGACAGCCCATCCGATGCGTCGCGTACGCCTCCGCCAGGGCGTTGCCGGTCGCGCGGGCCCGCTCCCCACAGGCGTGCAGCGCCGCCACCGCCGCCGTGGCGTCGCCCTGCAGGATTGCCACATAGCCGAGCACCCACAACGCCTTCAGCCGGGCCGAGGTGTGCTCGTCGTGCTCCGGATCGCCGCCGAGCGCCCGGTCGAGCCAGTGCCGCCCCTCGGACAGCCGGCCGCAGCCCACCCACGCGAACCAGAGCGTCCCCGCGAGCTGCAGCGCCAGATGCGCCTCGTCCGGCCCCTCCATACAGAGTTCGAGCGCCGCCCGCAGATTGGGCAGCGCCGCGTCCAGACAGGCCGCGACCTCGGCCTGGCGCGGACTGAACCACTCCAGCTCGCACCAGGTGGCGAGCCCCATGTACCAGTCGCGATGGCGGCGGCGCATCCGCTCGGTGTCCCCGAGCGCGGCCAGCCACTCCGCCCCGTACGCCGAGACCGTGTCCACCATCCGGTACCGGGGACCGGCGGGCGTGAACTCCCGTACCACCAGCGACTGCGCGAGCAGACCGCCGAGCACGTCCAGGACCCGCTCCGTCGGCAGCTCCCGGCCGGCGCAGACGTACTCCGCCGCCTCCAGGTCGAAAGGACCGGCGAAGACCGAGAGCCGCGCCCAGAGCAGGCGCTCGTCCGGCGTGCACAGCTCGTGGCTCCAGCCGATCGCCGTCCGCAGCGTCTGGTGCCGCGGCAGCGCGCCCCGCGCTCCGTCCGTGAGCAGCCGGAACCGGTCGTCGAGCCGGTGCAGCACCTGCTCCACGGTCAGCAGCGGCATCCGGGCTGCCGCCAGCTCCAGGGCCAGCGGGATCCCGTCGAGGCGCAGGCACAGCTCGCGTACGGCGGCGGGGTCGGAGGCGGGCCCCGCGAGGTCGCCGGTCGCCGCCGCCCGCGCGAGGAACAGCCGCTCCGCGTCCTCCTCGTCCATCGGGGCCAGCGCGAACACCGTCTCCCCGTCCACCCGCAGCGGGCGGCGGCCCACCGCGAGCACGGTGAGGCCGGGGCAGCGTTCGAGGAGCAGCCGCAGCACCGGGGCGCACTCGTCCACGAGGTGCTCGAAGCCGTCCACGACCAGCAGGACACTGCGCTCCGCGAGATGGTCGACCAGCGTCTCGTCCGGGGTGCGCAGCGTGTGGTCCGTCAGCCCCAGCGCCTCGCCGAGCGCGAGCGCCACGAGATCGGGGTCGCGCAGCACCGAGAGGTCGGCCAGCCACGCGCCGTCGGCGTAGCGTTTCTCCGCCGCGGACGCGGCGCGCAGGGCCAGCCGGGTCTTGCCCACGCCTCCCATCCCGACCACCGTGACCAGGCGGGATTCGATCAGGAGCCGGGCGAGTTCACGCTGTTCGCCGGCCCGTCCGATGAACCGGTTCAGCTCGGCCGGGAGATTGCTCCTTCGCATGGGACACGGAGCGTACCCACCCGCGCGCGCTCCGTACAATCGGTACGGGCGAATCCCCTGTCCCGAGCGGCGTCGCGAGGGCAAATGCGGTACGGGGAAAGACCCCGGGCGCGATAGGGTCGGAGGACGACTTTTCGCAAGGGCCCAACGACAGAAGAGAGCGGTGCGGAGTGACCGGTGGAGAGGTTGCCGGGATTCTGGTGGCCGTGTTCTGGGCGATTCTCGTCTCCTTCCTCGCCGTGGTTCTGGTGAGGCTGGCGCAGACGCTCAAGGCGACCACCAAGCTGGTGGCGGACGTGACCGAACAGGCCGTCCCGCTGCTCAGCGACGCCTCCGCGACCGTGCGCGCGGCACAGACCCAGCTCGACCGGGTCGACGCCATCGCCTCGGACGTCCAGGAGGTCACCTCCAACGCCTCCGCGCTCTCCTCCACCGTCGCCTCCACCTTCGGCGGCCCGCTCGTCAAGGTCGCCGCCTTCGGCTACGGAGTGCGCAAGGCCCTTGGCCGCGGCCGGGACGAGGCGTCGCCGGCGCCCGCGGCCGCGCGCCGTACCGTCGTCGGTCGCACCGTGCCGTCCGCGCGGCGCCGGAAGCAGAAGGGCTGAGCCGCCGATGTTCCGCCGTACGTTCTGGTTCACCGCCGGCGCAGCAGCCGGGGTGTGGGCCACCACCAAGGTCAACCGGAAGCTCAAGCAGCTGACTCCGGAGAGCCTCGCCGCGCAGGCGGCGAACAAGGCGATCGAGACCGGCCACCGGCTCAAGGACTTCGCCCTCGACGTCAGGGCCGGCATGGTCCAGCGCGAGGCCGAACTCGGCGAGGCGCTCGGCCTGGAGGCCCCCGTGGACGGCCCTGCCGAGCGCGAGCTCCCCGGGCCGCGCCGCAGGGCCGTGCTCGACCCCACCCCACAGACCACCACGCATTCGTACCGCACGATTTCGTACAACCGGAATGAGGACCACTGATGGAGTCGGCTGAAATCCGCCGCCGCTGGCTGAGCTTCTTCGAGGAGCGCGGGCACACCGTCGTGCCTTCGGCGTCGCTCATCGCGGACGACCCGACTCTGCTTCTGGTCCCCGCCGGCATGGTTCCCTTCAAGCCGTACTTCCTCGGCGAGGTGAAGCCGCCGTTCCCGCGCGCCTCCAGCGTGCAGAAGTGCGTGCGTACGCCCGACATCGAAGAGGTCGGCAAGACCACCCGCCACGGCACGTTCTTCCAGATGTGCGGCAACTTCTCCTTCGGCGACTACTTCAAGGAAGGCGCCATCAAGCTCGCCTGGGAGCTGCTGACCACCTCGGTGGAGCACGGCGGCTACGGGCTCGACCCGGAGAAGCTCTGGATCACCGTCTACCTCGAGGACGACGAGGCCGAGCGGATCTGGCGCGACGTCGTCGGCGTCCCCGCCGAGCGCATCCAGCGCCTCGGCAAGAAGGACAACTACTGGTCGATGGGCGTGCCCGGCCCCTGCGGCCCGTGCTCGGAGATCAACTACGACCGCGGTCCCGAGTTCGGCGTCGAGGGCGGCCCGGCCGTCAACGACGAGCGGTACGTGGAGATCTGGAACCTGGTCTTCATGCAGTACGAGCGCGGTGAGGGCTCCGGCAAGGAGGACTTCCCGATCCTCGGCGAGCTGCCGTCGAAGAACATCGACACCGGCCTCGGCCTCGAGCGCCTGGCGATGATCCTGCAGGGCGTACAGAACATGTACGAGACCGACACCCTCAAGGTCGTCATCGACAAGGCCACCGAGCTGACCGGCGTGGACTACGGCAAGGCCCACGACAGCGACGTCTCGCTGCGCGTGGTCGCCGACCACATGCGGACGTCCGTGATGCTCATCGGCGACGGTGTCACCCCGGGCAACGAGGGCCGCGGCTATGTGCTGCGCCGCATCATGCGCCGCGCCATCCGCAACATGCGCCTGCTCGGCGCCACGGGCGTGGTCGTCCAGGACCTCGTCGACGTGGTCATCGACACCATGGGCGAGCAGTACCCGGAGCTGGTCACCGACCGCAAGCGGATCGAGACCGTCGCCCTCGCCGAGGAGGCCCGCTTCCTCAAGACGCTGAACGCCGGCTCCAACGTCCTGGACGGTGCCGTCACCGAGACCAAGGCCGCCGGTTCCACCGTGCTGCCCGGCGACAAGGCGTTCCTGCTCCACGACACCTGGGGCTTCCCGATCGACCTGACCCTGGAGATCGCCGCCGAGCAGGGGCTCTCCGTGGACGAGGCCGGCTTCCGCCGCCTCATGCAGGAGCAGCGGGACAAGGCCAAGGCCGACGCCAAGGCCAAGAAGACCGGCCACGCCGACGTCGCCGCCTACCGCGAGATCGCCGACGGCAACGGTGCCACCCAGTTCACCGGCTACACCAACACCGAGGGCGAGTCCACGGTCGTCGGCCTGCTGGTCAACGGCGTCTCCTCGCCGGCCGCCTCCGAGGGCGACGAGGTCGAGGTCGTCCTCGACCGCACCCCGTTCTACGCCGAGGGCGGCGGCCAGCTCGCCGACCACGGCCGGATCAAGCTGCACAGCGGCGCCGTCATCGAGATCCGTGACGTCCAGCAGCCGGTCCCCGGTGTCTCCGTGCACAAGGGTTCGGTCCAGGTCGGCGAGGTGACCGTCGGCTCCACCGCCTACGCCGCCATCGACGTGCGCCGCCGCCGGGCCATCGCCCGCGCCCACTCCGCCACGCACCTGACGCACCAGGCGCTGCGGGACGCCCTCGGCCCGACGGCCGCCCAGGCCGGTTCGGAGAACTCGCCCGGCCGCTTCCGCTTCGACTTCGGCTCGCCCAACGCGGTGCCGGGCACGGTCCTCATGGACGTCGAGCAGAAGATCAACGAGGTCCTCTCCCGCGAACTCGACGTGCACGCCGAGGTCATGCCGATCGACGAGGCCAAGCGCCAGGGCGCCATCGCCGAGTTCGGCGAGAAGTACGGCGAGACGGTCCGCGTGGTCACCATCGGCGACTTCTCCAAGGAGCTGTGCGGCGGTACGCACGTCAAGAACACCGCCGCCCTCGGCCTGGTGAAGCTGCTCGGCGAGTCGTCGATCGGCAGTGGCGTGCGCCGTGTCGAGGCCCTCGTCGGTGTCGACGCGTACAACTTCCTCGCCCGGGAGCACACGGTCGTCGCCCAGCTCCAGGAGCTGGTCAAGGGCCGCCCGGAGGAGCTGCCGGAGAAGATCTCCTCCATGCTCGGCAAGCTGAAGGACGCCGAGAAGGAGATCGAGAAGTTCCGCGCCGAGAAGGTGCTCCAGGCCGCCGCCGGTCTCGTCGAGGGCGCCAAGGACATCCGTGGCGTGGCCCTGGTCACCGGCCAGGTCCAGGACGGCACCTCCGCCGACGACCTGCGCAAGCTGGTCCTCGACGTCCGCGGCCGGATCTCCTCCGACCGCCCGGCCGTCGTGGCCCTGTTCACCACGGCCAACGGCCGCCCGCTGACGGTCATCGCCACCAACGAGGCCGCCCGCGAGCGCGGTCTCAAGGCCGGCGAGCTGGTCCGCACGGCCGCCAAGACCCTCGGTGGCGGCGGTGGCGGCAAGCCGGACGTCGCCCAGGGCGGCGGCCAGAACCCCGAGGCCGTCGGCGCGGCCATCGACGCCGTCGAGCGCCTCGTCGTGGAGACGGCGTGACGATGCGCCGCGGCCGTCGTCTCGCGGTCGACGTCGGGGACGCCCGGATCGGGGTCGCCTCGTGCGACCCCGACGGGGTCCTCGCCACCCCGGTGGAGACCGTGCCGGGGCGTGACGTCCCGGCCGCCCACCGGCGGCTGCGGGGACTCGTCGAGGAGTACGAACCGATCGAGGTCGTGGTCGGCCTCCCTCGCTCCCTCTCCGGGGGCGAGGGCCCGGCCGCGGCCAAGGTCCGGCGCTTCGCCGGGGAGCTGGCCAAGGGCATCGCCCCGGTGCCGGTCCGCCTCGTCGACGAGCGGATGACGACGGTGACGGCCACCCAGGGGCTGCGGGCCTCGGGCGTGAAGTCCAAGAAGGGGCGGTCGGTCATCGACCAGGCCGCCGCTGTGATCATCCTTCAGAACGCTCTTGAGGCCGAACGGGTATCAGGTAATCCTCCTGGCGAGGGCGTCGAAGTGGTCATCTGATCGCGATACGGTAACGTTCCGCGCGATGTGGCGGTGTTCGAACAGCTGCCGCACAACGTAGAGGCGGATCGTCCGGAAGCCTCGCGGCTGGTTGGGGATCGATGACTGAGTATGGCCGGGGCTCCGGCTCCGAACCGTGGCATCCCACGGACCCGTTGTACGGGGACCAGGGATGGGGAGGTCAGGGTCAGCAGCAGTACCCGCACCAGGACCAGCAGTACGGCCACCAGGAGCAGTACGGCGGCCAGGACCAGTACGGCCAGGGTCAGTACGTCCAGGACCAGTACGGTCAGGGCCAGTACGCCCAGGGCCAGGCGCAGGGCTACGACCCCCAGTACCAGCAGCAGCCGCAGCAGTACCAGCAGCACCCGCAGCAGCACGGGCACCAGCAGCAGCAGCAGCACGCCCAGCACCCGCAGCAGTACGTCGATCCGTCGGCGTACGGCGGCTATCAGGGGCAGCAGGGGCAGGGCTACGACACGCCCGGATACCCCGCACAGCAGTACGACCCGAGCTGGGAGACCGGCCAGGCGGCCATGCCGTACGGCACGACCCCCGCGGATCCGTACGGCGGCCAGAACCCTGACCTCTACGGCACCCCCGAGGCGTACCCGCCGCCGCAGCCCCCGGGCCGGCGGCAGGTGCCGCCGCAGCCGGTGACCGACTGGGACGCGGAGCCCGAGGAAGAGGAGCGGCACCCCTTCTTCACCGGCGAGGACAGCGCCGTCGGTGTCCGCTCCGACGACGATGACGACTACGACGATGACGACGAGGAGCCGGCCGGACGGCGCTCGTCGCGCGGCGGCGGTCGCGAGCGCCGGGGCGGCAAGGACAAGGGCAAGAAGGGCAAGAACGGCGTCGCCTGCCTGGTCGTCGCGCTCGTCCTGGTCGGCGGCGTGGGCGGCATCGGCTACTTCGGCTACCAGTTCTGGCAGGGCCAGTTCGGCGCGGCACCCGACTACGCGGGCGAAGGATCCGGCGAGGTCCAGGTCGAGATCCCGAAGGGCGCCGGCGGCTACGAGATCGCCAACATCCTGAAGAAGGCCGGCGTCATCAAGAGCGTCGACGCCTTCGTCTCGGCGGCGGAGAAGGACCCCAAGGGCAATGCCATCCAGGCGGGCGCCTACACGCTGAGGCTGCAGATGTCGGCGCAGAGCGCCGTCGAGATGATGCTGAACCCGCAGAGCCAGTCCGGGCTCGTCATCCCCGAAGGCAAGCGGAACGTCTGGGTCTACGAGGAGATCGACAAGAAGCTCGGCGTCGACAAGGGCACGACGCAGGGCATCGCGAAGGCGAAGGCCAACGACCTCGGCCTTCCCGACTGGGCGAAGAACCACAAGAACGTGAAGGACCCGCTGGAGGGCTTCCTCTACCCGGCGAAGTACCCGATGGTGAAGGGCAACAAGCCCGAGGACGTGCTGCGCAAGATGGTGGCGCGGTCGAACCAGGAGTACGCCAAGTACGAGCTGGAGGCCAAGGCGAAGGAGCTCGGCGTCAGCAGCCCGTGGGAGCTGATCACGATCGCCAGCCTCGTCCAGGCGGAGGGCACGTCGCACGACGACTTCCGCAAGATGGCCGAGGTCGTCTACAACCGCATGAAGACCAACAACCCGCAGACCTTCGGCAAGCTCGAGTTCGACTCGACGTACAACTACATCAAGAACCAGAGCAAGATCGACCTGACGCTGGAAGAGCTGCGGAAGTTCGACAACGTCTACAACACCTACTACTACAAGGGCCTGCCGCCGGGTCCGATCGGCAACCCGGGCGCCGAGGCGCTCAAGGGCGTCGTCGACCCGACCAAGGACGGCTGGTACTACTTCATCTCGCTGGACGGCAAGACGTCCCAGTTCACGAAGACGAACGCCGACCACCAGAAGCTGGTGGAGGAGTTCAACAAGTCGAGGAAAAACTGATGCAGGCGCCTCGCCGCGCGGCCGTGCTCGGCTCGCCCATCGCCCACTCGCTCTCGCCCGTCCTGCACCGGGCGGCCTACGCCGCGCTCGGCCTCGACAGCTGGTCGTACGACCGGTTCGAGGTCGACGAGGCCGGGCTGCCCGCGTTCGTCGCCGGGCTCGACGCGTCCTGGGCCGGTCTGTCGCTGACCATGCCGCTGAAGAGGGCGATCATCCCGCTGCTCGACGAGATCAGTGACACGGCCGCCTCGGTCGAGGCCGTCAACACGGTCGTCCTCACCGAGGACGGCCGCCGCCTCGGCGACAACACCGACATCCCCGGCCTGATCGCGGCCCTGCGCGAGCGGGGCGTGGAGAAGGTCGAGTCGGCCGCGGTCCTCGGCGCCGGTGCCACCGCCTCCTCCGCGCTCGCCGCGCTCGCGCGGATCTGCGCGGGGCCGGTCACCGCCTACGTACGGAGCGAGGCGCGGGCCGAGGA
This sequence comes from Streptomyces sp. NPDC026092, assembly GCF_040638605.1. NCBI lineage: Bacteria > Bacillati > Actinomycetota > Actinomycetes > Kitasatosporales > Streptomycetaceae > Streptomyces > Streptomyces sp. NPDC026092. Next base: position 360,491 of record NZ_JBEZYN010000003.1, read on the forward strand.
GATGAGGGGCTGGGGCGAGCGGCTCGGCGTGGACGTCCGTACCGCCGACTGGGCCGACGCGCACCGGGCGTTCGCCGCCCCGCTCGTCATCTCCACCACCCCGGCCGGTACCACCGACGCGCTCGCGGCGGAGGTCCCGGAAGGACCCGGCACCCTCTTCGACGTGCTCTACCACCCCTGGCCGACCCCGCTCGCCGCCGCCTGGTCGCAGCGGGGCGGCGCGGTGCTCGGCGGTCTCGACCTCCTCGTCCACCAGGCCGTGCTCCAGGTCGAACGGATGACGGGCGTCGCCGAGGCCCCGCTGTCCGCGATGCGCGAGGCGGGCGAGAAGGCCCTCGCCGCCGCGTGAGCGGTTCGGAGACCCTGGCATCGGACTGGGTCGGCTCGCTGCTCAAGGCGCTCGTGCACCTGTTGCCCGAGTGGGCGCAGGACACCGTCGTCACCCTCGTGGTGACGGGGCTCGTGGTGGCGGGCGGGCGCCGGCTCTGGCGGGCCGTCCGGACCTCACGGCCCGCGGACTGAGCTCTCGGTCGCGACCGATCTGACATTCTCCGCGTCCGACAGCTGGACCGACGGCCAGGTTCGGCCCCCGGACGTGGGAGGATCGGTAGCGGCGGGCCAGGGCCGCGCACCCGGTCGCGCCGCAGCAGTTCCAGGCGCGAGCATGAGGAGCATCGTTGAGCAGGTTGCGTTGGCTGACCGCTGGGGAGTCCCACGGACCCGCGCTGGTCGCGACGCTGGAGGGTCTTCCCGCCGGCGTCCCGGTCACCACTGAGCTGGTGGCGGACCATCTTGCGCGGCGGCGCCTCGGCTATGGGCGTGGTGCGCGGATGAAGTTCGAGCAGGACGAGATCACGTTCCTCGGCGGAGTCCGGCACGGTCTCTCGCTCGGCTCCCCGATCGCCGTCATGGTCGGCAACACGGAGTGGCCGAAGTGGGAGAAGGTCATGGCGGCCGACCCCGTCGACCCCGCCGAGCTCAAGGAGACCGGCCGCAACGCGCCGCTGACCCGGCCGCGTCCGGGCCACGCGGACCTCGCCGGCATGCAGAAGTACGGCTTCGACGAGGCCCGGCCGATCCTGGAGCGCGCCAGCGCCCGTGAGACCGCGGCCCGCGTCGCCCTCGGCGCCGTCGCCCGCTCCTTCATCAAGGAGGCCGCGGGCATCGACATCGTCTCGCACGTGGTGGAGCTGGCCGCGGCCAAGGCTCCGTACGGCGTGTACCCGACCCCCGCCGACGTCGAGAAGCTCGACGCCGACCCGGTCCGCTGCCTCGACGCGGACGCGTCGAAGGCGATGGTCGCCGAGATCGACCAGGCCCACAAGGACGGCGACACCCTGGGCGGCGTCGTCGAGGTCCTCGCCTACGGCGTTCCCGTCGGGCTCGGCTCGCACGTGCACTGGGACCGGCGGCTCGACGCACGGCTCGCCGCCGCGCTCATGGGCATCCAGGCGATCAAGGGCGTCGAGGTCGGCGACGGCTTCGAGCTGGCCCGCGTACCCGGCTCGCAGGCCCACGACGAGATCGTCCGCACCGAGGACGGCATCAAGCGCACCTCCGGCCGCTCCGGCGGTACGGAAGGCGGCCTGACCACCGGTGAGCTGCTGCGCGTCCGCGCCGCGATGAAGCCGATCGCGACCGTGCCGCGCGCGCTCGCCACGGTCGACGTCGCCACCGGTGAGGCCGCCCAGGCCCACCACCAGCGCTCCGACGTCTGCGCCGTCCCGGCCGCCGGGATCGTCGCCGAGGCCATGGTCGCGCTCGTCCTCGCGGACGCCGTCGTCGAGAAGTTCGGCGGCGACAGCGTTCCGGAGACCCGCCGCAACGTCCAGTCGTACCTCGACAACCTCCAGATCCGGTGACCGGACCCCTGGTCGTCCTCGTGGGGCCGATGGGCTCCGGCAAGTCCACGGTGGGCGCGCTCCTGGCCGAGCTGCTCGGCGCGCCCTACCGGGACACCGACGCCGACATCGTCGCCGCCGAGGGCCGCGAGATCGCGGACATCTTCATCGAGGACGGCGAGGAGCACTTCCGCGCCCTCGAACGGGAAGCCGTACGGACCGCGGTCGCCGAGCACGAGGGCGTCCTCGCGCTCGGCGGCGGCGCGATCCTCGACGCGGGCACTCGCGAACTGCTCAGCGCCCTGCCCGTCGCCTATCTCTCGATGGACGTCGACGAGGCCGTCCGACGCGTCGGTCTCAACACCGCGCGGCCGCTGCTCGCCGTCAACCCGCGCCGCCAGTGGCGCGAGATGATGGAGGCGCGCCGCCATCTCTACACCGAAGTCGCCCGGGTGGTCGTGGCCACCGAGGGCCGCACGCCCGAAGAAGTCGCGGACGCGGTCCTCGACGCTCTGGAGTTGAAGAAGGACGTATGACGGACCAGGAAGTGACCCGAATCCAGGTAGGCGGTTCGGCGGGCACGGATCCGTACGAGGTGCTGGTCGGCCGGCAGCTGCTGGGTGAGCTGCCGAAGCTGATCGGCACCAAGGCCAAGCGCGTCGCCGTGATCCACCCCGAGGCGCTCGCCGAGACCGGCGAGGCGCTGCGCGCGGACCTCTCCGAGCAGGGCTTCGAGGCCGTCGCCATCCAGGTGCCGAACGCCGAGGAGGCCAAGACCGCCGAGGTCGCCGCGTACTGCTGGAAGGCGCTGGGTCAGACCGGCTTCACCCGCACCGACGTCATCGTGGGTGTCGGCGGCGGCGCCACCACCGACCTGGCCGGGTTCGTGGCCGCGACCTGGCTGCGCGGTGTGCGCTGGATCGCCGTGCCGACCACCGTCCTCGCGATGGTCGACGCGGCCGTCGGCGGGAAGACCGGGATCAACACCGCCGAGGGCAAGAACCTGGTCGGCGCCTTCCACCCGCCCGCCGGGGTGCTCTGCGACCTCGCGGCCCTCGACTCGCTGCCCGTCCACGACTACGTGAGCGGGCTCGCGGAGATCATCAAGGCCGGCTTCATCGTCGACCCGGTGATCCTCGACCTCATCGAGGAGGACCCGCAGGCCGCCCGTACGCCGGCCGGTCCGCACACCGCCGAGCTGCTCGTGCGCTCGATCCGGGTCAAGGCCGAGGTCGTCTCCGGCGATCTGAAGGAGTCGGGCCGCCGGGAGATCCTGAACTACGGTCACACCCTGGCCCACGCCATCGAGAAGAACGAGCGGTACAAGTGGCGCCACGGCGCCGCCGTCTCCGTCGGCATGGTCTTCGCCGCCGAGCTGGGCCGGCTGGCCGGTCGGCTCGACGACGCCACCGCCGACCGGCACCGCACGGTCCTGGAGTCGGTCGGTCTGCCCCTCACCTACCGGGGCGACCAGTGGCCGAAGCTGCTCGAGACCATGAAGGTCGACAAGAAGTCCCGGGGCGACCTGCTCCGCTTCATCGTCCTGGACGGCCTCGGCAAGCCGACCGTCCTCGAAGGCCCCGACCCCGCCGTCCTCGTCGCCGCCTACGGCGAGGTGTCCGCGTGAGCGATCTGCGCCACGTCCTCGTCCTGAACGGCCCGAACCTCGGCCGTCTCGGCTCCCGCGAGCCCGACATCTACGGGGCGACGTCGTACAAGGGTCTGGTGGAGTCCTGCCAGACCCTCGGCGAGCAGCTCGGCTTCGACGTGGAGGTCCGGGAGACCAACGACGAGGGCGAGATGATCCGCTGGCTGCACGAGGCCGCCGACGGGTCGGTGCCGGTCGTCATGAACCCCGGAGCGTTCACCCACTACTCGTACGGGATGCGCGACGCGGCCGCCCAGCGGACCGCGCCGCTGATCGAGGTGCACATCTCGAACCCGTACACCCGCGAGGAGTTCCGGCACACCTCGGTCATCGCCGCCGTGGCGACCGGGACCGTCGCGGGCTTCGGCATCGGCTCCTACCTGCTGGCCCTGCGGGCGCTGGCCGAGGAACTCGCCGACTGACGACATCCGGACACGCTGCCCGAACGGGCACCCTGGACCGCCCCCGGCCGTTCCCCCTGCGGGGGCCGGGGGCGGTAACGTACCCGGAAGTATCGGCCGTACGAGACGGAGTGGCACCGGATGCAGCACGCGATGGGGGCTCCGTTGCCGCCGCCCGACCCCTCGGGCCGCCCGCCCGCCGCCGGTCGACCGCCCGTACCCCCCGTGCCTCACACGGCGCAGGGCGGGCATCAGGCCCCGCCCCCGCACGCCCCGCACCCCCAGGCCCCGCACCCCCAGCAGCCGCACCACGCCCCGCCGCAGGCCCCCGGCGCGGCCGCCCCGTACTCCTCGCCGCCCGCGCCCGGCTGGGGCGCTCCGGGCATACCCGGGCACCCCGGCTCGCCCGTGCCCCCGCCGCACGACGTCACCGGCCACGTGCCGCTGCCGCCCGTCGCCGTCCCCGCACCACCGCAGGCCGGACCCGGCACCGGCGCCGCGACGCTGGCCGTGCTCCTCATCGGCCCCGCCGGCGCGGGCAAGACCACCGTCGCCCGCCACTGGGCCGCCCGCCGCCGCGTGCCGACCGCGCACATCAGCCTCGACGACGTCCGCGAATGGGTCTGCTCCGGTTTCGCCGACCCCCAGTCGGGCTGGAACGAGCACTCCGAGGCGCAGTATCGTCTCGCCCGCCGCACCTGCGGCTTCGCCGCCCGCAACTTCCTGGCCAACGGCATCTCCTGCATCCTCGACGACGCCGTCTTCCCCGACCGCCCGGTCGTCGGCCTCGGCGGCTGGAAGCGCCATGTGGGCCCGGGGCTGCTCCCGGTCGTCCTGCTGCCCGGCCTGGAGATCGTCCTGGAGCGCAACGCCGAACGCAGCGGGAACCGGCGGCTCTCGGACGAGGAGGTCGCCTCCATCCACGGCCGGATGGCCGGCTGGTACGGCTCCGGCCTGCCGATCATCGACAACTCGACGTACGACGTCGAGACCACCGCCCGCGTCCTCGACGAGGTCCTCGCCCGCTCCCTCGCGAGCCCGCCCGCCTGGTGACCTGCCGGACGAACGAACGCCAGGCCCTGGCCGGTGGCCCGGTCGGCCGCTCTGAGCGGGCCGGGACGCCCGGCCCCTCGTAGGCTCGGAACATGTCAGAGGTGTTTGCTGACCGCCGAGTGCGGCTGCGCGACCGGTGCGCGGCGGCCGGCAGCCAGGCGGCCCTGGTCTCCCGCCCCGCCAACGTCCGCTATCTCGCGGGCGGTTCGCCCAACGGCGCCGTCCTGCTGCTCGGACCGGACGAGGACGTCCTGCTCTGCCCCACCGCGCCCGGCGGCGATCCGGCCGACGGGCGCCTCGACGAGCTGCTCCGCCAGGCCGTGCTGCCCGTGGCGGGCGGCGACCCGGCCGTCGCGGCCGTCGACTTCGCCCGCAAGGCGGGCGCGGAGGGCCTCGCCGTCGAGGAGCACCATCTGACCGTGGCCCGGCACCGTGCGATGGGCTCCGTCGCGCCGCAGCTCCAGCTCGCCGATCTCGGCGGAGCCGTCGAGCAGCTCAGGATCGTCAAGGACGAGGACGAGATCGCCTGTCTGCGGATCGCCGCCGAGATCGCCGACCAGGCGCTCGGGGAGCTCCTCGAATCCATCCTGGTGGGCCGGACCGAGCGCCACCTCGCCCTTGAGCTGGAGCGGCGCCTGGTCGACCACGGCGCGGACGGCGCCGCCTTCCCGACCTCCGTCGGCACCGGACCGAACTCCGGGCGCGGCGGCCACAAGCCCTCGGACCGGCGGGTCGAGGAGGGAGATTTCCTCTCCGTCTGCCTGGGTGCCACCTACCGCGGCTACCGTTGCGAGATCGGGCGTACGTTCGTCATCGGGACCACGCCCGCGGACTGGCAGATCGACCTGTACGACCTCGTCTTCGCCGCTCAGCGGGCCGGCCGGGAGTCGCTCGTCCCCGGCGCCGAGTACCGCGACGTGGACCGCGCGGCCCGCCAGATCATCGACGCCGCGGGCCATGCGGAAGCCGTCCCGCCGGTCACCGGGCACGGCGTCGGCCTCGAAATCGACGAGGACCCGCAGCTCGCACCCGCGGCCATGGGTAAACTGGACGCTTGTGTGCCGGTCACCGTCGAGCCGGGGGTCCACCTCCCGGGCCGGGGCGGGGTCCGGATCGATGACACGCTCGTCGTGCGCCAGGAGGCGGACGGCGGACCCGAGCTACTCACCATTACGACCAAGGAGCTGCTCGCGCTGTAGGGCGCGTACGCCTCCCTGGTCCCACGTCAGTCCAGGAGATTCCGCAACCGTGGCTTCCACGAACGACCTCAAGAACGGCATGGTGCTCAAGCTCGACGGGGGCCAGCTCTGGTCCGTCGTCGAGTTCCAGCACGTCAAGCCCGGCAAGGGCCCGGCCTTCGTGCGCACCAAGCTCAAGAACGTGCTCTCCGGCAAGGTGGTCGACAAGACCTTCAACGCCGGTGTGAAGGTCGAGACGGCCACCATCGACCGCCGCGACATGCAGTTCTCGTACATGGACGGCGAGTACTTCGTCTTCATGGACATGGACACGTACGACCAGCTCATGGTCGACCGCAAGTCCGTCGGCGACGCCGCCAACTTCCTGATCGAGGGCTTCACCGCCTCGGTCGCGCAGCACGAGGGCGCGGTGCTCTACGTCGAGCTCCCGGCCGCCGTCGAGCTGACCATCCAGCACACGGACCCGGGCGTCCAGGGCGACCGCTCCACCGGCGGCACCAAGCCGGCGACGCTGGAGACCGGTCACGAGATCCAGGTCCCGCTCTTCATCACCACCGGTGAGAAGATCAAGGTCGACACCCGCACGAGCGACTACCTCGGCCGGGTGAACAGCTAACCGTGGCTGCCCGCAGCAACGCCCGTAAGCGCGCCTTCCAGATCCTCTTCGAGGCCGACCAGCGCGGCGCGTCCGTGCAGCAGGTCCTCGCGGACTGGGTCCGGCACGCCCGGTCCGACGACCGCCAGCCGGCCGTCAACGAGTTCACGATGCAGCTGGTCGAGGGGTACGCGGAGTACGCGAACCGGATCGACGAGCTCATCGCCACCTACGCGGTGGACTGGGACCTGGACCGGATGCCGGTCGCCGACCGGAACATCGTGCGCCTCGGGGCGTACGAGCTGATCTGGCTGGACGAGACGCCGGACGCCGTGGCGATCGACGAGGCCGTGCAGCTCGCCAAGGAGTTCTCCACGGACGAGTCGCCGACCTTCGTCAACGGCCTGCTGGCCCGCTTCAAGGACCTGAAGCCGCGCCTGCGCCGGACTCCGGACGCCTGAGCGGCCCGTAGACACGCCGAAGGGGCCTGTGGCACATCATGTGCCACAGGCCCCTTCGGCGTCTCCTGGTGCCCCCGTGGAGCGCGAAACCGCCGGGGCGGGGGCGGTCCGAAGACCGTCCCCGCCCCGGCGGCAACGTTTCTGCTCGTTTCTGCTCAGCTGTCCTCGTGGGCGACCGCGCGCCGCGCGTCCGCGTCGAGGACGCCCCAGCTGATGAGCTGCTCGGTCAGGACCGAGGGGGACTGGTCGTAGATGACGGCGAGCGTGCGCAGGTCGTCCTGGCGGATCGACAGCACCTTGCCGTTGTAGTCGCCGCGCTGCGACTGGATCGTCGCCGCGTAGCGCTGGAGCGGGCCCGCCTTCTCCTGCGGGACGTGCGCCAGACGCTCCAGGTCGAGGACGAGCTTCGGCGGGGGCTCGGCGGCCCCGCCCGGGGTCGTGCCGGGCAGGAGTTCCTGCACCGGGACGCCGTAGAAGTCCGCCAGCTCGGCGAGGCGCTGCACCGTCACGGCGCGGTCACCACGCTCGTACGAGCCGACCACGACGGCCTTCCAGCGGCCCTGGGACTTCTCTTCCACACCGTGGAGGGAAAGGCCCTGCTGGGTGCGGATGGCACGGAGCTTGGCCCCGAGCTGCTTTGCGTATTCGCTGGACATATAGCTCCCCGGACGCTGGTCGCTGTAGACAACGTGCGGCTCCGCCGCGTGGCTGGTAACTCACTGTGAGGTTACGCAGCGTTACTCTTTCCCGTCAAGCCGAATGGTCCATACCGCCCCCTCTCGGGGGACGGCGCCCGGAGTGGCGCCGGGGTGGTGAGCAGGGCGGTCACCCGCCCCTGGTAGAGTCGATGGCGCAAATCCGACGTCCTTTAAGGTCCGTCCCGTGAGGCGGAGAAGGAGGTCCGTTTCATATGGACACACAGCAGCACTCCGATGCGGCACGCCCTGTTCTCGAGGGCCCCGACATCGCGCGGGTCCTGACCCGCATCGCCCACGAGATCGTCGAGCGCGCCAAGGGCGCCGACGACGTGGTCCTCCTCGGCATCCCGACGCGGGGCGTGTTCCTCGCCCGCCGGCTGGCCGACAAGCTCGCCGAGATCACCGGCCGCAAGATCCCGGTCGGCTCCCTCGACATCACCATGTACCGCGACGACCTGCGGATGAAGCCCGCCCGCGCGCTCGGCCGCACCGAGATCCCCGGTGACGGCATCGACGGCCGCCTGGTCGTCCTGGTCGACGACGTGCTCTTCTCCGGCCGTACCATCCGCGCCGCGCTCGACGCGCTCGGCGACATCGGCCGCCCGCGCGCCGTGCAGCTCGCGGTCCTCGTCGACCGCGGCCACCGCGAACTCCCGATCCGCGCCGACTACGTCGGCAAGAACCTGCCCACGTCGCTGCGCGAGACGGTCAAGGTCCAGCTCGCCGAGGAGGACGGTCGCGACACCGTGCTGCTCGGCAGCAAGACCACCGACTAGCCGGTCCGGCACCCGACGGGTCCAGGGCACACCCCTGCGTGCCCGCACCCCGACGGGCCTCTTGGGGACACCCCCAGGCCCCACACCTCCCGACCACGGAGCACACCCCGATGATGCGTCACCTCATCTCGGCCGCCGACCTCACCCGCGACGACGCCGTCCTCATCCTCGACACCGCCGAGGAGATGGCCCGGGTCGCCGACCGGCCGATCAAGAAGCTGCCCACCCTGCGCGGCCGGACCATCTGCAACCTCTTCTTCGAGGACTCCACCCGCACCCGGATCTCCTTCGAGGCCGCCGAGAAGCGCCTCTCCGCCGACGTGATCAACTTCGCGGCCAAGGGCTCCAGCGTCTCCAAGGGCGAGTCCCTCAAGGACACCGCCCAGACCCTGGAGGCGATGGGCGTCGACGCCGTCGTCATCCGCCACAGCGCCTCCGGCGCCCCGTACCGGCTCGCCACCTCCGGCTGGATCGACGCCCCCGTCATCAACGCCGGCGACGGCACCCACCAGCACCCCACCCAGGCCCTGCTCGACGCCTTCACCATGCGCCGCCGCCTCGTCGGCCGCGACGCCGGCCTCGGCCAGGACCTCGCGGGCAAGCGCATCACCCTCGTCGGAGACGTCCTGCACAGCCGGGTCGCCCGTTCCAACGTCGACCTGCTGCACACCCTCGGCGCCGAGGTCACCCTGGTGGCCCCGCCCACCCTCGTCCCCGTCGGCGTCGAGACCTGGCCCTGCGAGGTCAGCTACGACCTCGACAGCGTGCTGCCGAAGTCCGACGCGGTGATGATGCTGCGTGTGCAGCGCGAGCGGATGAACGCGGCCTTCTTCCCGACCGAGCGGGAGTACTCGCGGCGGTACGGGCTCGACGGCCACCGGATGGCGAAGATGCCCGAGCACGCCATCGTCATGCACCCCGGCCCGATGGTCCGCGGCATGGAGATCACCGCCGAGGTCGCCGACTCCGACCGCTGCACGGTCGTCGAGCAGGTCGCCAACGGCGTCTCCGTCCGCATGGCCGTCCTCTACCTGCTGCTCGGCGGCTCCGAGCCCGCCGCCACCGTCGCCCACCCGTCGCCCACCACCACCCTTGACCGAGGCGCTGCGCGCCGCCCCTCTGTCACCGAGGAGAGCAAGTAACCATGAGCAAGATCCTTATCCGCGGTGCCAAGGTGCTGGGCGGCGAGCCGCAGGACGTCCTGATCGACGGCGAGACCATCGCCGAGGTTGGCACCGGCCTTGCGGCCGAGGGCGCGACGGTGATCGAGGCCGAGGGCCAGATCCTGCTGCCCGGCCTGGTCGACCTCCACACCCACCTGCGCGAGCCCGGCCGCGAGGACTCCGAGACCGTCCTCACCGGCACCCGCGCCGCCGCCTCCGGCGGCTTCACCGCCGTCTTCGCCATGGCCAACACCTTCCCGGTCGCCGACACCGCCGGCGTGGTCGAGCAGGTCTACCGCCTCGGCAAGGAGTCCGGCTACTGCGACGTGCAGCCCATCGGCGCCGTCACGGTCGGCCTGGAGGGCAAGAAGCTCGCCGAGCTCGGCGCCATGCACGACTCCGCCGCCGGCGTCACGGTCTTCTCCGACGACGGCAAGTGCGTCGACGACGCCGTGATCATGCGCCGCGCCCTGGAGTACGTGAAGGCCTTCGGCGGTGTCGTCGCGCAGCACGCCCAGGAGCCCCGCCTCACCGAGGGCGCCCAGATGAACGAGGGCATCGTCTCCGCCGAGCTGGGTCTCGGCGGCTGGCCGGCCGTCGCCGAGGAGTCGATCATCGCCCGCGACGTGCTCCTCGCCGAGCACGTCGGCTCCCGCGTCCACATCTGCCACCTGTCGACCGCCGGCTCCGTGGAGATCGTCCGCTGGGCCAAGTCGCGCGGCATCGACGTCACCGCCGAGGTCACGCCCCACCACCTCCTCCTGACCGACGAGATGGTGCGCTCGTACAACCCCGTCTACAAGGTCAACCCGCCGCTGCGCACCGAGCGTGACGTGATGGCGCTCCGCGAGGCCCTGGCCGACGGCACCATCGACATCGTCGCCACCGACCACGCCCCGCACCCGCACGAGGACAAGGACTGCGAGTGGGCCGCGGCCGCCATGGGCATGGTCGGCCTGGAGACCGCGCTCTCCGTCGTCCAGCAGACGATGGTCGAGACCGGCCTGCTCGACTGGGCCGGTGTCGCCGACCGGATGTCCGTCAAGCCGGCCGCCATCGGGCGGGCCGAGGGCCACGGACGCCCCGTCTCGGCTGGTGAGCCCGCCAACCTGACCCTGGTCGATCCGGCATACCGTGGTCTCGTGGACCCCGCGGGCTTCGCCTCCCGCAGCCGCAACACCCCCTACGAGGGCCGCGAACTGCCGGGACGCATCACCCACACCTTCCTGCGGGGCCGGGCAACGCTCGTCGACGGGAAGCTGGCGTGACACTCATCGAACTGGCCGCCGAGGCCGAGAAGAAGTCGGCGGAAGTGACCGACTGGGCCGGGCGGATCGGCTGGGTCGCGGGACTCCTGCTCTTCATCGCCTTCGTCTACTGGCTGATGCGCCAGGGATGGAAGTGGCGCGGCAGCCTCCAGTCGGACCTGCCCGAACTGCCGGGAATGCCCGAGAGCGCCGGTGAGGCGAAACTGTCCCTGAGCGGGCGGTACCACGGCTCGACCACGGCCGGGCAGTGGCTCGACCGGATCGTCGCCCACGGCCTCGGCACCCGCAGCCGCGTCGAGCTCACGCTCGACGACGCGGGCATCGCGGTCGTACGCCCCGGCGCGAACGACTTCTTCATCCCGGCCGAGGCCCTCCGCGAGGCCCGGCTCGACAAGGGCATCGCGGGCAAGGTCCTCGCCGAGGGCGGGCTGCTGATCGTCACGTGGGCGCACGGCGAGAAGCTCCTCGACTCCGGCTTCCGGTCCGACCGGGCGGCGGAGCACACCGCCTGGGTCGAGGCCGTCAACAGCATGATCAAGACTACGGAAGGCACCGCACGATGACGACCTCCACCAGGGGAACCGCCAAGGCTCCCGCCGTACTCGTCCTGGAGGACGGCCGCATCTTCCGCGGCCGCGCCTACGGGGCCGTGGGGGAGACCTTCGGCGAGGCCGTGTTCTCCACCGGCATGACCGGCTACCAGGAGACCCTCACCGACCCGTCGTACCACCGCCAGGTCGTCGTGATGACCGCCCCGCACGTCGGCAACACCGGCGTCAACGACGAGGACCCCGAGTCCTCCCGCATCTGGGTCTCCGGCTACGTCGTCCGCGACCCCGCCCGCGTCTCCTCCAACTGGCGCGCCAAGCGCTCGCTGGACGAGGAGCTCGCCGCCCAGGGCGTCGTCGGCATCTCCGGCATCGACACCCGCGCCCTCACCCGCCACCTGCGCGAGAGCGGCGCCATGCGCGTCGGCATCTTCTCCGGCAACGCGCTGCCCGACGAGGGCACCATGCTCGCCGAGGTCCGCCAGGCCCCCGAGATGAAGGGCGCCGACCTCTCCGCCGAGGTCGCCACCAAGGAGACGTACGTCGTCCCCGCGATCGGCACCAAGAAGTTCACCGTCGCCGCCGTCGACCTCGGCATCAAGGGCATGACCCCGCACCGGATGGCCGAACGCGGCATCGAGGTCCACGTCCTGCCCGCCACCGCCACCGTCGAGGACGTGTACGCGGTGCAGCCGGACGGCGTGTTCTTCTCGAACGGCCCCGGCGACCCGGCCACCGCCGACCACCCGGTCTCCGTCATGCGGGCCGTCCTGGAGCGCAAGACGCCCCTCTTCGGCATCTGCTTCGGCAACCAGATCCTCGGCCGCGCCCTCGGCTTCGGCACCTACAAGCTGAAGTACGGCCACCGCGGCATCAACCAGCCCGTCCAGGACCGCACGACCGGCAAGGTCGAGGTCACCGCGCACAACCACGGCTTCGCCGTCGACGCGCCCCTCGACAAGGTCTCCGACACCCCCTACGGGCGTGCCGAGGTCTCCCACGTCTGCCTGAACGACAACGTCGTGGAAGGCCTCCAGCTGCTCGACCAGCCGGCCTTCTCCGTCCAGTACCACCCCGAGGCGGCCGCGGGCCCGCACGACGCCGCGTACCTCTTCGACCGCTTCGTATCCCTGATGGAGGCCGAGCGTGCCTAAGCGCACCGATATCCAGTCCGTCCTGGTCATCGGCTCCGGCCCGATCGTCATCGGCCAGGCCGCCGAGTTCGACTACTCCGGAACCCAGGCCTGCCGGATCCTCAAGGCCGAGGGCCTGCGGGTGATCCTGGTCAACTCCAACCCGGCCACGATCATGACCGACCCGGAGATCGCCGACGCCACGTACGTCGAGCCGATCACCCCCGAGTTCGTCGAGAAGATCATCGCCAAGGAGCGCCCCGACGCGCTCCTGCCCACCCTCGGTGGCCAGACCGCGCTCAACACCGCGATCTCCATGCACGAGCAGGGTGTCCTGGAGAAGTACGGCGTCGAGCTCATCGGCGCCAACGTGGAGGCCATCCACAAGGGCGAGGACCGCGACCTGTTCAAGGGCGTCGTCGAGGCCGTCAAGGCCAAGATCGGCTACGGCGAGTCCGCCCGCTCGGTCATCTGCCACTCCATGGACGACGTCATCGCGGGCGTCGACACGCTCGGCGGCTACCCCGTCGTCGTCCGCCCCTCCTTCACCATGGGCGGCGCCGGCTCCGGCTTCGCCCACGACGAGGAGGAGCTGCGCCGCATCGCCGGCCAGGGCCTCACGCTCTCCCCGACCACCGAGGTGCTCCTGGAGGAGTCCATCCTCGGCTGGAAGGAGTACGAGCTGGAGCTCATGCGCGACCGGAACGACAACGTCGTGGTCGTCTGCTCCATCGAGAACTTCGACCCGATGGGCGTCCACACCGGTGACTCGATCACCGTCGCCCCGGCGATGACGCTCACCGACCGCGAGTACCAGCGGCTGCGCGACATCGGCATCGCGATCATCCGCGAGGTCGGTGTCGACACCGGCGGCTGCAACATCCAGTTCGCGGTCAACCCGGACGACGGCCGGATCATCGTCATCGAGATGAACCCGCGCGTCTCCCGCTCCTCCGCTCTCGCCTCCAAGGCGACCGGTTTCCCGATCGCGAAGATCGCGGCGCGTCTCGCCGTCGGCTACACGCTGGACGAGATCCCCAACGACATCACGGAGAAGACCCCGGCGTCCTTCGAGCCCACGCTCGACTACGTCGTCGTCAAGGCTCCGCGCTTCGCCTTCGAGAAGTTCCCGCAGGCCGACTCCTCCCTCACCACGACCATGAAGTCGGTCGGCGAGGCCATGGCGATCGGCCGCAACTTCACCGAGGCGCTGCAGAAGGCCCTGCGCTCCCTGGAGAAGAAGGGCTCGCAGTTCGCCTTCACCGGCGAGCCCGGCGACAAGGCCGAGCTGCTGCGCGAGGCGGTCCGCCCGACCGACGGCCGGATCAACACGGTCATGCAGGCCATCCGCGCCGGGGCCACCCCCGAGGAGGTCTTCGACGCCACCAAGATCGACCCCTGGTTCGTCGACCAGCTCTTCCTCATCAAGGAGCTCGCCGACGACCTCGCCGCCGCCGAGAAGCTCGAGCCCCAGCTGCTCGCCGAGGCCAAGCGCCACGGCTTCTCCGACGCCCAGATCGCCGGCATCCGCGGTCTGCGCGAGGACGTCGTCCGCGAGGTCCGGCACGCGCTCGGCGTCCGCCCGGTCTACAAGACGGTCGACACCTGCGCCGCCGAGTTCGCCGCCAAGACCCCGTACTTCTACTCCTCGTACGACGAGGAGAGCGAGGTCGCGCCGCGCACCAAGCCCGCCGTGATCATCCTGGGCTCCGGCCCGAACCGCATCGGCCAGGGCATCGAGTTCGACTACTCCTGCGTCCACGCCTCCTTCGCGCTTCACGACGCGGGCTACGAGACCGTGATGGTCAACTGCAACCCGGAGACCGTCTCCACGGACTACGACACCTCCGACCGCCTCTACTTCGAGCCGCTCACGCTCGAGGACGTCCTCGAGATCGTCCACGCGGAGACGCTGGCCGGACCCGTCGCCGGTGTGGTCGTCCAGCTCGGCGGCCAGACCCCGCTGGGCCTCTCCCAGGCGCTCAAGGACAACGGCGTGCCGGTCGTCGGCACCTCCCCGGAGGCCATCCACGCCGCCGAGGACCGCGGCGCCTTCGGCCAGGTCCTCGCCGAGGCCGGCCTGCCCGCGCCCAAGCACGGCACCGCGACCACCTTCGCCGGGGCCAAGGCCATCGCCGACGAGATCGGCTACCCCGTCCTCGTGCGCCCCTCGTACGTGCTCGGCGGCCGCGGCATGGAGATCGTCTACGACGAGGCCCGCCTGGAGTCGTACATCGCCGAGTCCACCGAGATCAGCCCCACCCGGCCGGTCCTGGTCGACCGCTTCCTCGACGACGCCATCGAGATCGACGTCGACGCCCTCTACGACGGCCACGAGCTCTACCTCGGCGGCGTCATGGAGCACATCGAGGAGGCCGGCATCCACTCCGGCGACTCGGCCTGCGCCCTGCCCCCGATCACCCTCGGCGGCCACGACATCAAGCGCCTGCGCACCTCCACGGAGGCCATCGCCAAGGGCGTCGGCGTGCGCGGACTGATCAACATCCAGTTCGCCATGGCCGGGGACATCCTCTACGTCCTGGAGGCCAACCCGCGCGCCTCCCGGACCGTCCCCTTCACCTCCAAGGCGACCGCCGTGCCGCTCGCGAAGGCCGCCGCCCGCATCTCGCTGGGCGCCACCATCGCCGAGCTGCGCGCCGAGGGCCTGCTGCCGAGGACCGGCGACGGCGGCACCCTGCCGATCGACGCGCCGATCTCCGTCAAGGAGGCCGTGATGCCGTGGACCCGCTTCCGCGACATCCACGGACGCGGCGTCGACACCATCCTCGGCCCGGAGATGCGCTCCACCGGCGAGGTCATGGGCATCGACTCCGTCTTCGGCACGGCGTACGCCAAGTCGCAGGCCGGCGCCTACGGCCCGCTGCCCACCAAGGGCCGCGCGTTCATCTCCGTCGCCAACCGCGACAAGCGCTCGATGATCTTCCCCGCGCGCGAGCTGGTCGCCCACGGCTTCGAGCTGATGGCCACCTCGGGCACGGCGGAGGTGCTGCGCCGCAACGGCATCAACGCCACCGTCGTCCGCAAGCTCAGCGACGGCGAGGGCCCCAACGGCGAGAAGACGATCGTCCAGCTGATCCACGACGGCCAGGTCGACCTGATCGTCAACACCCCGTACGGCACCGGCGGCCGCCTCGACGGCTACGAGATCCGTACGGCGGCGGTGGCCCGCTCCGTCCCGTGCCTCACCACGGTCCAGGCGCTCGCCGCCGCGGTGCAGGGCATCGAGGCGCTCGGCCACGGCGACGTCGGCGTCCGCTCGCTCCAGGAACACGCGGAGCACCTGACCGCGGCCCGCGACTAGCAACCCACGAGGGGGACACCGGAAACGGTGTCCCCCTCTTGCTGAGGACACCCACATGTACAAGTTCTTCTTCAACGTCGTCTTCAAGCGGATGGACCCGGAGCAGGCCCACTACCTGGCCTTCCGCTGGATCCGCCTGGCCGCCCGCGTCCCCGTGCTCCGCACCTTCGTCGCCGCCGTCCTCGCGCCCCGCCACAAGGAGCTGCGCACCGAGGCGCTCGGCCTGCGCATGCACGGCCCCTTCGGCCTCGCCGCCGGTTTCGACAAGAACGCCGTCGCCATCGACGGCATGTCGATGCTCGGCTTCGACCACATCGAGATCGGCACGGTCACCGGCGAGGCCCAGCCGGGCAACCCCAAGAAGCGCCTCTTCCGGCTCGTCCCGGACCGCGCCCTGATCAACCGCATGGGCTTCAACAACGAGGGCTCCGCCGCCGTCGCGGAGCGGCTCGCCACCCGTACCCCGGTCTTCAGGACGGTGGTCGGGGTCAACATCGGCAAGACCAAGGTCGTCCCGGAGGCCGAGGCCGCCGCCGACTACGTGAAGTCCACCGAGCGCCTCGCCCGCCACGCCGACTACCTGGTCGTCAACGTCTCCTCCCCGAACACCCCGGGCCTGCGCAACCTGCAGGCCACCGAGTCCCTGCGCCCGCTGCTCACGGCGGTACGCGAGGCGGCCGACCGGTCCGTCCAGGACCGCCGCGTCCCGCTCCTGGTCAAGATCGCCCCCGACCTGGCCGACGAGGACGTCGACGCCGTCGCCGACCTGGCCCTGGAGCTCGGCCTCGACGGCATCATCGCCACCAACACGACCATCGCGCGCGAGGGCCTCGGCCTGAAGTCCGACCCCGCGCTGGTCCAGGAGACCGGCGGGCTCTCCGGCGCCCCCGTCAAGGAGCGCTCCCTCGCCGTCCTGCGGCGCCTCCACGCGCGCGTGGGCGACCGGCTCGTCCTCGTGGGCGTCGGCGGCATCGAGAACGCCGAGGACGCCTGGCAGCGCATCCTGGCCGGCGCCACCCTGATCCAGGGCTACAGCGCCTTCATCTACGAGGGCCCGTTCTACGCCCGCGCGATCCACAAGGGCCTCGCGGCGCGCCTCGCCGCCTCCCCGTACGCCACCCTCGCCGAGGCCGTCGGCGCCGACAACCGAAAGGCCGCCGTCCAGTGACCGCCCTCCCGTCGCCCGACCGCCACCCCTCAACGACGCCCTTCGGGCGGCCCCTCTCCTTCGGAACCCGCCTGCGCGCCGCCATGGACGAGCGCGGCCCGCTCTGCGTCGGCATCGACCCGCACGCCGCCCTCCTCGACTCCTGGGGCCTCGGCGACGACATCGCCGGCCTGGAGCGCTTCACGTTCACCGTGGTGGAGGCCCTCGCCGAGACCGTGGCCGTCTTCAAGCCGCAGTCCGCGTTCTTCGAGCGCTTCGGCTCGCGCGGCGTCGCCGTCCTGGAGCGCGCGGTGGCCGATCTGCGGGCCGCGGGCGGGCTCGTGGTGATGGACGCCAAGCGCGGCGACATCGGCTCCACCATGGCCGCCTACGCCGAGGCCTTCCTGCGCAAGGACTCCCCGCTCTTCTCGGACGCGCTGACGGTCTCCCCGTACCTCGGCTACGGCTCCCTGAAGCCTGCCGTCGACCTGGCGCGGGAGTCCGGCGCGGGCCTCTTCGTCCTGGCCCTCACGTCCAACCCGGAGGGCGCGGAGGTCCAGCGCGCGGTCCGCGAGGACGGCCGGACCATCGGCGCGACCATGCTGGCCCACCTCGCCGAGGAGAACGCGGGGGAGACCCCGATGGGCTCCTTCGGCGCGGTCGTCGGCGCCACGCTGGGCGACCTGTCCTCCTTCGACCTGGACATCAACGGCCCGCTCCTGGCCCCCGGCCTCGGCGCCCAGGGCGCGAGCCCGGCCGACCTCCCCGCGGTGTTCGGCGCGGCGGTCCGCAACGTGGTCCCGAACGTCAGCCGGGCGGTCCTGAAGCACGGTCCGGACGCCGCCGCTCTGCGCGCCTCGGCGGAGCGGTACGCGACCGAGATCCGCGAGGCCGTCGCCGGCTGAGCCCTCGGGAGCCTTGTGGGAGCCCTTCGTGAGCCTTGCGCGACCCTTCGGGAGTCCTTCGTGAGTCCTGCGGGAGCCGTTCGAGAGCTCTTTGACGGCCCGTCGAACACTCTCAGGACGCCCGTCGGACCAATCCGCAGGTGAGGGCCGTCTCACTCCTTGACAGGATCCTTACCCAAAACAGGGTCGTTATGTCGGAAAAGTCCTGGTCGGCAGATGCTGACCAGGACTTTTCGCTTGTTCTCGCTGACTGGAGAGACTTTCGCCGCTAGTCTCCGGGGCAGAGTCAGCGTTCAGCGGTTCCTGCGTTGGTCGCTGCTCCACTGGTGTGGGGCGAACAGGTTCCTCACCGGTCCGTATCCGACAGTTCGACATCCGAGGTGACGTAGGCGTGGCTCTTCCGCCCCTTACCCCTGAACAGCGCGCAGCCGCGCTCGAAAAGGCCGCCGCGGCTCGCCGGGAGCGGGCCGAGGTCAAGAATCGACTCAAGCACTCCGGTGCCTCGCTCCACGACGTCATCGAGCAGGGCCAGAAGAACGAGGTCATCGGCAAGATGAAGGTCTCGGCGCTGCTCGAGTCCCTGCCTGGCGTGGGCAAGGTGCGCGCCAAGCAGATCATGGAGCGACTCGGCATCTCCGAGAGCCGGCGCGTGCGCGGGCTCGGTTCCAACCAGATCGCCTCCCTGGAGCGCGAGTTCGGCGGCTCCGGCGCCTGAAGCGGGACCGCCGTCCCAGGCACTCCCGTAAAGCTGGAATAATCGCTGCATGGCAGCAGAGGTACGTCCGCGGCTGACCGTGCTCTCCGGCCCCTCCGGGGTGGGCAAGAGCACGGTCGTCGCTCATATGCGCAAGGTCCACCCCGAGGTCTGGCTCTCGGTGTCGGCCACGACACGAAAGCCGCGCCCCGGCGAGCAGCACGGCGTCCAGTATTTCTTCGTCACCGACGACGAATTCGACAAGCTGGTCGCCAACGGGGAACTCCTCGAATGGGCCGAGTTCGCGGGCAACCGCTACGGCACGCCGCGTCAGGCGGTCCTGGAGCGCCTCGAGGCCGGCGAGCCGGTCCTCCTGGAGATCGACCTCCAGGGCGCCCGGCAGGTCAAGGAGTCCATGAAGGACTCCCAGCTGGTCTTCCTCGCCCCGCCGAGCTGGGACGAACTGGTCCGCAGGCTCACCGGCCGGGGCACGGAGTCGCCCGAGGTCATCGAGCGCCGCCTCGCGGCCGCCAAGATCGAACTGGCCGCCGAGACGGAGTTCGACACCACCCTGGTCAACACCTCCGTCGAGGACGTGGCGCGTGAGCTGCTAGCCTTGATGAACGTTGTTTGATCTTTTTCTGATCAACTGGATCTGATCACCCGGATCAGCTCACCCAGAAGTTTCTTCGGAAGGCTAGACGTGTCCTCTTCCATCACCGCGCCCGAGGGCATCATCAACCCGCCGATCGACGAGTTGCTCGAGGCGACCGACTCGAAGTACAGCCTCGTCATCTACGCGGCCAAGCGAGCGCGTCAGATCAACGCGTACTACTCGCAGCTCGGTGAGGGCCTGCTCGAGTACGTCGGCCCCCTCGTCGACACCCACGTGCACGAGAAGCCGCTCTCGATCGCCCTGCGCGAGATCAACGCGGGTCTGCTGACCTCCGAGGCCATCGAGGGCCCGGCTCAGTAAGCACGTCAGCACGTAACGTTTCTCACCACAGGCCCGGCGGAACAACCGCCGGGCCTGTGGTGTCTCATGGAGTCGTACGCATCCGAGTACGCATCCGAGTGCGGGGAGTGGCAGTGGTGACCAAGCCGAAGGTCGTTCTGGGCGTCAGCGGCGGCATCGCCGCCTACAAGGCCTGTGAGCTGCTGCGGCGGCTGACGGAGTCGGGCCACGACGTCCGGGTCGTCCCCACCGCCTCGGCGCTCCACTTCGTCGGCGCCGCCACCTGGTCCGCGCTCTCCGGTCACCCCGTCTCGACCGAGGTGTGGGACGCGGTCCACGAGGTCCCGCACGTACGGATCGGGCAGGGCGCCGACCTCGTCGTCGTGGCCCCCGCCACCGCCGACATGCTCGCCAAGGCCGCCCACGGCCTCGCCGACGACCTCCTGACGAACACCCTGCTCACGGCCCGCTGCCCGGTCGTCTTCGCCCCGGCGATGCACACCGAGATGTGGGAGCACCCCGCCACCCAGGAGAACGTCGCCACCCTGCGCCGTCGCGGCGCGGTCGTCATCGAGCCCGCCGTCGGCCGCCTGACCGGCGTCGACACCGGCAAGGGCCGGCTGCCCGACCCGGGCGAGATCTTCGAGGTCTGTCGCCGGATCCTGGCCCGTGGCGTCGTCGCGCCCGACCTCGCCGGCCGCCACGTCGTGGTCAGCGCGGGCGGCACCCGTGAGCCCCTCGACCCGGTCCGCTACCTGGGCAACCGCTCCTCCGGCAAGCAGGGCTACGCCCTGGCCAAGGCCGCCGCGGCCCGGGGCGCCCGGGTCACGCTCGTCGAGGCGAACACCGGCATCCCCGACCCCGCCGGGGTCGACGTCGTCCACGTCGGCACCGCCATCCAGCTGCGCGAGGCCGTGCTCAAGGCGGCCGCCGACGCCGACGCCGTGGTCATGGCCGCCGCCGTGGCGGACTTCCGCCCCGCCGTCTACGCCCCCGGCAAGATCAAGAAGCAGGACGGCGTGGAGGCCCCGGTCGTGGAACTGGTCCGCAACCCCGACATCCTCGCCGAGATCTCCGCCGACCGGGCCCTGCCCGGTCAGGTGGTCGTGGGCTTCGCCGCCGAGACCGACGACGTGCTCGCCAACGGCCGCGAGAAGCTCCGCCGCAAGGGCTGCGACCTGCTCGTGGTCAACGAGGTGGGCGAGCGCAAGACGTTCGGCTCGGAGGAGAACGAGGCCGTCGTCCTCGCCGCCGACGGCTCCGACACGCCCGTACCGTACGGGCCGAAGGAAGCCCTCGCCGAGACGGTCTGGGACCTCGTCGCACCCCGTCTGCGGACCCTTCCCGGGTAGAATTCGGGGAAATCTCACCCCCGGCCGGATTTCACCGTCCCGGCCGAGTGAATCCCCCGGAAATCCCGTCCCCATGGGCGAGGGGAATGGGTGTGCGTGAGGCGCGCGGGGCCGGATTCGGCGAGCTCAGGCCTCCCACCTTGCGAGACACCTGCCCCAATGCCCGATGACGCCCGATAGACTGTTCTTGGTACGACGCGGGGCGCAGCCCCCTGCCGTCCGACATTGTTCAGCCAGCAGCCGCTGCAACCCCAGGGAGCATTGTGTCCCGTCGTCTGTTCACTTCGGAGTCCGTGACCGAAGGTCACCCCGACAAGATCGCTGACCAGATCAGCGACACCATTCTCGACGCGCTGCTGCGCGAGGACCCCACGTCCCGCGTCGCCGTCGAGACGCTGATCACCACCGGCCTCGTGCACGTCGCCGGTGAGGTCACCACGAAGGCGTGGGCCGACATCCCCACCCTCGTACGGAACAAGATCCTCGAGATCGGGTACGACTCCTCGAAGAAGGGCTTCGACGGCGCGTCCTGCGGCGTCTCGGTCTCCATCGGGTCGCAGTCCCCGGACATCGCGCAGGGCGTCGACACGGCGTACGAGAAGCGCGTCGAGGGTGACGAGGACGAGCTCGACAAGCAGGGCGCCGGCGACCAGGGCCTGATGTTCGGCTACGCGTCGGACGAGACCCCGGAGCTCATGCCGCTCCCGATCTACCTGGCGCACCGGCTCTCCCGCCGGCTGACCGAGGTCCGCAAGAACGGGACCATCCCGTACCTGCGCCCCGACGGCAAGACCCAGGTCACCATCGAGTACGACGGCGACAAGGCCGTCCGCCTCGACACGGTCGTGGTCTCCTCGCAGCACGCCTCGGACATCGACCTGGAGTCGCTGCTCGCGCCCGACATCCGCGAGTTCGTCGTCGAGCACGTCCTGAAGCAGCTCGTCGAGGACGGCATCAAGCTGGACACCGACGGCTACCGCCTGCTGGTCAACCCGACCGGCCGCTTCGAGATCGGCGGCCCCATGGGCGACGCCGGCCTCACCGGCCGCAAGATCATCATCGACACCTACGGCGGCATGGCCCGTCACGGTGGCGGTGCCTTCTCCGGCAAGGACCCGTCCAAGGTCGACCGCTCGGCCGCCTACGCCATGCGCTGGGTCGCCAAGAACGTCGTGGCCGCGGGCCTCGCCTCGCGCTGCGAGGTCCAGGTCGCGTACGCGATCGGCAAGGCCGAGCCCGTCGGTCTCTTCGTCGAGACCTTCGGCACGAACACGGTCGAGACCGAGAAGATCGAGCACGCCATCGGTGAGGTCTTCGACCTCCGCCCGGCCGCGATCATCCGCGACCTCGACCTGCTCCGCCCGATCTACGCCCAGACCGCGGCGTACGGCCACTTCGGCCGCGAGCTTCCCGACTTCACGTGGGAGCGCACGGACCGCGTGGACGCGCTGAAGAAGGCGGCGGGCCTCTAAGGTCCTTCGTTCCACGTGCTGGAAAGCCCGGCCCCCTTCGGGGGAGCCGGGCTTCCGCATGTCCGGCCGTTGTCCTGCCGAGGACGGCTGTCAGTGCGTTCTGGTAGGTATGAGGCCGTGAGCAGCGAGAACGAGACGCCCGAGGGAGATGCGGCCGGTGAGCCGCACGAGCAGCTCGCGCTCATTCGGGAGACCGTGCGCCAGGCCAAGGTGCCCCGGGCCAAGCCGAGGACCTGGCGCGGGGCCGCGCTGGCCAAGGAGCTGCCCGTGGCGCGGGTGGTGGTCAACAAGGGCGTGCTGCACCTCGACCAGTTCTTCGACTACGCCGTGCCCGAGGAGCTCGACGACGTCGCCCAGCCGGGGGTGCGGGTGCGGGTGCGGTTCGGGGCCGGCGCGCACCAGGTCAGGGACGGGCGGCGCGAGGGCGGGCGGCTGATCGACGGCTTCCTCGTCGAGCGGCGCGCCGAGTCGGACTACAAGGGCGCCCTGGCCGCACTCGCGGACGTCGTGTCGCCCGAGCCGGTGCTCAGCGCCGAGCTCCTGGGGCTCGCGCGGGCGGTCGCCGACCGGTACGCGGGAAGCCTCGCGGACGTCCTCCAGCTGGCCGTGCCGCCCCGGAGCGCGCGGGCCGAGGGAAAGGCCTCCCCGGAGGCGCTGCCGTCGCCCGGGGCGCCCGAGGCGGGCACCTGGACGCGGTACGAGCGCGGCGCTGCCTTCCTGACCGCCCTCGCGCGCGGCGCGGCCCCACGCGCGGTCTGGAACGCGCTGCCGGGCCCCCACTGGGCCGAGGAGCTCGCCCGGGCGGTCGGCGCCACGCTCGCCTCCGGGCGCGGTGCGCTCGTCGTCGTACCCGACGGGCGAGCGGCGTCGCGCGTCGACGAGGCGCTGACGGCGCTCCTGGGCCCCGGGCGGCACGCGCTGCTCACGGCCGACGCCGGTCCCGAGAAGCGGTACGCCCAGTGGCTCGCGGTACGGCGGGGCTCCGTGCGGGCGGTCGTCGGCACGCGCGCGGCGATGTTCGCGCCGGTACGGGACCTCGGGCTCGTCGCGATCTGGGACGACGGCGACGGCAGCCACAGCGAGCCGCACGCCCCGCAGCCCCACGCGCGCGATGTCCTGCTGCTGCGCGCCGCCCACGGCCGGTGCGCCTTCCTGCTCGGCTCCACCAGCTGCACGGTCGAGGCCGCCCAGCTCGTGGAGTCCGGCTGGGCCGCGCCGCTGGTCGCGGGACGCGATCAGGTGCGGCTCGCTGCCCCGCTCGTGCGGACCGTGGGGGACGGCGAACTGGCCCGTGACGAGGCCGCGCGCGCCGCGAGGCTGCCCTCGCTGGCGTGGCAGGCGGTACGGGAGGGCCTGAAGACCGGACCGGTGCTCGTCCAGGTACCGCGCCGGGGTTACGTACCGAGGCTGGCGTGCGAGCGGTGCCGGACGCCCGCCCGCTGCCGGCACTGCGCGGGCCCCCTGGAGGCGCCCGAGCAGGGGGAGCTGCGGTGCGGCTGGTGCGGGAAGGGCGCGCCGGACTGGCACTGCGTGGAGTGCGGCTCGACGCGGCTGCGGGCCCAGATCGTGGGCGCACGGCGGACGGCGGAGGAGCTGGGCCGGGCGTTTCCGGCGGTGCCGGTACGGACGTCGGGGCGGGACCACGTCCTGGACACCGTGCCGGGGCGGCCCGCGCTGGTGGTCTCCACCCCGGGAGCGGAACCGGTCGCCGAGGGCGGCTACGCGGCGGCGCTGCTCCTCGACGGCTGGGCCATGCTCGGCCGCCCCGACCTGCGCGCGGGCGAGGAGGCGCTTCGACGCTGGATCGACGCGGCCTCGCTGGTGCGGGGCCAGGGGGAGGGCGGCACGGTCGTGGTCGTCGCCGAGCCGACGCTGCGGCCGGTGCAGGCGCTGGTGCGGTGGGATCCGGTGGGCCACGCCCAGCGGGAGCTGGCGGAGCGCGCGGAGCTGGGCTTCCCGCCGGTGTCCCGGATGGCCGCGGTCTCCGGCCCGCCGGAGGCCGTCGAGGCGTTCCTGTCCGGCGCGGACCTCCCGGGCGACGCGGAGATCCTGGGCCCGGTCCCGCTCCCCGTCGTCCGCCCCGGTGGCCAACGCCGCCCGGGCGACCCCCCGCCGGGCGAACACTGGTCCCGCGCCCTGATCCGCGTCCCCCCGGGCACGGGCGCGGCCCTGGCGACGTCCTTGAAACACGCCCGCGCGGCGCGCTTGTCGCGCGGCGGGGGAGACCCGGTCCGGGTCAGGGTGGACCCGCCGGACATCGGGTAGGCCGCTTGGGCGGGGGGCCGCCTGGCGGGGGCGGCGCCTACGCTCGAGCCCCGTCGCGGGCTGAGCCCCGCTGGGTGGCGCCCACCGGGCCTCCGCCTCCGCGGCGTGCCCACGGGTCGCGCACCGGGCGGTGCCCACCCGCTCTCCGGGCCGTCGCCCCACGTGTGCCATCCCGTCGGCTGGCCGATGCCCACCCGCCCCTGCTCCCGTGCACCCGTCCCGTGTGGGCACTCGTCCCGCTGGGCGGGACGAGTGGGCACACGGGACGGGGGCGCCCTTGCCGGGCCCAGGCTCCCGTGCTCCCGGTGACCACGGGTGCGGCGCCGTCGTGGGTTGCGCCCACCCGTTCCGCCCTGCGGAACGACTGCCCACAACCCGAGGGGGACGGGAGGTGCCCACGACCTGGGGGCCAGGTTGTCGCCCACGACGCGGGCGACGGGGTGGCCGCACACAACCCGCGTGCGGGCGTCGGGGCGGGGCCGCCGTGCGGAACGCCGTACGGGCGGATGGGGCCGCCCCGGGTCATGGGCTGCCGCAAGCGCCGCAGGGTGGCGCGTCAGCCGTTGCGGGGGCCCGGGAAGGCCGGGGGGCGGGGGTCCTCGCGGAGGGCCGGGGTCACCGGGGTCGGCTGGGGCGGCATCGTGCGGGCCGGCGGTACCACCGGCATCGTGCGCGTCGTGCCCGGCTCCGGCGCGTGCTCCTGGTCCACGACGAGCCCCGGCTGGGGCGCGCGGCGCGCGCCGTAGCGGCGGTGGACGGCCTGCTTCGTGACCCCGAGCGCCGAGCCGACCGCGTCCCACGAGAACCCGAGCGAGCGGTCGAAGTCGACGGCCGCCGTCACCAGGGTCTCGACACTGTCGCGCAGCTCCTGGGCCAGCCGGACGGTCGGGGCGGGCGCCCGTCCGTAGACGACGAAGCCCGTGGACGGGCCGGAGCGGCGCGGGCGGTAGACATTGCCCAACTGGGCCGTGAGCGTGCGCAGTGCGTCGACCTGCCGCCGGACCCGCTCGATGTCCCGCACCAACAGGTGCAGACTTGCCCGGGCTTGGGCGTCGTGGGTTGCGTGGTCGGCCATGTGAAAGCCTCTCGAACCGGCGTGGAAAAGGGTCGGGCCACGACAAGGGCGGGCCCGTTTCGGTCAATCTCTCTTGACCAACGCGCCACCCGTGGTTGGGTCACGCTGCAGGGGCGTACACGCATATGCGCGGGGCGCTCGTCGTCACGTACGCCCCCTAGACTGGTGCGCTGCCCTCCACCGCCCCGACATGCGAGGTTTTTCCGAGTGAAGCTGGTCTTCGCAGGCACCCCCGAGGTCGCCGTGCCCGCCCTGGACGCCCTGCTCGCCTCCGGCCGGCACGAGGTGGCCGCCGTCGTCACCCGTCCCGACGCCCCCGCAGGCCGTGGCCGGCGCCTGGTGGCGAGCCCGGTCGCCGAGCGGGCGGCGGAGGCGGGGATCGAGATCCTCAAGCCGGCGAGGCCGCGCGACGAGGCGTTCCTCGCGCGGCTGCGCGAGATCGCGCCGGACTGCTGCCCGGTCGTGGCGTACGGCGCGCTGCTGCCCAAGGCCGCCCTCGACATCCCCGCGCGGGGCTGGGTGAACCTGCACTTCTCGCTGCTGCCCGCGTGGCGTGGCGCGGCGCCGGTCCAGCACGCGGTGATGGCGGGCGACGAGGTGACGGGCGCGTCGACGTTCCAGATCGAGGAGGGGCTCGACTCCGGCCCGGTCTACGGCGTGATCACCGAGGACGTCCGCCCCACCGACACCAGCGGTGACCTGCTCACGCGGCTCGCGTTCGCGGGCGCGGGGCTGCTTTCGGCGACGATGGACGGCATCGAGGACGGCACGCTGAAGGCCGTACCGCAGCCGACCGAGGGCATCACGCTCGCGCCCAAGATCCAGGTCGAGGACGCGCACGTGGACTGGAAGGCCCCCGCGCTCCGCGTGGACCGCGTCGTACGCGGCTGCACGCCCGCGCCGGGCGCCTGGACGGTGTTCCGCGGCGAGCGCCTCAAGCTGATCCAGACGGCGCTGCTCCCCGACCGCACGGACCTCACGCCCGGCGAGCTCGCCGCGGGCAAGAACAACGTGTACGTCGGCACCGGCTCGCACGCCGTCGAACTCCTCTGGGTCCAGCCCCAGGGCAAGAAGCCCATGAAGGCCGCCGACTGGGCCCGCGGCGTCCGCATCGCCCTCGGTGAGCGGGTGGGCGGGGCCGACGTAGGCTGAGAGGGTTCGACCTCGTCATTTCTCATGCGGAGCACCTTTTGAGCGAGCAGGCACGTCGCCGTCCCCCCAAGCCGTATCGGCGTCCCAAGAAGGATCCCGTGCGGATTCTGGCCTACGAGGCGTTGCGGGCGGTCGACGAGCGGGACGCGTACGCGAATCTCGTGTTGCCGCCGCTGTTGAAGAAGGCCCGGGAGAAGGGGGACTTCGACGGGCGGGACGCGGCGCTCGCGACCGAGTTGGTCTACGGGACGCTGCGGCGGCAGGGGACGTACGACGCGATCGTGTCGGCGTGTGTCGACCGGCCGTTGAGGGAGGTCGATCCGCCGGTTCTCGACGTGCTGTCGCTGGGGGCGCATCAGCTGCTCGGGACGCGGATTCCCACGCACGCCGCCGTCTCCGCCAGTGTCGAACTCGCGCGAGTCGTCCTCGGGGACGGGCGGGCCAAGTTCGTGAACGCCGTGCTGCGGAAGATCTCGCAGCACGACCTCGAAGCGTGGATCGAGCAGGTCGCCCCGCCCTACGAGGACGACGCCGAGGATCACCTTGCGGTCGTCCACTCGCACCCCCGCTGGGTCGTCTCCGCGCTCTGGGACGCCCTCGGCGGCGGCAGGGCCGGCATCGAGGACCTCCTGGAGGCCGACAACGAGCGGCCCGAGGTCACCCTCGTCGCCAGGCCCGGGCGGGCCACCACCGAGGAGCTGACCGACGAGGACACGCTGCCCGGGCGCTGGTCGCCGTACGCGGTACGGCTCGCCGAGGGCGGCGAGCCCGGGGCCATCGAGGCCGTCAAGGAGGGCCGGGCCGGCGTCCAGGACGAGGGCAGCCAGCTCGTCGCCATCGCGCTCGCCAACGCGCCCCTCGAGGGCCGCGACGAGCGCTGGCTCGACGGCTGCGCGGGCCCCGGCGGCAAGGCGGCCCTCCTCGGCGCCCTGGCCGCCGAGCGCGGCGCCACCCTGCTCGCCTCCGAGAAGCAGCCCCACCGCGCCCGGCTCGTCGAGCGCGCCCTGGCCGGCAACCCCGGCCCGTACCAGGTCATCGCCGCCGACGGCACCCGCCCGCCGTGGCGGCCCGGCTCCTTCGACCGGGTCCTCATGGACGTGCCCTGCTCGGGCCTGGGCGCCCTGCGCCGCCGCCCCGAGGCCCGCTGGCGCCGCCGCCCGGAGGACCTCGACGGCTTCGCCCCGCTCCAGCGCGGGCTGCTGCGCGAAGCGCTCTCGGCGGTCCGCGTCGGCGGTGTCGTCGGGTACGCGACGTGCTCGCCCCACCTCGCCGAGACCCGGATCGTCGTCGAGGACGTCCTCAAGGGGCGCGGCGGCCCGGCCGTCGAGGCGGAGTGGATCGACGTCCGCCCGCTGATGCCCGGCGTCCCCGCGCTCGGCGAAGGACCGGACGTCCAGCTCTGGCCGCACGTCCACGGCACGGACGCGATGTACCTGGCGCTGTTGCGTCGTACCGCCTGAGAGCTGCCCGAAGGGCCCGGAAGGTCGGCTATATCCCGGCCTTCCGTGCCGGAATCGGGTCCGAAGGCGCCCGTATCCCGGACCGAAACCGCTTCGCGGCAAAGAAGTGCCCAAGAACATGGCAGGCTTGGCACATGGCGCAGATCAACCCCAGCATCCTGTCCGCAGACTTCGCCCGCCTCGCAGAGGAGGCGAAGGCCGTCGACGGAGCCGACTGGCTGCACGTCGATGTCATGGACAACCACTTCGTCCCGAACCTGACCCTCGGCGTGCCGATCGTCGAGTCGCTGGCCCGGGCCACGGACACCCCGCTGGACTGCCACCTCATGATCGAGGACCCGGACCGCTGGGCCCCGCAGTACGTGGAGGCCGGCGCCGGGTCCGTCACCTTCCACGTCGAGGCGGCCGCCGCCCCGGTGCGGCTCGCGCGCGAGATCCGGGCGAAGGGGGCGCGCGCCTCGATGGCGCTCAAGCCCGCGACGCCCATCGAGCCGTACGAGGACCTGCTCCCCGAGCTCGACATGCTGCTGATCATGACCGTCGAGCCCGGCTTCGGCGGCCAGGCCTTCCTCGACATCATGCTGCCCAAGATCCGCCGCACCCGTGAGCTGATCTCCAAGCACGGTCTGGAGCTGTGGCTCCAGGTCGACGGCGGCGTGGCCGAGTCGACCATCGAGCGGTGTGCCGAGGCCGGCGCCGACGTCTTCGTCGCGGGATCGGCGGTCTACGGCGCCCAGGACCCGGCCGAGGCGGTCCGCTCCCTCCGTGCCAAGGCCGACGCCACGACCGCCACGGCGGCGTGGGCGTGTGGCCACTGAACTTCCGGCAGATGAACGCGGTCCGTCGGAGCGCCGACAGGACCGATCGGGACCCGTCGGATCTGACAGGATGAACAGCGGGTCCAGAGTGTGAACGACCCGAGCAGGACCCCAGTACGACAGCAGTACGACGGCAGCACGACCAGCACCACGACGCGGCACGTGAGCAGCGGTACGTGAACAGAGCTAAGGAGATCGCGGTGGCGGGAATCTCGGCGGGACGGTCAGCCCTGCGGATGGGACCCGCGGAGCTGGTGCAGGCGGCGGCCATGGCGCGTCGCTTCTACCTCGAGGGCAAGTCCAAGATCCAGATCGCCGAGGAGTTCGGCGTGAGCCGCTTCAAGGTGGCCCGGGTCCTGGAGACCGCGCTCGAACGCGACCTCGTACGGATCGAGATCCGCGTCCCGGCCGAGCTGGATGCCGAGCGCTCCGACGCGCTCCGCGCCCGCTACGGGCTCCGCCACGCCGTCGTCGTCGAGTCCCCGGCGGAGGGCGAGGACGAATCGCCCGACCCGGAGAACCTCGGCGAGGTCGCCGCCGACCTGCTCGGCGAGCTGGTCAACGAGGGTGACGTCCTGGGCCTGGCCTGGGGCCGCTCGACCATCCACATGGCCGCCGCCCTCGACCGGCTGCCCCCGTGCACCGTCGTCCAGCTCACCGGCGTGTACGACGCCGGGACCGCCGAGCGCGGCTCGGTCGAGGCGGTACGCCGTGCCGCCCAGGTCTCCGGCGGCGAGGCGCACCCCATCTACGCCCCGATGCTGCTGCCCGACCCGGCCACGGCGGCCGCGCTGCGCAACCAGACGGGCATCGCCCGGGCCTTCGAGTACTTCGACAAGGTCACCGTCGCCTGTGTCTCCATCGGCTCCTGGGAGCCGGGCATCTCGACCGTGCACGACATGCTCACCGACGAGGAGCGCGCCCACTACGCCTCCCTGGGTGTCGCCGCCGAGATGTCCGCGCACCTCTTCGACTCCGAGGGCCGCCGGGTCGGCCGCGACCTGGGCGAGCGCTGCATCACGGTCGAGGCGGACCGGCTGCGCCGGATCCCCGAGGTCGTGGCGATCGCGGGCGGTCAGCGCAAGGCGGCGGCGATCGGGGCGGTCCTGCGCTCCGGGCTCGTCACCAGCCTCGTGACCGACCGGGCCGCGGCCGACTACCTGCTCACCGAGTCCGTCCCGGGCCCGCGCCCCGCGCTGGAGCGCGCCGACCCCGACGGCGTCTGAGACCTCGCGTCACGCCCCGTCCGCCCGCACGGCGGGCGGGGCGGCCGGGCCCGTCGTAGCGTCGGGGCATGCTCCTGCGGCCCCTGCGCGCCCTTCTCGGGCTCTTCCTCTGCGTCGGCGTGCTCGTCGGCTGCTCCACGGCCCAGAGCGGCGCCGGCCCCGCACCCACCGGCTCCTCCGGCCTGGAGACCGTCCGCGTGGCGCAGCTGCCGGACGAAGCGCGGGCGACCCTGCGGCTCATCGAGGGCGGCGGGCCCTTCCCGTACGCCAAGGACGGCGCGACCTTCTCGAACTTCGAGCGGATCCTGCCCCGGCGCGAACGCGGCTACTACCGCGAGTACACCGTCCGCACCCCCGGCGAACGCGACCGGGGCGCCCGGCGTCTCGTCACCGGGCGGGGCGGCGAGGTGTACTACACGGACGACCACTACGAGACCTTCCGGGAGGTCCTGCCCGATGAAGCTCGCTGAGGCGCTGCACGACCCCGTCGTCCTCGATCTGCACGGGGTCGTCGACAAGGCCGCCTTCATGGACCGCTGCGCGGGCGCCCTCGCGCTCCCGCGCTGGTTCGGCCGGAACTGGGACGCCCTCGCCGACTGTCTGACCGACCTGCCCCGCCCGGTAGCCCTCGTCGTCACCGGCTGGCAGGCTTATGCCACGGCCCGGCCGAGCGACTGGGAGACCGCCCAGGACGTCTTCGCCACGGCCGCGGACACCAGCACCACGGGCCTGACCGTCCTGCTCGCCCTGGGGACCCCACGGGGGAACACCCTTGGAGGATCGGACGACGAGGGTCCGGCAAGCCTCGGATGAATCGCCCGGGCCGGGTACGCCCACCGGCGTGGGACAATGAACTACGTGCTTTTTCCCCTGGCTGAAATGCCTAGGGGCCGATCCGAACGACTGGGATGTCAGCACGTGCGTTTCCTCAATGACGTCAAGCCGCCCTATGACCTGACGTACGACGATGTGTTCATGGTGCCGAGCCGCTCGGCCGTGGGTTCCCGCCAGGCCGTGGACCTCGCCTCGCCGGACGGTACCGGTACGACGATCCCCTTGGTCGTCGCCAACATGACCGCGATCGCCGGCCGCCGCATGGCCGAGACCGTCGCCCGCCGTGGCGGCCTGGTCGTCATTCCCCAGGACATCCCGATCGAGGTCGTCACCGACGTCATCTCGTGGGTGAAGAGCCGGCACCACGTCCTGGACACCCCGATCGTCCTGGAGCCCCACCAGACCGTCGCCGACGCGCTCTCGCTGCTGCCGAAGCGCGCGCACGACGCCGGTGTCGTCGTGGACGAGGACCGCCGTCCGGTCGGTGTCGTCACCGACGCGGACCTGTCCGGTGTGGACCGCTTCACGCAGCTCTCCGAGGTCATGTCGAAGGACCTGCTGCTCCTCGACGCCGACATCGAGCCGCGCGACGCGTTCAACACGCTCGACCACGCCAACCGCCGCTACGCCCCGGCCGTGGACAAGGACGGCCGTCTCGTCGGCATCCTGACCCGCAGGGGCGCCCTGCGCGCGACCCTGTACACGCCGGCCACCGACGCCGACGGCAAGCTGCGCATCGCCGCCGCCGTCGGCATCAACGGCGACTTCGTGGGCAAGGCCAAGCAGCTCCTCGACGCGGGCGTCGACACGCTCGTCATCGACACGGCCCACGGCCACCAGGAGTCGATGATCGCCGCGATCAAGGCCGTGCGCGCGCTCGACCCGCAGGTTCCGATCGTCGCCGGCAACATCGTCGCCGCCGAGGGCGTCAAGGACCTCATCGACGCCGGCGCGGACATCATCAAGGTCGGCGTGGGCCCCGGCGCCATGTGCACCACGCGCATGATGACCGGTGTCGGCCGCCCGCAGTTCTCCGCCGTCCTGGAGTGCGCCGCCGAGGCGAAGAAGTACGGCAAGCACGTCTGGGCCGACGGCGGTGTCCGTCACCCGCGCGACGTCGCCATGGCGCTCGCCGCCGGCGCGTCCAACGTGATGATCGGCTCCTGGTTCGCCGGGACCTACGAGTCCCCGGGCGACCTCCAGCACGACGCCCAGGGCCGTGCGTACAAGGAGTCCTTCGGCATGGCCTCCGCCCGCGCCGTGCGCAACCGCACGAGCGAGGAGTCCGCGTACGACCGGGCCCGCAAGGCGCTCTTCGAGGAGGGCATCTCCACCTCGCGGATGTTCCTCGACCCGGCCCGCCCGGGCGTCGAGGACCTGATCGACTCGATCATCGCCGGTGTCCGCTCCTCCTGCACCTACGCGGGCGCGGCCTCGCTGGCCGAGTTCGAGGAGAAGGCCGTCATCGGCATCCAGAGCGCCGCCGGTTACGCCGAGGGCAAGCCGCTGCACGCCAGCTGGAGCTAGTCTTCCCGTCCTTACGCCGAAGGCCCCCGTGAGTCACGACTCGCGGGGGCCTTCGGCGTACGTACCCGCCTCCGCGTACGGCCCCAGTGCCTCCGTGACCGCCTCCGCGATCCGGGCGTGGCCCCGGTCGTTGGGGTGCAGGCCGTCCGCCAGGTCCTCCGGATCGAGCAGGGGGCGCCCGGAGAGCACCAGGAGCCGCCCGTCGCCCTCCGCCGCGAGGTCCCGGCCCGCGGCCTCCATGGCCGTGCGCAGCTCCGCCAGCGAGGCGCCCAGGGCGTTGCGGACGTCCTCGGCCTCGGGGCGGAGCACGGGCGAGAGGATCAGCAGCGGGGCGTCCGGGTGGCCCCGGCGCACCAGGCCCACGTAGGCCCGTACCGTCTCGTACAGCCAGCCGACCGAACTGGGCGCCCTGGACCAGCAGTTGGTGCCGAACGCGAGGGTGACCAGCTCGCCCGGGAGGCTCGCGAGCTGCTCGGCCAGGGGTAGCTCGCCGCGCGCCCCGCCCGCGAAGCCGAGGTTCACCGTGTCCAGGCCGAGCGCCCGCCCCGCCGTCGCCGGCCAGGAGTGCGCGGGCCGGGTCGACCACCAGCCCTCGGTGATCGAGTCCCCGTGCACCAGCCAGCGCGGCCGCCTCGGGGCGGGGGAGAGAGCGCCCTCGCGCGCCCGCAGACCGAGCACCACCGGCGCCTGGCTCTCCGGCAGATGGACCGCGAACGTCCCTCCTCCGGGCGGGAGTTCGAGCGCGATCGTGGCCTCCTCCGCCGGGGCCGTGAAGCTCTCGCCCACGCACCGCCCGTCCCGCCAGAGCGAGAAGCAGTGCCGCAGGTCGCGCAGCGCGTCCCCGGCGGCGGGGACGGCCGCGCGGTAGCGCAGCTCGACCGCGCGCGTGCCGGGCGTGGCCGTGAACTCCACCCGTACGCCGATCGGCAGCGCCGCCCGCTCGGCGGTGTCCAGGGGGAGCCGGTCCAGATCGGCGGGGTCGGCGCGGACGGCCCGGCCGCCGTCGAGCCAGGCCGTGCCGCGCAGGTACGGAATGGGTTCCAGCCAGCCCACCGAAGCCTCCGATCGAGGGGACGCAAAGGGCTCGCAGAGTCGTTCATCGGGCACGAGGAGTCAATGCGCACGCGAGGGTCGCTTCACACCCCCGTTCGGGCCCCAATGTGCCGATTCATGCGGTGGGGCGCAATGTTTCCCCGTCTGGGCCCCGAGCGCGCAATGATCATCTGCGAGTGCGCAACAACCCTGCATTACGAGCGCGAAGCGCGGGGGCTTAGGCTCATGCCTCGTACCAGGAGTGGCGGCGACCGCCTTCTCGGCGGTTCCCCCTCCCTCGCGGGCTCATTCGTCATGCCCGCGTACCGCCGTGGTCGTCGCATTTCGACAGGCAGCGATCAAGGAGCCTTCGCAGTGCTGGATCAAGGCACAGCCTCACCGGCCACCGAGCCGACCGTCCCCAAGACCTCCGGGCTCTCCGCCCTGACCCGGCGCAAGCCGGTAGAACGCCTGGTCGCCGAGGGTGGCCAGGGCGAGGGCGGTCAGCTCCGCCGCACGCTCTCGATGTGGCAGCTGACCATGATCAGCATCGGTGCCACGCTCGGCACCGGCATCTTCGTCGTCCTCGGCGACACGGTCCCGAAGGCCGGCCCCGCGGTCACGATCGCCTTCGTCATCGCCGGTCTCACGGCGCTGTTCTCCGCCCTCTCGTACGCCGAGCTGGCCGGCTCCATACCGGTCGCGGGTTCCTCCTACTCGTATGCGTACGCAACGATGGGTGAACTCGTCGCGTGGGTCTGTGGCTGGTGTCTGGTCCTGGAGTACGGCGTCTCCGTCGCCGCCGTGGCGGTCGGCTGGGGCGAGTACCTCAACGAACTGCTCGACGGCACGATCGGCGTCACCGTCCCCGACGTGCTCTCCTCGGCACCGGGTGAGGGCGGCATCATCAACCTGCCGGGTCTGATCGTCGTCCTGCTCGCGATGGTCTTCCTGCTCGGCGGCGCCCGCGAGTCCGCGGTCGTCAACACCGTCATGGTGTTCGTGAAGATCGCCGCGCTCGTGCTCTTCTGCGCCATCGGCTTCATGGGCTTCAAGTCCGGCAACTACGCCGACTTCATGCCGCTCGGCATGGCCGGCGTCAGCGCCGCGGGCGCGAGCCTCTTCTTCTCGTACATCGGCTTCGACGCCGCCTCCACCGCCGGTGAGGAGGCGAAGGACCCGAAGCGCGACCTGCCCCGCGCGATCATGCTGTCGCTCCTCATCGTCACCGTCCTCTATGTCCTCGTCGCGGCCGTCGCCGTCGGCGCCTGGAACTGGAAGGACTTCGAGGGCTCCGAGGCCACGCTCGCCGCGATCATGAACGATGTCAGCGGCCAGGCCTTCTGGGGCACGCTGCTCGCCGCCGGCGCCGTCATCTCGATCGCCAGCGTCGTCCTGACCGTCCTCTACGGCCAGACCCGAGTCCTCTTCGCGATGTCCCGCGACGGCCTCGTACCCAAGGTCTTCGGCAAGGTCAGCGGCAAGACCGGCACCCCGCGCGTCAACACGATCATCGTGTCGCTGTTCTGCGGCGCCCTCGCCTCCGTCATCCCGCTGGGCAAGCTCGTCGACGCCACCAGCATCGGCACGCTGTTCGCCTTCGCCCTGGTCAACATCGCGGTGATCGTGCTGCGCCGCACCCGCCCGACCATGGACCGCACCTTCCGCGTGCCGCTCGGCTGGACCTTCCCGATCCTCGGCTTCGGGTTCTGCGTCTACAACATGTTCAGCCTGGACTCGGTCACCTGGGTGGTCTTCGGTTGCTGGATGGCCGCGGGCCTCGTGTTCTACTTCCTGTACGGCATGCGCCGCTCCCGCCTGGCCACCGAAGCCGGGGCCGTCCACGCAGAGAAGTGATCCACCCGTAGTGCGACTCAACGACCTCGACGAACGCATCGTCCACGCCCTCGCGGAGGACGCCCGCCGCTCGTACGCCGACATCGGCTCGCTCGTCGGCCTCTCCGCGCCCGCCGTCAAGCGGCGCGTGGACCGGCTGCGGGCCGAGGGCGCCATCACCGGATTCACCGTACGGGTGGACCCGGCGGCGCTCGGCTGGGAGACCGAGGGGTTCGTCGAGATCTACTGTCGCCACAACACCTCGCCGGACGACATCCGGCGAGGTCTCGAGCGGTACCCCGAGGTGGTGTCCGCGTCGACCGTCACCGGCGACGCGGACGCCGTCGTCCAGGTCTTCGCCTCCGACATGCGCCACTTCGAGCGCGTCCTGGAGCGCATCGCGGGCGAGCCGTTCGTGGAGCGCACCAAGTCCGTCCTGGTGCTCTCGCCGCTGCTGCGGCGCTTCTCCTCCGGCTCGCCCGCGTAGCCCTGGCGGGCGGCGGGCCGAAGGGTGGTGCGGGCCGTGGTTCCCGCGCCGCCCGGCTTCACCCCGCGAGCCCGGCATGATCCAAACGAAAGGCCCTAGTTGTACGGAGGCTGCCAGGGCAGCACCTTGAAGTCGCCCGTGCCGGCCTTCACCTGCTCGAACGGGGCCGAGCTGAGGCAGGGCGGCACCTCCAGGGCGTTCTCGCGGCCGACCCAGCTGTAGCCGAGCCGGTCCTGCTTCCCGAGGTCGTGCACCGTGACCCCGACCCGCTTGTTCCGCAGCCCCTCCACGTCGGTGTCGTGGACGACGCCCGTCACCACCGCGACCTTCCCGCCGGTCACCAGGCAGTCGACCTTGGCCACCGCGTAGCCGCCGAAGCCCTCGTCCTCCGTGTAGTGGCTGAACCGGAAGGTGCCGGTCGCCGCCTGCGGGTCCTTCCGGTCCTTCTGCGCCAGGTGCGCGTCGAAGGTGAAGGTGATGTCGTCGGTGGCCGGAGCCGGCCGGAACAGCTTGGCCGTGCCCGTGAGCGCGGCGGCCTCCCGGTTGCCGCCCCTCCCGTCCCCCGAGGCGACGGCGGAGCCCGCGGCGCCGGCCGTGATCAGCAGGGCGGCGGCCAGCGAGGCGATCTTCTTACGGCGGTTCATGGTGGTCCTTTCAGCAGGTCAACCGGACAGCCACCACCCTTCCGCGCGGCCCGCCCCGGGGCGTCGCGCCAGGGGACGGTCCGCTCTCCGCCGCGCGGCGGGGGAGCCCTCCGACCCGAGCACGAGGGCGCGCGCAACGAATCGCCGTGACGCCCGCGCATCGCGCAACGGTTCGACGGTCGGTCCGCAACGGTCGCGCCTTGTCCCGATGAGGCCCGGAACCGTACCGTTTTTGACGTCGCTCTGACGCCTCACTCTTCCCTCCCGCACCAGCGAAGGACCCTGCCGATGCCGCCGCTGCGCACCGCCCTGCTCCAGAGTTCCGGCGAGCTCGGTGACGTGGCCGCGAACCTCAAGGTCCTCGACGAGGCCGCCGCCCGCGCGGCCGCCGCCGGTGCCGATCTGCTCCTCGCGCCCGAGCTCTTCCTCACCGGTTACGCCATCGGCGCCGACATGGCGCGCCTGGCCGAACCGGCCGACGGCCCCTCCGCGCGCGCCGTCGCCGCCCTGGCCGCCCGCCACGGACTGGCCATCGGCTACGGCTACCCGGAGCGCGACACCGAGCAGCACGGCGTCCTCTACAACGCGGCCCAGCTCATCGGCGCCGACGGAGCCACCCTCCTGCGCTACCGCAAGACCCACCTCTTCGGCGACTTCGAGGCCCACTGGTTCACGCCCGGCGAGGAGGCCGTGGTCCAGACGGAGCTCGGCGGCCTCACGGTCGGAATGATGATCTGCTACGACGTCGAGTTCCCGGAGAACGTCCGGGCGCAGGCCCTGGCCGGCACCGACCTCCTCCTCGTACCGACCGCGCTCATGCACCCCGCCGAGGTCGTGCCCGAGTCGGTCGTCCCCGTGCGCGCCTTCGAGAACCAGCTCTACATCGCGTACGCCAACCGGACCGGCCCCGAGGGCGACTTCGAGTTCGTGGGCCTGTCCACGCTCGCCGCCCCGGACGGCACCGCCCGGGTCAGGGCCGGCCGCGGCGAGGACCTCGTGATCGGCGACGTGGACCCCGCCCTGCTGGCCGCCTCGCGCAAGGACAACCCCTACCTCCGCGACCGGCGCCCCGGCCTCTACGGCTCCCTCGTCTGAGCCGTCCCCCACTCTCTTCCCGTACTTCCCCGCTTTCCCCGCAAGGAGTCCGTACCCCATGACGTCCACGGTGCCCACGACCGCCGTCCCGCACAGCGACGGCCAGCCGCCGATCACCATGTTCGGTCCGGACTTCCCGTACGCCTACGACGACTTCCTGGCCCACCCGGCCGGGCTCGGCCAGATACCCGCGACCGAGCACGGCACCGAGGTCGCCGTCATCGGCGGCGGTCTGTCGGGCATCATCGCCGCGTACGAGCTGATGAAGATGGGCCTCAAGCCCGTCGTCTACGAGGCCGACCAGATCGGCGGCCGACTGCGGACCGTCGGCTTCGAGGGCACCGGCACCGAGGGCCTGACGGCGGAGATGGGCGCCATGCGCTTCCCGCCCTCCTCGACCGCCTTCCAGCACTACATCGACCTGGTGGGCCTGGAGACGCAGCCGTTCCCCAATCCGCTCGCCGAGTCCACTCCGTCGACCGTCGTCGACCTCAAGGGCGAGTCGCACTACGCGCAGACCGTGGACGACCTCCCGCAGGTCTACCGCGACGTGATGAACGCGTGGAACGCGTGCCTGGACGAGGGCGCCGACTTCTCCGACATGAACCAGGCCATGCGCGAGCGGGACGTCCCGCGCATCCGCGAGATCTGGTCGAAGCTCGTCGAGAAGCTCGACAACCAGACCTTCTACGGCTTCCTCTGCGAGTCCGAGTCCTTCAAGTCCTTCCGGCACCGCGAGATCTTCGGCCAGGTCGGCTTCGGCACCGGCGGCTGGGACACCGACTTCCCCAACTCCATCCTGGAGATCCTCCGGGTCGTCTACACCGAGGCCGACGACCACCATCGCGGCATCGTGGGCGGCTCGCAGCAGCTGCCGCTGCGCCTGTGGGAGCGCGAGCCGGAGAAGATCGTCCACTGGGCGCAGGGCACCTCCCTGCGGTCCCTGCACGAGGGCGAGCCGAAGCCGGCCGTCACCCGGCTGAACCGCACCGCGGGCAACAGGATCACCGTGACGGACGCCTCCGGTGACATCCGTACCTTCCAGGCGGCGATCTTCACCGCCCAGTCCTGGATGCTGCTCTCCAAGATCGCCTGCGACGACTCGCTCTTCCCGATCGACCACTGGACGGCGATCGAGCGCACCCACTACATGGAGTCCTCGAAGCTCTTCGTGCCCGTGGACCGGCCGTTCTGGCTGGACAAGGACGAGGAGACCGGCCGGGACGTCATGTCGATGACGCTGACCGACCGGATGACCCGCGGCACGTACCTCCTGGACGACGGCCCGGACAAGCCGGCCTCGATCTGCCTCTCGTACACCTGGTGCGACGACAGCCTGAAGTGGCTGCCGCTGTCCGCGAACGAGCGGATGGAGGTCATGCTGAAGTCGCTCGGCGAGATCTACCCGAAGGTCGACATCCGGAAGCACATCATCGGCAATCCGGTGACGGTCTCCTGGGAGAACGAGCCCTACTTCATGGGCGCCTTCAAGGCGAACCTGCCGGGCCACTACCGCTACCAGCGCCGCCTGTTCACGCACTTCATGCAGGACCGGCTGCCGGAGGACAAGCGGGGCATCTTCCTCGCGGGCGACGACATCTCCTGGACGGCCGGCTGGGCCGAGGGCGCCGTGCAGACCGCGCTCAACGCGGTGTGGGGCGTCATGCACCACTTCGGCGGCGCGACCGACGCCACCAACCCGGGCCCGGGCGACGTCTACGACGAGATCGCCCCGGTCGAGCTCCCCGAGGACTGACCGTCCTCAGTGCGGCTGAGGGCCGAGTGCCCTCAGCCGCGCGGGCCCAGTGGGGTGAGCAGCATCCGCCCCACCAGGCCCACCGACCGGTCGAGGCGTTCGGTGAACTCCTCGGCCAGCTCGGGCAGTTCGCGCAGCTGCCAGAGCGAGCGGGCCGCGAGCCAGGCTCCGTCGCGGGCCCGTTCCAGGCTCCAGCAGCCGAGCAGATGCGTCAGCGGGTCCGTGATCTCCAGGAGGTCCGGGCCCGGCATCACTTCCTCGCGGATGCGCTCCTCGAGCAGGACGAGGATGTCGCCGACCCGGTCGAACTCGTCCTCCAGGTCGCGCGGAGCGCAGTCGAGCGCCCGGCAGGTGTCGACCACGGCGAGCGCCAGGTCGTGGCCGATGTGCGCGTTGATCCCGGCCAGCGCGAACTGCAGCGGCCGTACGCCGGGATGGCGCCGGTAGTGGAAGAGCGGGCGCCAGCAGGCCGGGGCGGGGGCGCCGGTGGAGACGGCGTCGACGACCGCGAGATAGCGCTCGGCGAAGCGCACGTCCAGGGTCGCGGCCGCCCGGCGGTCGGCGAACGTACCGGAGTCGATGGCCCGGCCGATCTCCTCCGTCACGGTCAGATAGACCCGGTTGAAGACGCCGACGCCGTCGGCGGGATGCCAGGCCGAGCGGATGGACCGCATCCGCTCCACCACCGGGTCGACGGCGGTGAACTGCCCGATCTGCGTGGTCTGCGCCATGGGCAGCAGCGTCCCAGCAGCCGGGCCCGGGAGGGAACTCCCCCGGCCCGGCTTCCCCAGAACGGGCGAATATGCCTACGACTTGGTGGTGGGCTCGTCGTCCTTGGTGTCCGTGTCCGTGCCTGCTTCCGAGTCCGGGCCCTTGCCCTCGTAGGAGCTGGTGCCGGAGTCGAGCAGCGGCTCCTGCTGCTTCAGGTGCGCCGGGGCGAAGGCCCGCAGCACGTGGTAGCCGGTGATCACGACGATCGTGCCGAGCGCGATGCCGCCGAGCTCGAAGGTGTCGGTGAAGGTGAGCTTGACCCCGCCGACGCCGATGATGATGCCCGCCGCGGCCGGCACCAGGTTGAGCGGGTTACGGAGGTCCACCTTGGCGTTGATCCAGATCTGGGCGCCGAGCAGGCCGATCATGCCGTAGAGGATCACCGTGATGCCGCCGAGCACACCGCCCGGGATCGCCGCCACGACCGCGCCGAACTTGGGGCAGAGGCCGAAGAGCAGCGCGAAGCCGGCCGCGGCCCAGTAGGCGGCGGTGGAGTAGACGCGGGTGGCCGCCATGACGCCGATGTTCTCGGAGTACGTGGTGTTCGGCGGGCCGCCCACGGCGGTCGAGAGCATCGAGGCGGCGCCGTCGGCCGCGATGGCGGTGCCGAGCTTGTCGTCGAGCGGGTCGCCGGTCATCTCGCCGACGGCCTTGACGTGCCCGGCGTTCTCGGCGATCAGGGCGATGACGACCGGCAGCGCGACGAGGATCGCCGACCACTCGAAGCTCGGACCGTGGAAGGTCGGCAGGCCGATCCAGTCGGCCTTGGAGACACCGGAGAGGTCGAGCCGCCAGTGGTCGGTGACCTCACCACCGGGACCCATCGAGTGGATCTTGCCGAAGACCAGGTCGAAGACCCAGGAGATGGCGTAGCCGAAGATCAGGCCGAGGAAGATCGCGATCCGCGACCAGAAACCGCGCAGACAGACCACGGCGAGGCCGGTGAAGAGCATGACGAGCAGCGCCGTCCACTGGTCCTGCGGCCAGTAGGTGGCGGCGGTGACCGGGGCGAGGTTGAAGCCGATCAGCATCACGACCGCGCCCGTGACGATCGGGGGCATCGCCGCGTGGATGATCCGCGCGCCGAACTTCCGTACCGCCAGACCCGCCAGGAACAGCACGCCGCCGACGACGAACACCGCGCCGGTGACGGTCGCGCTGGTGCCGCCGGAGGCCCGGATGGCCGCGGCGACACCGACGAAGGAGAGCGAGCAGCCCAGGTAGCTTGGGACCGTGCCGCGCGTCGCGAGCAGGAAGATCACCGTCGCGACGCCGGACATCATGATGGCGAGGTTCGGGTCGAGCCCCATCAGGACGGGCGCCACGAAGGAGGCGCCGAACATGGCGACCACGTGCTGCGCGCCGAGGCCGGCCGTACGGGGCCAGGAGAGCCGCTCGTCGGGCCGGACGACGGCTCCCGGAGCGGGTGTTCGCCCGTCGCCGTGCAGGGTCCAGCGCACGCCGAGGTTCATGTGGTCGCTCCAGTTCTTCGGTGACGGCGGCCGGTTCGCCGCGCGAGACTCAGCCGAAAAAGATCAGACACATGGTAGTCCGCCGCAGGTCACCGGGGTCCCGACGGGAAGTCGGGGAGCCGGTCACGACACCTTTCCTGAGCTGGCCCTCGGGCTTCCGCTTGTCGCCGGAGCGGTCGTGGCCCGGGACCCCGGGCGGAGCACCGAGGCGCCGAGGACCAGCCCGAAGGCCAGCAGGGTGACCAGGCCGAAGGAGAACGTCAGCGAGGTCGCGTCGGCGATGCCGCCGATGGCCGAGGGGGCGATGAGGCCCGAGGTGTACGTGATGGTCGCCACGCCCGCGATGGCCTGGCTGGGGTTCGGGCCGCTCCGCCCGGCCGCCGC
This sequence comes from Streptomyces sp. NPDC026092, assembly GCF_040638605.1. Classification (NCBI taxonomy): domain Bacteria; kingdom Bacillati; phylum Actinomycetota; class Actinomycetes; order Kitasatosporales; family Streptomycetaceae; genus Streptomyces; species Streptomyces sp. NPDC026092. Next base: position 402,956 of record NZ_JBEZYN010000003.1, read on the forward strand.
GAACGCGAGCGGTACGACGACGGCGACACCGAGGCCGATGAGTCCGAAACCGGCCATCGCCACGACGGCGTGCGGGGCGAGGACCACGAGCAGGCCGCCGGCGGTCGCGGCGACGCCGCCGACCCGTACCGTCCGTACGGCGCCGAACCGGTCCACCACCCGGTCGCCGACGAGCCGGGCGATGGCCATCGTCAGCGCGAAGGCGGTCGTGGAGGCCGCCGCGACACCGGCCGAGGAGCCGAGCTCGTCTCGCAGGTAGACCGCCGACCAGTCCAGGCTGGCGCCCTCGGCGAACACCGCGCAGAACCCGATCGCGCCGATGATCAGCGCGGACTTCGGCGGCAGCGAGAAGCGCGGCGGCGCCTCCTCCTCCGGGGCGCTCTGCAGATCGAGGACGCCCTGGCAGAAGAACAGGCCGAGCCCGGTCAGGACGAGCGCCGCGATCAGGTGGTGAAGCCGGGCGTCCCCGCCCAGGTGGGCGGCGACGGTGCCGGCGGCGGAGCCGATCAGCGCGCCCACGCTCCACATGCCGTGCAGGCTCGACATGATCGACTTGCCCAGGCGGTTCTCGGTCTCGACCCCGAGGGCGTTCATCGCCACGTCGGACATGCCGGCCGTGGCGCCGTAGACGAAGAGCACCGCGCAGAGCCCGTAGATGTTGGGGGCGAGGGACGGCAGGATGAGGGCCATCGTCCAGAGCGCCAGGAGTCCGCGCAGCGCCGTACGGGCCCCGAAGCGGTGGCTGATCGCGCCGGCCAGCGGCATCGCGAGCGAGGCGCCGATCGCGGGGAAGGCCAGGGCGAGGCCGAGCTGGCCCGCGCTGACGCCCGCGTGGTCCTGGATCCAGGGGATCCGGGTGGCGAAGCTGCCGGTGACCGCGCCGTGGACGCAGAAGACGGCGGCGACGGCGAACCGCGCCCGTCGCAGTCGCTCGGTGGTGAAGACGGTCTCGCCCGCCATGTGCCCTCCCTCGGTTGGTGGGCGGTAAACTATCAGGAACCCTGCCTGATAAATAGTGGGCAGGCGCAGAGCACGCGTCCGCGTCTGAGAGGATCCCGGCATGGCCGCATCCCCGAGCACCGCCCGAGCCATCAACGACCGGCTCGCCCTGCGACTGCTCCAGGACGAGGGCCCGTTGACGGCGACTCAGCTCAAGACCCTGACCGGACTCTCCCGGCCCACCGTCGCCGACCTCGTCGAGCGGCTCCAGGGCTCCGGACTCGTCCGGGTCGTGGGGGAGTCCGGCGCGGAGCGGCGCGGCCCCAACGCCAAGCTGTACGGGATCGCCGCCGACCGCGCCCACCTCGCCGCGCTCGACGTCCGCACCGACTCCGTGGCCCTCACCGTCGCCGACCTGCTCGGCACCACGCTCGCCGAGGCCTCGGCCCCGATAGGCGGCGAGGACGGGACCGGGCCCGCCGTCGAGAAGGCCGTCTCGCTCCTGGAGCGGACCGCGAAATCGGCGGGCGCGGAGCAGCTGCACAGCGTCGTTGTCGGCGCGCCCGGACTGATCGACCCGGCGACGGGGGAGCTGCGCGACTCGTCCGGGCTGCCCGAGTGGCACCGGCGGCTGATGGCCGCGCTTCAGGAACGCCTGCCCGCGGCCGTGCTCGTCGAGAACGAGACCAACCTCGCGGCCGTAGCTGAGCAGCGGGTCGGCGCCGCCCGCGACCGTGACACCTTCGTCCTGCTCTGGCTCGGTCAGGGCGTCGGCGCCGCCGTCGTCCTCGACGGCCGGCTGCGCCGAGGGTCCTCGGGCGGCGCGGGCGAACTCGGCTTCCTGCCGGTGCCCGGCACCTCCGGGCTGCCCTCGGCCACCGGCTGCGACGGCGGCTTCCACGAGCTGGCCTGCGCGGCGGCGGTGGAGGCCCTCGCCGTGGAGCACGGCCTCGACCCGGCGGGCGCGCTCGGCTCCGGGCACGGACCGTTCCTGGACGCCCTCGCCCGCCGCCTCGCGGTCGGCGCGGCGGCCGTCGCCTCGGTCCTGGACCCGGGCTGTGTGGTCCTCGGCGGCCGGACCGGCCACCTGGGAGGCCCGGCGCTCGCCGCCCGCGTGGAGGCCGAACTCGCCGTGCTCTCCCCGCTCCGTACGGAGGTCCGCGCCACCGCCCTCGGCGACACGGCGGTCCTGCGCGGCGCCCTGCTCGCGGCCCGCGACGCGGCCCAGAACGCGCTCTTCCCGCAGGAGCCGAACCCTTAGGGTCCTCAGGGGCCGGTGGGCTTCGAGTCGTCCGTGGGCGACGAGTCCGCCTCCGTCCCCGCCTCCGCCCCGAACCGGCTCTTCAGGAACTCCTCGAAGGTCACCCGCCCCACCGCCTGCTCCGGGGCGAGGTGGCCGCCGTCGCGCAGCCCCTGGTACGCCTTGCCCGCGAGCGGGACCTCCACGACCCGGCGCTCCTTGCCGGTCGCCGCCAGATACGCGGCCGCCAGCTCGGCGAGCGTACGGACCTCGGGGCCGCCCATGTCCTCCGCCCGGCCCGCGGGCTCGCCCATGGCCAGCTCCGCGAGGCGCTCGGCGGCCTCCGTGACCTCCATCGGCTGGTCCGGCACGTCCTTCGGGATCAGCATCACCGGCGGCTTCGCCAGGCCGGCCAGGAGCCGCAGGATCAGATCGTGGTACTGGGTGGTCCGCAGGATGGTCCAGTCGATGCCCGACTGCTCGATCAGCCGCTCGGCCGCGTACTTGGCCTTGTAGTACGGCAGCGGTACGCGGTCCACGCCGACGATCGAGATGTAGACCAGGTGCCGCACCTCCGCCCGGCGCGCGGCATCGAGCAGATTGCGGACGGCCTGGTCGTCGCCGCGCATGATGTTCGCGCAGTGGACGACCGTGTCCACGCCCCGGAGCGCCCGATCCAGGAGCGGCCCGCCCTGGCGCAGGTCGACCGCGTACGGCGGCGCGTGCCGGCTCAGGACGCGCACCTCGTGGCCGGCCGCGCGCAGTCGTTCGCAGACGGGGTGGCCGAGCGTCCCCGTCCCTCCGGTCACCAGAAACGTGGTCATGTCTCCAGGGTGAACGCCTTCGCCGCGGCCCGCACGTGCTGCGGACCGCGGCGAAGAGGGGGAGGACCCGGCGGCGGCAAGGGCCGTGAGAACCGCCGCCGGGCGCTTACGGGGAGGAGGTCAGGGCATCAGCAGGCGCCGAGGTCCTTCCAGACGCCCCATTCGCCGGTCGTGCCCGGCTCCTCGTTCTGCGTCCACCACTGGGCCTTCCACTTGCGGCCCTTGTGGGAGACCTCGGTGCCGCCGTTGTAGACCGTGCCGGCCACATACGCCGGAGCGGTGCACGTGCCACCCGGCGGGGTCGTCGGAGGCGTGGTCGGGGGAGTCGTCGGCGGGGTGGTGGGCGGCGTGGTCGGCGGCGTCGTGGGCGGGGTGGTCGTCCCCGGCTCCACCACGGTCACCCCGCGCGCAAGGTCACCGGCGAGCGCGTACGTCGTACCGCTGATGCTGACCGTCCAGTTCGACGGCGTGGACACCGGCAGGTAGTAGTTGAACGCCAGGTCCACCGAGGCGCCGGGGGCCAGCGTCTGCCAGGCCGGGAGCTTCAGCGAGACCCGGTGGAAGTCGCCCTTCAGACCGCCCACGTTGGTGCCGGTGTGGTCGCTGCTGATCACCTTCGTACCGAAGCCGGACTGGTCGGAGGCGTTGGCCGGGGCCGCGGTCGCGTAGTCGAACTGGAACTCCGTGCCGCCCGGCAGGGTGGTGGCCGTGTTGTTGGTGATCTTCAGCTTGGGCGTGATCGGGTAGTTGGAGTCGCCCAGCTTGAACTCGGTGAACTCCACGCCCACGTTCACGGCCTGGGTCGGCAGCGTGGCGTTGGACTTCTTCGCGCCGTACGGGGCGGCCGCCTTGAACTTGTCGTACATGAGCGAGGTGAGCGTGTCACCCATCTCGTACTGGCCCTTGCCGGCGTTCCAGTCGTAGTCGCCGGCCATCTCCCAGACCATCGTGCCGCCGATGCCCTTGTCGACCACGTAGTCGGCCTTGGCGGCCACCGACTGCTCGTCCTCGGTGGAGAGGAAGACCTTCTTCTGCGCGTTCCACAGCCACGGCGCGACCAGCGTCGAGTCGTACTTGCGGGCGTAGGTGCCGGTCAGCGTGGTGTTCGCGGGGAAGCCGTACTGCGTGACGTAGTCGCCGACGATCCCCTTCTCCAGGTTCTTGGCGTGCCACATCGGGTTGGAACCGGCCGGCGACTCGGCGCCGTTGGTGTCCTTGTCGTGCCACAGGTTGTCGATGCCGACGGCGCCGTCACCGCACTTGGTCAGACCCGCGCCCGCCGGGCAGGTGGTCGCGGTGGCCTTGCCCCACAGGCCGTCGGTGCCGCCCTGCACGTTCTTGTGGCCGCGGGTGTAGTACGGCAGGCCGATGTTGATCCGGCCGGCCGGCATCGAGCCGCGGAAGTAGTGGTACGCCCAGTCGGTGTTGAGGTAGCCGACACCGCCGTACTGCTGGCTGCCGTAGACGCCCGCGGCGGCCAGTTCGCCGTCCTTGCCGTCGTCGAAGAGCGAGGCGTTGGGGCCGACGTACTCGTTCCAGGCGCCGTGCAGGTCGTAGGACATGATGTTGACGTAGTCCAGATACTTCTGCATCTGGAAGGTCTCCATGCCGCGCAGCAGGTAGCCGGAGGAGGGCGCGGCGACGGTCAGCAGGTAGTGCTTGCCGTCGGCGGCGCCGGCCCGGTCGAGCTTCTCGCGCAGCGACTTCATCAGGGCGTCGTAGCCCTTGACCAGGCCCGCGCGGCGGGCGTTGGCGAGCTGCCAGTCGAGCGGGTTGCCCGCGTCCTTCATCGTCGTCGGGTACTCGTAGTCGATGTCGACGCCGTTGAAGCCGTACTTCTTGATGAAGGCGACGGCCGAGTCCGCGAACGTGTCGATCCCGGCCTGGTTGACCGAACCGTCGGCGTTGGTGGCCATCGAGTAGAAGCCGCCGGAGTTCACCCGGGTGCCGTTGTCGTCGAAGTAGCCGCCGGTCTCCGCCCAGCCGCCGACCGAGATCAGCGTCTTGACGTCCGGGTGCTGCTTCTTGAACTTGTTCAGCAGGTTGAAGTGGCCCTTGTAGGAGAAGCCCGGGTCCATCTCCGCGCCGGCGACGCCGGGCCAGGTCATCCCGGTGGCCGCGTTGTTCGGCCCGTCCGCGCCGACGGACAGCTTGTTGTCGGAACCGACGTGTCCGAAGGCGTAGTTGATGTGGGTGATCTTGTCCCACGGGATGTTGTTGGCGAGGTAGGCGGGCTCGCCGTTCTTGCCGGTGCGCCAGCCGGTGAAGTAACCGATGACGCGGCGCTGGTGGTCCGCGCCCATCTTCTCGCGGCCCTCGGTGTCGTAGACCGAGCAGTACGGGACGTCTACACCGGGGGTCTTGTACAGCCCGTCCGGGCGACAGCTCTCGTTGTCGGCGGCGTACGAGACACCGCCGGCGAGGGAGCTGATCAGCAGGCCGGCGACGGCCGCGCCGGACGCGAGCAGCGAGACCCTCGTCTTCGTGGGGGACAACACGATCGGTTCCTCCAGGGGAGGTCGGCAGACACAACGAACAAACGGGTGGGTCGTGTTGGGCCCGTGGAGTGCGCACACCGGCGGGCCGTACCTCGGAGGTGACACGGAGATTAAGAGGACTAGACCAGTGCGTCAATAGGTCTGGACCAAAGAAGGGAAGGAAGATGCCCTGTGAGCCAGCCCACAGGGCATCGCCCGCATGGCAGACGACCGACCGTGGCACACTGGCCCTGTATCAGCAGCAGCGCACTCCGGGGTCGGTGTAATTCCGAACCGGCGGTATAGTCCGCGACCCGTCCGCAGCCAGCGGCCGGTTGACCAGGTGAAACTCCTGGACCGACGGTGAAAGTCCGGATGGGAGGCAGTGCGCGGCGGGCGACCCTTCTTCGGGGGCGCTGTCGGCCGTATCGCCGCTGGTCGCCCTTGTCGGCGACCGGTGTGTCCGGCCTCGGCACCCCTGTGTGAGCCGTCGTACCCGCTCTCTGTCGTCATCGACAGGCCCCGGAGTCCGTGCCCGAAGAGGCAGGAGGACCCGGTGGCGGACCACGCCGACATCACCGCCATGCGACGCGCCGTCGCGCTCGCCGCCCGCGGCCTCGGCTCCACGAGCCCCAACCCGGTCGTCGGCTGCGTCCTCCTCGACGCCTCCGGACAGCCGGTCGGCGAGGGCTACCACCAGCGGGCCGGCGGCCCGCACGCCGAGATCCACGCCCTGCGCGCCGCCGGCGACCACGCCCGCGGCGCCACCGCCTACGTCACCCTCGAACCCTGCAACCACACGGGTCGCACCGGCCCCTGCGCCCAGGCGCTGATCGAGGCCGGCGTCCGCCGTGTCGTCTACGCGGTCGGCGACCCGAACCCGCAGGCCACGGGCGGTGCGGACACCCTGCGCGCCGCCGGGATCGAGGTCGTCGGCGGCCTGCTCGCGGACGAGGCCGAGGCCGGCAACATCGCCTGGCTCACCTCCGTACGCCTCGGCCGCCCCTTCGTCCGCTGGAAGTACGCCGCCACCCTCGACGGCCGGAGCGCCGCCGCCGACGGGACCTCCCGCTGGCTCACCTCCGCCGAGTCCCGCGCCGACGTCCACCGGCTGCGCGCCGAGGCCGACGCCGTCGTCGTCGGCTCCGGCACCGCCCGCGCCGACGACCCCCACCTGGCCGTACGCGGCGTCGAAGGCGCCGTCCAGCCGCTTCGCGTGGTCGTCGACACCGAGGCGAGCGCGGTCAAGCCCGGCGCCCGGGTCCTGGACGACGCGGCACGCACCGTGATCGCCGTCGCCGAGGACATGCTCGTGGAGGAGACCGTCCACTTTCCCGAGACGTGGCGGCTGAGCCGCGCCCCGGGCGGCGGCCTCGACATCCCCGAACTCCTCGCCATGCTCCACCAGCAGGGCGTCCGCTCCGTCCTCCTCGAAGGCGGGCCGACCCTGGCCGGCGCCTTCGTCCGCGCGGGCGCCGTCGACCAGGTCGTCGGCTACCTCGCCCCGGTCCTCCTCGGCGCGGGCCCCAACGCCCTCGCCGACGCCGGAATCACCACCATCACCGAAGCGTTGCGGCTCGACATCACCGAGACCGTGCGCATCGGACCCGATCTGCGTATCACCGCGACCCTCAAGGGAGCCTGACCGTGTTCACCGGAATCGTCGAAGAACTGGGCGAGGTCACCGCCGTCGAGAAGCTGGCCGACGCCTCGCGCTTCCGCCTGCGCGGCCCCCTGGTCACGGAAGGCGCCAAACACGGCGACTCCATCGCCGTCAACGGTGTCTGTCTCACGGTCGTCGAGCACGGCGACGGCGAGTTCACCGCCGACGTGATGGCCGAGACGCTGAAGCGGTCCTCCCTCGGCGCGCTCGACGTCGGCTCCCGGGTCAACCTGGAGCGCCCCATGGCGGTCGGCGAGCGCCTCGGCGGCCACATCGTCCAGGGCCACGTCGACGGCACGGGCACGATCCTCGACCGGACCCCGTCCGAGAACTGGGAGATCGTCAGGGTCGCGCTGCCCGCCCACCTCTCCCGGTACGTCGTCGAGAAGGGCTCGATCACGGTCGACGGCGTCAGCCTCACCGTCGTCGAGGCCGCCGAGGACTGGTTCACCATCAGCCTCATCCCCACCACGCTCGCGCTGACCACGCTCGGCATCAAGAAGAGCGGCGACCCGGTCAACCTCGAAGTGGACGTCATCGCCAAGTACGTCGAGCGGCTGCTCGGCCCGAATGCCCAGGAGAACGTCAAGTGAACTGGCTCAACTCCGAGGCGTTCACCGTCCTCGACCAGCACATCATGTGGTCCGACATGATCGGCAACACGATCGGTCTGATCGCCCTCGCGCTCGGCTGGCGCCGCTCCATCCTCACCTGGCCCGCCCAGCTGCTCTCCGGCCTGATCCTGGTCGGCGCCTACGCCTCCGCCCACCTCAGCGGCGGCGTCGGCAAGCAGCTCCTCGTCATCGGCGTCGCCGCCTGGGGCTGGTGGCAGTGGAACCGCGGCAGGCAGCAGGCCCAGGACGGCTCCATCGCCGTCCGCTTCGCCAGCTGGAAGGAGCGCGGCTACCTCATCGCCGGCGCCGTCCTCGGCACCCTCGCGGTCGGCGGCCTCTTCACGCTCTACCCATCGCTCTCCTGGAGCCCCTGGGCCGACGCGTACATCTTCGTCGGCACGCTCGTCGCGATGGTCGCCCAGGCCCGCGGCCTGGTCGAGTTCTGGTTCGCCTGGCTCCTCGTCGACCTCGTCGGCGTCCCCCTGGCCTTCAACAGCGGCCTCGCCTTCTCCGGCCTGGTCTACGTCATCTACTTCGCCCTCGTCATCTGGGGCATGCGCGACTGGTGGCTCCGGACGCGTACCGACGCCAAGCCCTCCCTGGAAGGAGCCCCGGCATGAGTGCGCTGCCCGTCTGGGACGTCACCGACCTCGCTCTCGACCCCGTCGAGCAGGCCATCCGCGACATCGCGGCCGGCCGCCCCGTCGTCGTCGTGGACGACGAGGACCGCGAGAACGAGGGCGACCTCGTCATCGCCGCCGAGAAGGCCACCCCCGAGGTCGTCGCCTTCATGATGAGCGAGTGCCGCGGCCTGATCTGCGCGCCCATGGAGAGCGACGAACTGGAGCGGCTCCAGCTCCCGCAGATGGTCGAGCACAACACCGAGTCGATGCGGACGGCCTTCACCGTCTCCGTCGACGCGGCGCCCGCCCACGGCGTCACCACCGGCATCTCCGCCGCCGACCGCGCCACCACCCTGCGGATGCTGGCGAGCGGCGCGCACGAGCCGAGCGACTTCGTCCGCCCCGGCCACATCTTCCCGCTGCGCGCCAAGGCCGGCGGCGTCCTGACCCGCAACGGCCACACCGAGGCCGCCGTCGACCTCGCCCGCCTCGCGGGCCTGCGCCCGGCCGGCGCCATCGTGGAGATCGCCGGCGAGGACGGCGTCATGCTGCGGCTGCCCGAGCTCGTCCCGTTCGCCCGCAAGCACGGCCTCACGATCATTTCGATCGAGGACCTCGTCGCGTACCGCCGCTCCTCCGAGCCGACCGTCCGCCGCGAGGCCGAGGTCCGGCTGCCCACGGCCCACGGCGACTTCACCGCGTACGGCTACCGCTCCACCGTCGACGGCGTCGAGCACGTCGCCCTCGTCCACGGCGAGATCGGCGACGGCGAGGACGTCCTGGTCCGGGTCCACTCCGAGTGCCTGACCGGCGACATCTTCCACTCGCTGCGCTGCGACTGCGGCCCCCAGCTCCAGGCCTCCATGGACCGGATCACCGAGGCGGGCCGCGGTGTCGTGGTCTACCTCCGCGGCCACGAGGGCCGCGGCATCGGCCTGCTGTCCAAGCTGCGCGCGTACGAACTCCAGGAGCGCGGCCGGGACACCCTCGACGCCAACCTGGAGCTCGGTCTGCCCGCCGACGCCCGCGACTACGCGGCCGGCGCCCAGATCCTCGGCGACCTCGGCGTCCGCAGCCTGCGCCTGATGACCAACAACCCCGACAAGATCGACGCCCTCACCCGGCACGGCCTGAAGGTCCAGGGCCGCGAGGCCATGCCGGTCCAGGCGGGCGAGCACAACCTCCGCTACCTGCGCACCAAGCGCGACCGAATGGGCCACGACCTGCCCTGGCTGGACGCGTCCACGGCGTCCACCTGCGGAAACCAGTAGTCAAGCGATCAGTACGCAACACCTCGGTACGGAACAGGGAGAGACATGAGCGGCAAGGGCGCACCCGTCCTCAGCGTGAAGAACTGCGGCGACCTGCGAGTGGCCGTCATCGCGGCCCAGTGGCACGAGAAGATCATGGACGGCCTCGTCGACGGCGCGCTGCGCGCCCTGCACGAGCTGGGCATCGACGAGCCGACCCTGCTCCGCGTCCCCGGCAGCTTCGAGCTCCCGGTGGTGGCGAAGGTGCTCGCCGGGCGCGGTTACGATGCCATCGTGGCGCTCGGCGTCGTCATCCGCGGCGGAACGCCGCACTTCGAGTACGTGTGCCAGGGCGTCACCCACGGCCTCACCCAGGTCTCGATCGACACCGGCGTACCCGTCGGATTCGGTGTCCTGACCGTGGACAACGAGGAGCAGGCCCTCGACCGGGCCGGCCTCGAGGGCTCCCGCGAGGACAAGGGCCACGAGGCCGTCACCGCCGCCGTCGCCACCGCGACCACGCTGCGCACGGTCAGCGAACCCTGGCGCTGAGTAGCACGCAGGCACCCCGTACTCTTAGGACCATCATGGCGAACAAAACCTTCGAAGAGCTCTTCGCCGAGCTCAAGCTCAAGGCCGAGAACGGCGACCCGGCCACCTCCCGCACCGCGGAACTGGTGGACAAGGGCGTCCATGCCATCGGCAAGAAGGTCGTCGAGGAGGCCGCCGAGGTCTGGATGGCCGCCGAGTACGAGGGCAAGGAAGCCGCCGCCGAGGAGATCTCGCAGCTGCTGTACCACGTCCAGGTGATGATGGTCGCCCGCGGGATCTCGCTCGACGACGTCTACGCCCATCTCTGACCCGCCCTTCTGAGCGCACCGAACACCCTCCCCGAAAACTCCCAGGCAAAGGAAGCTCTCCCCATGCTGCGCATCGCCGTCCCCAACAAGGGTTCACTGTCCGGACCTGCGTCGGCGATGCTCCATGAGGCCGGCTACCGCCAGCGCAAGGAGTCCAAGGAGCTCGTGGTCATCGACCCCGAGAACGAGGTCGAGTTCTTCTACCTGCGCCCGAAGGACATCGCCATCTACGTGGCCTCCGGCAAGCTGGACATCGGCATCACCGGCCGTGACCTGCTGCTGGACTCCGGAGCCAACGCGGAGGAGATCCTCCCGCTGAACTTCGGCCGCTCGACCTTCCGCTACGCCACCCGCCCGGGCACCGCGAAGGGCCCCGAGGACTTCCACGGCATGACGATCGCCACCTCCTACGAGGGCATCGTCGCCAAGCACCTCGCCGACCAGGGCATCGACGCCTCCGTCGTCCACCTCGACGGCGCCGTCGAGACCGCCATCAAGCTCGGGGTCGCCCAGATCATCGCGGACGTCGTCGAGACCGGCACCAGCCTGCGCAACGCGGGTCTGGAGGTCATCGGCGACCCGATCCTCACCTCCGAGGCCGTCGTCATCCGGCAGGCGGGCGCCGGCACCGAGGACGCCCGCGTCCAGACCTTCCTGCGCCGCCTCCAGGGCGTCCTGGTGGCCCGGACCTACGTGATGATGGACTACGACTGCCGCGCCGAGCACCTGGAGCAGGCCGTCGCCCTCACCCCGGGCCTGGAGTCGCCGACCGTCTCGCCCCTGCACAACGAGGGCTGGGTCGCCGTCCGTGCCATGGTCCCCGCCAAGGACTCGCAGCGGATCATGGACGACCTGTACGAGCTGGGCGCCCGCGCGATCCTGACGACGGCCATCCACGCCTGCCGTCTCTGACCGCCCGGCACCCCCGTACGTACCGAGGAACAGCGATGTCCGACGCCCCGACGCCCACCCTCCCGGCCCTCCCGGTCACCTTCCGGCCGGGCCGCACCCGCGCGGTCCTGCTGACGATCGGGACGGTCATGTTCGCCGTCATCACGGCCGTCACGCTGATGCTGGAGCGGCTCAGCCCGGGGGAGCGGATCAGCTTCATCTTCATCGGCGCGCTCTTCCTCGCCGTCCTCGTGATGCTGAGCCGCCCCAAGGTCGTCGCCGACGACAGCGGGGTCACGGTCGTCAACATCACCCGGACCCGCCGGCTCGCCTGGGCGGAGATCCTCCAGGTCAACCTCCGCCCCGGCGACCCCTGGGTCTTCCTGGACCTCAGCGACGGCACGAGCATGCCCGCGCTCGGCATCCAGCCCGGCATCGCCAAGGAGCAGGCCATCCGGGACGCCCGCGCCCTGCGGGCCCTGGCCGACAGCCGCGGCACCGGGCCGGACGCGGGCTGAGTCGCCCTCACCGGGAGCCGGCGCGGGTTGAGTCGCCCGGGTGAGCCGTCCCCCATACGGGGCCGACCCCCTGCCCCCGGCGGGGTTCGCGTGACTACTCTGGAGGCGGTGGTGCCCAGCGGCACCACCGCCTCGCATGTGCACGGCCGCCGCGCGGCGGCCCGCGGGGCCACCCTGCGACCCAAGGAGTGACTCCCTCCAGCAATGGACGGATCGTCCGGTAGTACCTGCGCCGCCCCCTCCACGGAGGCGGCGGCATGATCGTCCCCCTACTGCTGCTCGCCGCAGCCTTCCTCCTGATCCTCGCCAACGGCTTCTTCGTGGCGGCCGAGTTCGGCCTCGTCACCGTGGAACGCCCCGAGGCCGAGCGGGCCGCGGCCGCCGGCGACCGGCGCGCCCGCACCGTCGTCGAGTCGCTCGGCGAGCTGTCCTTCCAGCTCTCCGGCACCCAGCTCGGCATCACGATCACCTCCCTCGTCATCGGCATGCTCGCCGAGCCCGCGCTCGCCCAGCTCCTCGACGGGCCCCTCACCGCCACCGGTCTGCCCGACGGCGCGGTCTCCGTGATCGCGGTCGCGATCGGGATGTTCCTCGCCGCCGCCGTCCAGATGGTGGTCGGCGAGCTCGTCCCGAAGAACTGGGCGGTCTCACGGCCGCTCCAGGTGGCCCGCTTCGTCGCCGGGCCGCAGCACCTCTTCTCGTCCCTCTTCCGCCCGGTCATCGCCCTGCTCAACCGGGTCGCCAACCGGCTCGTCCGGCTGTTCGGCGTCGAGCCCACCGACGAACTCGACTCCGTCCGCACCCCCGGCGAGCTGGTCGCCCTCGCCCGGCACTCGGCCCGGGCGGGCGCGCTGGAACAGGACACCGCCGATCTCTTCGTACGAACCCTCACGCTCGGCGGACTCACCGCCAAGGAGGCGATGACCCCGCGGGTGCGGATGAGCGCCCTCCAGTCGGACGCGACCGCGGCCGACGTCCTCAACCTCACCCGGGCGACGGGCCTTTCACGGTTCCCCGTCTACCGCGAGCGGATCGACGAGATCGTCGGCATGGTCCACCTCAAGGACGCCCTCGCCGTACGGCCCGAGGAGCGCCACCGCACCACGGTCGGCCGGATCGCCGTACCGCCGCTGCTCGTCCCGGAGACCCTGCCCGCGCAGGCGCTCCTGGAGCGGCTGCGGCGCGAGCAGCCGATCGCCGTGGTCGTCGACGAGTACGGCGGCACCGCCGGGGTCGTCACCCTGGAGGACATCGTGGAGGAGCTCGTCGGCGAGGTCCGTGACGAGCACGACACCGCCGCCGACGAGCGGCCCGAACTGGCCGCCGTGGCCGCCGAGGACGGTCACCCCGCCTGGGAGGCCGACGGCTCCTGCCGGGTGCACACCCTGCACCGGATAGGCCTCGACGTGCCCGACGGGCCGTACGAGACGGTCGCCGGACTCGTCGCCGATCTCCTCGGCCGCATCCCGGCCCCCGGCGACCGGGCCGAACTCCCCGGCTGGCGGCTCCTGGTGCGCCAGGTCGACCGCTACCGCGCCGAGCGGGTGCGGATCGTCCGGACGGCCGAACTGCCCGCGGCGGCGGAGGCGGTCCGATGAGCCTGCTCCAACTGCTCTTCGCCGCCCTCCTGGTGGTGGCCAACGGCTTCTTCGTCGGCGCCGAGTTCGCCCTCGTCTCCGTACGCCGCAGCCAGATCGAGCCGCTCGGCGGCAAGCGGGCCCGCCAGGTGCTGTACGGCCTGGAGAACCTGCCCCGGATGATGGCGGCCGCCCAGTTCGGCATCACGATCTGCTCCCTCACCCTGGGAGCGGTCGCCGAGCCGACCGTGGCGCACCTCCTCGAACCGGTCTTCCACGCCGTCGGCGTGCCGGCCGGGCTCATCCATCCGCTGGGCTACGTCCTCGCGCTCGCGGCGGTCGTCTTCCTCCACCTCGTCATCGGCGAGATGGTGCCGAAGAACCTAGCGATGGCCGCGCCGGAGCGGACCGCGCTCTGGCTCGGCCCCGCCCTGGTCGGCTTCGCCCGGCTCTGCCGGCCGGTCACCCGGGCGCTCGGCGCGTGCGCCGGTCTGGTGCTGCGGGCCTTCCACGTCGAGCCCAAGGACGAGGTGGAGGCGGTCTTCACCAGCGCCCAGCTCGGCCGGCTCGTCGCGGACGCGGGCCAGGCGGGCCTGCTCGACCCGGTCGAGCAGGAGCGTCTGGGGGACGCGCTGGAGCTGGGCAGCCGCCCGGTCACGGACGTCCTCATCGCCCCTTCGGGGCTTGTGACGGTCACGCCGGCGGTCACGCCCCGGGAGATCGAGGAGCTGACGGTCCGCACGGGCTACTCGCGCTTCCCGGTGTGCGCCGAGGGGCGCGGGACGTTCATGGGGTTCGTGCACGTCAAGGACGTCCTGGACCTGGAGGAGCGGGAACGGGCGGTGCCGCAGCACATCTGGCGGCCCATGGCGACGGTCAGGGCCGAGCTGCCGCTCGACGACGCGCTCACCGTGATGCGGCGCGCGGCGACCCATCTCGCCCAGGTGTCGGACGGGTCGGGCCGGGTCCTCGGCCTGGTCGCCCTGGAGGACGTCCTGGAGATGCTGGTGGGCGAGGTCCGTGACCCCGCGCACCGTGCGGTCCGCGACCCCGCGCACCGTGCGCCGGCGGCGGAGCAGGTGCTGACGGCCTGAGGCGGCCTTCCGGCGCCGGTCCCTCCTCGGGACCGGCACCGGGTCACACCGAAGGGTCCTGCGGTCCCCGGCGCCCCGAGAGGACCTCTCCGTACGCCTGCATCAGGTCGGCGAGGCGCAGCGTCGCGAGGTCGTCGCGGGTCGGCGTGCCCGGGTACCCCGAGAGCCGGAGGTCGCGGTACGCGCAGGACTTCTCGTACAGCGTGCGCAGGAAGCGGCCGTTGCCCAGCTCGTCGATCCAGCCCTGGTCGACGACGTGCCCGCTGATCGAGCGCAGCTCGTCCAGCGCCTCCTCGTCCCAGCCGTCCCCGTTCGCCGCCGCGAGGACCTCGCCGATGGCGGTGAGTTCGAGCGGACGGTACGAGGGGAAGTCGACCCGGGTCGTGAAGCGGGAGGAGAGCCCGGGGTTGGTGGCGAGCAGCCGGTCCATGCCCTCGGGGTAGCCCGCCAGGATCACCACCAGGTGGTCGCGGTTGTCCTCGGCGCGCTTGAGGAGGACCTGGAGCGCCTCGTCGCCGTAGGCGTCGCCCTTGCTGTAGCCGGTGTTGGAGAGCGAGTAGGCCTCGTCCACGAAGAGGACCCCGCCGATGGCCGAGTCGATCAGCTCGTTCGCCTTGACGGCGGTCTGGCCCAGGAACTCGCCCACGAGGTCGGCCCGTTGGGCCTCGACCAGGTGGTCTCCGCCGAGCAGCCCGAGCGCGTAGAAGACCCGGCCGAGGATGCGGGCGACGGTGGTCTTCCCGGTGCCCGAGGGGCCGGAGAAGACAAAGTGACGTTTCGGCGGCTGGACGGGCAGGCCCTGCCCGGCGCGCAACCGGGCCATCTCCAGCTGCGCCGACAACGCTTTGACCTGCCGTTTCACCGGCTCCATCCCGACCATGCGCTCCAGCTCGGCGAGTGCCTCGGCCAGCAGGGCGGGGTCGGTGGGGCTCGCGGGGAAGCGCGGCGGGGCCGGCTGGGCGGGCAGGGACGCCTTCTGGCGTACGACGTCGGGGGGCTCGGGCGGCCCCGCGGGGACCGGCGGGGCGGGGGCCGGGGGCTCGGAACCGAGCCGCAGCCCGTCGGGGGAGGGGCCGTCGACGTCGGTGGTCTGCGCCGCGTCGGCGGCGGTGTCCTGGCCGACCCCGCCGAGCGCGACGGTCGCGAGCCCCGCGGGCTCGTCCGGGCCCTCGAAGCCGTCGTACTCGGTGATCGCCGCGAGCCGGGCGGCGGTGTCCATGAAGGCGGGGTCGATCCGGTGCACCGCCCGGTAGAGGGGGAGCGCGGCGGCGCTCCGACCGGTGCCCTCGTGCGCCCTGGCCAGCCAGTAGCGCAGCTCCTTGCGCTGCGGCTGTTCGCTGCGACAGCGCATCAGGGCCGACGAGAGCAGCGGCTCCGCCTGGCCGTACATCTCCAGGCGGACCCGGGCCATCCCGCCGAAGAGGCCGGCCTCGATGCCGAGGAGGGGATCGTCCACCAGGGTCTCGGTGTGCCGGACCAACTGGTCCCAGTCCTTGACCAGATAGGACCGGCAGGCGTGCAGGAAGCGGACCTGCGGATCGGTGTCGACCGGCGGAAGGCCCGCCAACGCCCGGTCCAGCTCGGGCACATGGCGGCCGTCGAGCCAGTGCGAGGCGTGCGCGAGGAGCAGATCGCGCGGGCTCTCCAGGACGGGCTGCACCCACCAGCCCAGCCAGTACCAGGAGTTCAGGGTCCGCCGGTGGCGTGCGCGCTGCTCGCCGAACCGGTCGCGGTTGCGGTACATGCGCAGGAGCGCGGTGGTGGTGTCCACCCGCAGCGCGTGCAGCCCGAGCCAGGCGTCCGCCATGCCGGGGTCGATCCGTACCGCCGTCCGGAACTCTTCCTCCGCCTGCGGATAGGCGCCCATCGTGTAGGCGTCTACTCCCCGCAGCCAGGCGAGTTCGGCCGGGGCCGGTCCGCCCTGCGTGCCGATGTCCATCGGGTCCCCCACAAAACGTGCCCCCGTTTGCTGTCCCGGCTGGCGGGTGCCCGCCGGAAGCCGTACAGAACCGCCTTCTCGTGGACGGGAATTGACCCCACCGAAGGGCATCGTACCTGCGCAGAGGGGGCGCTACTAAGGAGAAGCGCATGATCCGGTAGCCGTGACCCTGGGTGAGCATCAAGGTCGTCGACGGCTCGGAGAAAGGGATGATCGGGGCAGAACGAAGCCCCCGATCACGGGGGAACAACCGGGGGCTTCGTGTCCGCGGCGGCTCCGAAAAGCCGCACATTGAGAACGTAAGACCTGTACGCCCCTTGGGTCAAGCGGAGTTGAGGCACTTGCGGAAGTCGACTTTCGGCTACTCATTTCCGTGTGCGGGAGCTGTCACGTTCCGTGATGAACTGGTTCGGGCCTGCGGTCACTTGAGGCCCAGGGAGCAGTTCGTAGCCCCCTGGACACTCCTGTACCAGGGTGTCGGCGAAGGGCCGCGAAGGGTCCTCGGAGAAATGGCGAGTCTCCGCCACCGTCCATCCGTCCCAGAACGCCGACTGCGCAGGTCCGTCCCTGTGCCGGCCGCGCGCCCAGGACTCCTCGGGGTCCCGCTCCATCCAGAGCAGCGCCGCGAGGAAGGGGCGCAGCGCCCGCCTTCCCGCGCCGACTCCCTCGACCAGGACGACCGGAGCCGGGGGCAGCTCCCGGGGCGCGCCGAAGGCCCGCAGATTCCAGTCGTACGGGTGATAGGGCGCGACCTCGCCCCGGGAGAGGGGCAGGAGCACCTGCTCCCGCATCCGCCCGGTCCACGCGAAGAGCTCCTCGTGGCTCGCGAGGTCGTCGAGGTGGAGGACGGGCGCGTCCAGGAGTCCGGCGAGCCGGGCGGCGAAGGTGGACTTGCCCGAGCCCGCGTGACCGTCGACCGCGATCAGCCGGACCGGCCCGCAGGACGGCGGCAGGGCGCGCAGTGCGGCGGCGGCCCGGCGGAGAGCGAGGTCGGGGTCGCGGTCGGGGGCGAGGTCGGTCCCGTCGGTCATGCGGCAAGCGTATCGATTCCGCGTGGCGGCGCCGCAGTTCAGGGGCGCGGAGCTGCCACTGGTGGAGACCAATATTGGTCCGGCGACGCGTGCCGAATCGCTGGCCGAAGCGCTCCGGGAGCGGCGATAGTGGTCCACGCTTCCACCCCTCGCGCAGCCCGTCCGTCGCCGTCGTCCGTCGCTCCCGACTGGAGGTCGTCACCGCTCATGGCCGACTCCGCTCCGCGTAGAACCGTCCTCGCCGCAGCCCTCGCCGCCGTCGCGGGCACGGCCGTGGCCTCCACCGCATCGGCCGCCGTCGCGGCCGACCGCACCGGCCGCCGCCAGGCCCCGGAACCCGCGCTCGTCGACAACCGCTTCTGGGTCTCCTGGACCGACTGGTGGTCGGGCGCCCACGCCGCCACCCGCCTCGTCCTCGGCCCCCGCCCCGGCCTGGTGATCGGCGGACCGGCCGGGGTCACCGACTACCGCGACCCGCACACCGGTACGACGTCCACCTGGGAGTACGCGACCTGGACCTCCCCGGTCCACACCTCCTCCGTACCGGCCACCGAGGTCATCGCCTCCTGGAACGCGGCGACCCCGCCCGGTACCTGGATCCAGATCGAGCTGCGCGGCACGTACACCGACGCCACCACCACCCCCTGGTACGTGATGGGCCGCTGGGCGTCCGGCGACGGCGACATCCGGCGGACCTCGGTCGACGACCAGAGCGACGGCCGCAGCTCGATCTGGACCGACACCTTCGCCGTGGACGACCCCGCGAGCGGGCTCCGGCTGGCCTCGTACCAGCTGCGACTGACCCTCCACCGGACCCCCGGCACCCGGCTCACGCCCACCGTGTGGCGGCTCGGCGCGATGGCCTCCGACATCCCCGACCGCTTCACCGTGCCCGCCTCGACGCCCGGCCTCGCCCGTGAACTGGCGGTGCCGCGCTACTCGCAGAACACCCACGTCGGCCAGTACCCGGAGTACGACAACGGCGGCGAGGCCTGGTGCAGCCCGACCTCCTCGCAGATGATCGTCGAGTTCTGGGGCCGCCGGCCCCGCCCCGAGGACCTCGCCTGGGTGAACCCGGACTTCGCCGACCCCCAGGTCTGCCACGCGGCCCGCTTCACCTACGACCACCAGTACGAGGGCTGCGGCAACTGGCCCTTCAACGCCGCGTACGCCGCCACCTACCCCGCCATGAACGCGGTGGTGACCCGGCTGCGCTCGCTCACGGACCTGGAGACCCTGATCCGGGCGGGCATCCCGGCCATAACGTCCCAGTCCTTCCGCAAGGAGGAACTGACCGGCGCCGGCTACGGCACCTCCGGCCACCTGATGACCGTGATCGGCTTCACGGGGACCGGCGACGTGATCGCCAACGACCCCGCCTCCCCCAGCAACGAGGCGGTCCGCCGGGTGTACGCGCGGCGGGAGTGGGAGAACATCTGGTTGAGGACAAAGCGGTACGACGCGAACGGCAAGGTCAGAAGCGGTACGGGCGGTGTCTGCTACCTCTTCTGGCCGGTCAAGTCAGCACCAAGTCAGCACCGCGCACTGCGGGCGCTCGGCCTGGTGTGAGCATGTGCGGCCCCCTAGCCGTGTCGATGACAACGGGGCGTATTTCGCGATGTACTCGCCGGGGGCGTACCGTGTGGCGAATCACCTGCCGTCCCATTCGCATAGTGCCGTCGCGCGTGTCCTCCGGGAAGATTCTGAAAGATTCCCTTACCGGTTTCGCAACCCGGCATGCGCCATTTCGCCAGAGACAGGCGAGGTCCGATCGCCTTGGCGATGGCGGTCAACTCGTCCGAGGCTGGAGACTTTCCCTTCACTGCCGGGGAGGGATATCCAGCTTCTTGGCCTGCACCATGGGTTTCATGGGAATCCCCGTTCCGGCACCGCACGGACGGCTCCCGCCGTCGGGGGTGCCCGGCGGAATCGGAATGAAGCGTGAGCACGCTCTCCGGCGAGATCCGGAGCCGGCAGGACCCGATGCCTCATTGCCAGTGTCGCCGGGCGCCTGGTGCGGTGGTCTCGCTGGGCTGCCGCCCCGAGTCGTAGGCCGCGGGCGTCCGCGTGGTTGTCACTGATCGAGCGCGCGGACGTGACCTCCATCACCTTCTCTATCGCCTTCGCGATGTCGCGCTGCGCAGCGTTTGCGGAGGTTTGGGTTCCGGAAACCGAGGTGCTCATGGGTCGCGGAGATCTGACTCGCAGCTATCACTTACCAGTTGCGCAATGCCGGTTGGGCGCCACCCTTCCTGTCCTACGCGGTCTGGCTACTCACTGCGACCATCATTCTTCGAGGGCGTCGCGAAGAGCCTGCTGGGAAGTGGGGTCGTATGTCCGCAGTTGCGCATCGGTGTCGCGTCCCGCCGAGGTCGTGAACCTTCTTGACGTGGTGTTGAGGTATGCCGTTGGGTGATCCACCTACTGTGATCTGTGTGCAATACAGGGGTGGGGATTGTGAAGAGACAGTGGGTGCCTTGGCGTGCCCGAAAAGTCGTGGTCGCGCTTTGCGCTACTACGGCCGTCGGTTTCGTGGGTCCGCTCCCATCGGTTCATGCGGCCATTCCGGCCGTGGACTCGCCCGTGCTGGACGAGGCGCACCGAGCGCTCGAAGAGGCCGCTGACTCTGGCCAGCGCGTCGAGGTCGAGGGTGAACGGTCGGAGCGGACCACTGTGTTCGCCAATCCTGATGGCCAGACCTTCACGTTGGAGCAGTCCACCGTTCCGGTGCGGGTTGCCAAGCCCGGAGGCGGTTGGCAGGCGCCGGACGCGACCCTCGTCCGCAGAGCGGACGGCACGATCGGCCCCAAGGGGGCCTCGGCGGCTATGACGTTCTCGGGCGGCGGTTCTTCGCAGCCGCTCGTCTCCCTCGAGGAGCAAGGCCGCTCTCTGGAACTCGGATGGCCGGGCGCCTTGCCGACGCCGGTCGTCGACGGAACCAGCGCGGTCTATCGTGACGTGTTTCCGGATGTCGACCTGAGGGTCACGGCCACCGTCGAGAGCTTTCAGCACGTCCTGGTGGTCAAGACTCCGCAGGCTGCTGCCGAACCGAAGTTGAAGGAAGTCACCTTTGGCCTCAAGGCCAAGGGCCTAGACGTCCGTGCGGGTGCTGCGGGCAACCTCAGCGCAGTGGACGAGACCGGTAAGACGATCTTCCGTGCGCCGCCGGCGCGGATGTGGAACTCTGCGGGCTCGGCTACCGAGACCCCGGCCAAGTCGGAGGCGGCTGAGACGCCGGGTGAGCTGAATTCCGCCGCGACCTCGACGACGCGGAACTCCGCCACGGCCGTCTCGGCCGACCCTACGCCGGCTGATACATCCGAGACGGCGCCCTCTGGCGAGGGTCTGGCTCCTGGTCAGGGCGACGAGGTCAAGCGCATGGAGGTCAAGCTGGGCGAGGGCACCCTGTCCGTTGTGCCCGACGCTGCCATGCTCACCACGACCGACACTTCCGCGTTCCCCATCTTCATCGACCCGACGGTGACTTGGGGCGAGTCCGAGCGGACGCTGCTGCGGGACGACGGCTACGAGTCGTACGGTTGGGGCAACGGCTCGGACGATCGCGGCATGGGTGTCGGCAAGTGCGGAAGCTGGAACGGCTACTACTGCGGTCCCGGCTACAGGCAGCGCCTCTACTTCGAGTTCGCGCCCGACCAGCTCAAGGGCAAGCAGGTCCTCGACGCGACCTTCGCGGTGACCGAACCATGGGCTTTCCAGTGCGAGCCCCGAGTGGTTGACCTGGTCCGTACGGAGAACATCTCCTCCACCACGACCTGGGCCCCCAAGGAACTGGACTGGATGGTCGACAGGTGGGTCTCGGCTGGCCGGGGCTCGCTCTGCGACCCCGATTCCCCTGACGCGCCGATCGAGTTCAATGACAACCCGGAAGAGCCGAACGAGAACCTCACGCCGACCGTGCGTGACTTCGCGGCCGGCAAGTTCTCCCGGCTCACGCTGGAGCTGCGTGCCAACGACGAGACGGACACCTCGGCCTGGAAGCGGTTCAAGAACGACGCTGTGCTCCGGGTTGACTACGTGGCTATCCCGGCGAAGCCGACCGGGGTTGGCATCGTGGGTGGATCCGGCGCGGTCTGCAGCACCAATGCCGCGGACCCGACGATTGTCTCCGACCCGACTCCCACGCTGAATTCGACGCCGCAGACCGCAGCCGGCGGCGAGGTGGGCGCGAAGCTGAAGGCTTGGTTCCGTATCGAGACGCAGGCCACGAACGGCACATGGTCCGGCTCTGGCATCGCCGTTCCGGGAGGCAGCGGCTTCGTCGGCGACAACGTCAAGGTCACCCACTCCTGGGGCGCCAGCCTTGCCGAGGGGCCTCTGCACAAGTACATGTCGCTGACGCAGGTGTACTACGACAACGGTGCCCATGCATCGTCCTCGGGCTACAGCCCCCACTGCTACTTCAAGGTCGACCCGACGGCTCCGAAGGCCCCCACGGTGGCGTTCAACGGCCCGTACCTCGAGTGCCTGTCCGACGACTGCGCGGGCGCCGGTGCTCCGGGTGTGGCGGGTGGTTTCACCTTCGGCCCCGCACCTGGTGACACCAACAAGCAGTACGAGTACCGCTTGCTGCCCGCAGCCACCACCTGGACCACGCTCGGTGCCGGCGCCCTGAATGCGACCGTCAACCCTCCGGCCGCCGGAACGTATGTCCTGGAGGTCCGGGCGAAGGACGCCTTGGGACGCGCGGGCGCCACGAAGGCGGTCCAGTTCAAGGTGGCGAGCGGTGCGGAGGCCGTTGGCCGCTGGAGCTTCGATGAGCCCGATGGTGCGGCTCTGGACAAGGCCCCAACTGGGGGCGCGTCCAACGTGACGCTGGCTGGCCTTGTCGACCGGGACAGCCGAGGTCGACGCGGCCTGATCACGCACGATGACAAGGGATCGCAGCTGGAGACCCCCGTCACGGACAAGGGCCTCACGTACGGCGGCACCAGCGGCTACGCGGCGACAACCGGACCCGTTGTGGGCACGGGATCGTCCTACACCGTCTCTACGTGGGTGCGTTTGGAGGACGGCAGTCGTACGAGCACGGCTCTGAGCCAGGACGGCGCCATGACGCCCGCCTACTACAGTGCCTTCTACCTCGGCTACCGGTCGGACTCCAAGAAGTGGGAGCTGCGCACCTCGCCGAAGGATGCGGCGGACGGTGACATCAGCTACCAGATTGTCCAGTCCAAGCGTCCTGCGGTGCTCGGTGCGTGGACACATCTGGCTGCCGTCTACGACAACGACGCCAAGGTGATCAAACTCTACGTCAACGGTGAACTCCAGGGCACCGACACCGTCGCCCAGTCATGGACGGCCACGGGGAAGTTCCAGATCGGCCGGGTCTGGTGGCACAGCGGGTACTACGACTACTGGAAGGGCTCGATCGACGAGACAGCGGCCTGGCAGCGCGCGCTCAACGACGCGGAGATCGCGGACGAGGCCCGGCTGACGATGCCCGGCGGCATGAACGGAGTGGAACTCGTCGGCAGCTGGACGGCGGCCAACTGCAACGGCACCATCGTCGGCGACTCCGTCTCGGAGTACGGCCGCGCCATGCAGTTGGAGGGTGGCGCGGCGCACGTCGGCGAGGAGATCGTGCTCGACGGCGTGGACGATGCAATGACGGTTGCGGCCCCGGTCATTGACGACACGGGTTCGTTCACGGTGTCGACTCAGGTCGCCCTGGACAGCAGCAAGGCGCTCACGAAGGCCAACGGCTACGTCGGTCAGGTGGTCGGCCAGCGCACGGCTGACGGTTCCGCTTGGGGCCTGTGGTTCCAGAAGACCGGCACCAAGTCGGACTGGAACGAGGAGACGATGCAGGAGGAGACCTACCCTGTCGGCTTCTGGTTCTTCGGCCGGCTCAAGGCTGACGGGTCGTTCGAGGCGGTGCAGTCGGAATTCGAGGCCGTCATGGGCGCGACCGTCCGGCTGACGGGCATCTTCGACGCCCAGAGCGGTGAGATCTCCCTGCGCGTCGGCAGCTTGCAGAACGGCGGCTGGAAGGCGTACACCGCCGAGGCCGGCACCGGCGGGCTCTCTGTCGGCAAGGCCATGACCGGCGGGACGTGGAAGCACTTCTTGCCGGCCAAGGTCACCGACGTGCGGATCTGGGTCGGTGCCATGAACAACGAGAGCCAGATCGACGCTCAGATCGGTTCCTGACCGGACCGCTTCGTCGGGCCGGGCGGCAACGCGAGCGCGTGCGTGCCCGGCCCGACCCATGTCCCGGGCGCACGACGCCCACTTCACAGTCAGTCAAAGGGTGGGAAAGGGTATCTGTGGCATTCGGCATAGGTAGTTCACGCACACGGAGGGGCAGAGCAGGCCGCAAGCGTCGCCGGGCGCTCGTAGTCCTGCCACTGGCCCTGGCACTGTCCGTTCCGATCGGTCTCACACCGGTCGTGGCAGCGGACGCAAAGCCGGGCGGACTCGGTCGCCCCGACCTGCCCGAGCAGCGGGTCAGCAAGGTCAGGACCGTCAGCGGGCAAGGGGCGAAGAAGGCTCGCGAGCAGGTTGCCAAGGATCTGCGCGACAACACCGCCCAAGCGCTGCGAGCCCGTTCCGAGCGGCAGCATGGTGGCGGATGGCCGAAGGCCAGCGCCGCCAGCCTGAAGCTCACCGCCGGCGATGCCGATGCAGCCCCGGGCGGTCTTCCGGTCACTGTTGCTCCCACGAGCGGCAAGACCGGAGCCGACGCGGGAACCGAGGCGACCGTCACGGTCCTTGATCAGTCGGCGGCCGACAGGCTCGGTATCACGGGCGTCGTGCTGACAGCGGCAGCCGACACGGCGGGCAAGGCCCGAATCGGTGTCGATTACGGCAGTTTTGCCTCCGCGATCGGAGGCGGCTGGTCAGGCCGCCTCCAGCTCGTCCAGCTTCCCGCATGCGCCCTGACGACACCGGCCAAGACCGAGTGCCGCACGCAGACCCCGCTCGGCTCGCGCAACGACGCCGGTGAGCAGACCGTCTCGGCCGACGTCACCCTCACGGCGGCGCCCGGTGGTCCGGTACCGCAACTCGGCGCTGCTTCCTCTCCGGGAGCCACGGTCCTCGCCCTCACCGCAGGTGGCGGAGGCCAGTCGCCGAAGGGCACGGGCGATTACAGCGCGACGCCGCTGGCCTCGTCGTCCTCTTGGGCGGGTGGAGGTAGTTCGGGCGCGTTCACCTGGACGTACGGTCTCTCGACGCCGCCTGCGGCGGCAGGGCCGTCGCCCTCGCTGACGTTGTCGTACGACTCGGGCAGCGTCGACGGGCGTACGGCCACCACGAACAACCAGCCCACCTCGGTCGGTGAGGGTTTCTCCCTGACCGAGTCGTACATCGAGCGGACGTACGGCAGTTGTGACGACGACGGCCAGACGGATGTCGCCGACCGCTGCTGGACATACGACAACGCCCGTCTCGTGCTCAACGGCAAGTCCTCCCGCCTGGTGAAGACCTCGACGGCCGGTGTCTGGAAGCTGGAGAGCGACGACGCCTCCAAGGTCACCCGCCACACCGGTGCCACGAACAACGACAACGACGGCGAGTACTGGACGCTTGTCACCGGCGATGGCACGAAGTACGTCTTCGGCCAGGACAAGCTCGACGGGGCCACCACCCAGCGCACCAACTCCACCTGGACCGTGCCCGTCTTCGGCGACGACAGCGGCGAGCCCGGCTACGACGCGGGCAGCACCTTCGCCGACCGTGCCGTGACCCAGGCCTGGCGATGGAACCTCGACTACGTCGAGGACACCCAGGGCAACGCGGCCACCTACTGGTACGCCAAGGACACCAACTACTACAAGAAGAACAAGGCCACCAAGGCCGACACCGAATACGTCCGCAGCGGCCACCTGACGGAGATCAAGTACGGCCTCCGCAAGGACGCCCTCTTCACCGACAACGCCGACGCGAAAGTCACCTTCGGCTACGCCGAGCGCTGCACCGCCGCAGCCTGCACCTCGCTGACGAAGGAGACGGCAGACAACTGGCCCGACGTCCCCTTCGACGCGATCTGCGCCAAGGACTCGACCGAGTGCCTGACCCAGTCCCCGTCCTTCTTCACCCGCAAGCGCCTCACCGACGTCAACACGTTCTCCTGGAACGCGGCGACCAGCGGGTACGACCCTGTGGACACATGGGCGTTCACCCAGGAATTCCTCGACGGCGGCGACATCGGCGACACCTCCGACCAGGTGCTCACCCTCAAGTCCCTCAAGCGCACGCCGAAGGCCGGCGCGGCCATCCCGACGAATCCGATCTCGTTCACCTACCACATGCGCCCGAACCGCGTGGACGGCACGGACGACATCCTTCCCATGACCCGGCCCCGCGTCTCCTCCGTCACCACGGAGACCGGCGCGATCACCTCGGTCAACATGTCCGCGCCCGAGTGCGTCCGCAGCCAGGTCCTCACCGCGCCGCAGGACACCAACACACGCAACTGCTACCCGAGGTTCTGGAACATCAACGGCGCCCAGAACGCGTCCGTCGACTGGTTCCACAAGTACCGCGTCCTCAGCGTGGTCGTCTCCGACCCCGCCGGCCAGAACGACGCCGTCGAGAACGAGTACGTCTACAACGGCGCCGCCTGGCACTATGACGACGACCCCTTCATGCCGAAGGCCGAGCGGACCTGGTCCGACTGGCGCGGCTACCGCGAGGTCACCGTCTACAAGGGCTCGCGCAACGTCTCACCACGATCCAAGACGGTCTCCCTGTACATGCAGGGCATGCACGGCGACAAGGACAAGGACGGCACCACCAAGTCTGTGTCCCTCGCCCCGCTTGCCCAGCCTGCCATCGGCGTGCCCGCCATCCAGGACAGCGGCATGTACTCGGGGGCGCTGCGGGAGCAGGTCACCTACGACGGCGCGACCCCGATCTCGGCCACGGTCAATGAACCCTGGACCCAGGAGACCGCGCGTCAGACAGGCGTGCCCGACGCAGGCGACCATGTCGCCCGCTTCGTGAAGACGAAGAAAACCACCAGCTACACGCACCTCACGGCCGAGGGCGCCTGGCGTTCCAGTGCCGTCGAAACGCTGGACTTCGACCACTACGGCCGGGCAGTCAAGGTTCTCAACACCGGAGACCTCGGTAAGACCGGCGACGAGACCTGCACCCAGACCTGGTACGCCGACAACGACAGCGCTGGCCTCAGCAACCTCGTCTCGCGTGTGCGCACCGTGTCCCTGGGCTGCTTGTTCGCCGAGACCGACCTGAAGCTGGAAGTGGCCGACGGCACACGCGGGAACGTGCTCGCGGACACGGCCACCGCTTATGACGGCCTCGCGTGGACCACCACGATGAAGCCGACCAAGGGCCTTCCCACCTGGGTCAGCCGTGCCAAGGCATATGGGGCGGGAGGGGCGGTCACCTGGGACCTGGGCACCACCACGGCCTACGACACCCTCGGCCGGCCCACCAAGGTCACCAACGCTGACCAGAAGTCGACCACCACGACCTACACACCAACCGACTCCGGACCGCTCGCCCGGACGATCAACGCCAACGCCGCAGCTCACCAGACCGTCACGTTCATCGACCCGCGTCGCGGACAGCCCCTTCGCATCTACGATGCGAACTCGCGGAAGACGGAACTCGCCTACGACGCGTTCGGCCGACTGACCGACGTCTGGCTGCCCAACCGAATCCGCGGCTCCCAGAGCCCCAACAGCAAGTACGCGTACAGCCTCAGCAACACCCAGCAGTCCTGGGTCTCCACGTCCTCCCTGAAGGCCGACGGCGAGACGTACAAGACCAGCTACACGATCTACGACGCCCTGCTGCGACCACTCCAGACCCAGACGCCAACCCCGCAGGGCGGACGGCTGCTGACGGACACCCGCTACAACACACGCGGCCTCGCCTCCGAGACCTACGCGGACATCTTCGACAACACCAGCACCCCCAACGGCACCTACACCCGAGCCGAGTACGGAGAGGCGCCGAAGCAGACACTCACCACCTTCGACGGCGCGGAGCGCGCCGTCACCAGCAGCCTGCTCGTCCTCGGCGTCCCCAAGTGGACGACCACCACCAACTACACCGGCGACTCGGTGGCCACCACAGCGCTCGACGGCGGATCTGCAACCCGCACCATCACCGACGCTGTGGGCCGGACCACGGAGACCCGCGAATACGCGGGCACCAGCCCGGCGGACACCCAGTACGGCGCAACGCTCGGCTCGTCCTACACGTCGACGAAGTTCGCATACACCCTCGACGGCAAACAGACCAGGATCACGGGCCCCGACGGCGCTGCGTGGACCTATTCCTATGACCTGTTCGGCCGCCAGAAAAGTGCGACCGACCCGGACAAGGGCACGACGGCTACGGAGTACGACCTTCTCGACCGGGTCGTGAAGACGACCACGGGCGGGAAGAGCGTCGTCACCGCCTACGACACCATCGGGCGACCGACCGCAACATGGGCGGGCACGGCGACAGCCGCGAACCTGCTCACCAATCGCACCTACGACAGCCTTCTCAAAGGTTTTCCGACCTCGTCCACCCGCTACGTCGGCGGCGAGACCGGATCGGCCTACACCAAGTCCGTCACGGCCTACGACATACTGAACCGTCCCACGACGACCGAACTCGCGCTCCCAGCCGCGGACCCGATCACCGCGGCCATCCCCGGAGGGAAGCTCTCACACACGAGCTCCTACCGGATCGACGGAACGCTGGACACCGCGTCCGAGCCCGCACTCGGCGGACTGCCGTCCGAAATCGTCAAGTACGGCTACGGCGACCTCGGCCAGCTCACTTCGGCCAAGGGCACGACCGACTATCTCCAGAACGTCGACTACTCGGCGCTCGGCCAGGTCCGGCAGCTCACGCTGGGCGTGGGCGGCACCGGTAGCCGGAACGTCTACGTCACCAACTCCTACGAGGCTGGCACCGGCCGACTGACCAACAGCAATGTCACGGACCAGACCCACCCGTACATGCTGCAGAACCTCACCTACACCTTCGACCAGGCCGGCAACGTCACCTCGATTGCCGACCCCACCACCCTCGGCGGCACCAGCCAGGCCGAGACCCAGTGCTTCACCTACGACGGCCACCGCCGCCTCCTCGAAGCCTGGACACCCACTTCCAAGAACTGCGCCGACGCGCGCGACGTGAATCAACTGTCCGGCCCGGCACCGTACTGGACCTCGTACACCTACAACCAGGCCGGCCAGCGGAAGACCGAGACGCAGCACGCACCCTCGGGCAACACCCAGACGACGTACTGCTACAACGCAACCGACCAGCCGCACGCCCTCCGCTTCACCACCGCCCGCACCGAGTGCGGCACGGTCGACCCGGCCAAGGACAAGGTCTACGACTACGACACGTCCGGCAACACCACCAAGCGCCCCGGCGCCACGGCTCAGCAGGATCTCGTCTGGTCGCAGGAGGGCAGACTCGACAAGCTGACCAAGGAAGGCAAGGACACCGACTACCTCTACGACGCGGACGGAGAACTGCTCATCCGCGGCACGGAGGGTGGCGAACGCATCCTGTACGCGGGCGGCACCGAACTCCACATCCCCTCAAGCCAGGGGTCGGCAGCCTGGGGCCAGCGCACCTACAGCGCCGGCGGGGTAGCGATCGCGCTGCGGTCGACCCAATCCGGAATCAACAAGGTCTCCTTCCTCGCTGGCGACCACCACGGCACCCAGAGCCTGAACGTCAGCTCGGACAGCGAACAAACCGTCACGAAGCGCTTCATGAGCCCCTTCGGCTCGGACCGAGGCGGCTCCGTCGGCACATGGCCCTCCGACAAGGGCTTCCTGGGCAAGACCCTCGACAGTGCAACCGGCCTCACACACATCGGGGCCCGCCAATACGACGCGTCCATCGGACAGTTCATCAGCGTCGACCCCGTCCTCAGTCTTGACCAGCACCAGTCCCTCAACGGCTACAGCTACGCCAACAACAACCCCACCACCACCACCGACCCAACAGGCCTTCGGACGGATGACGGTCCAGCTGACCCGAAGGGCGACTGTATGCGGGTCCCTGAAGCCTGCCTCAAGCGGTCGATGGCGACGACAAGTGGCGCCAAGACCGGAAGTACAGGCGGCGGTGGCGGTGGGGGTGGCACCGCAGGGCAGGACGGAACCGCTGGCACCACGATCGTCTTGGCTGAAGCAGCTGACAGCCCGGAGCCGCAGAAGTATCAGTACCAGGCGCCGAATGGGGTATGCATCTACGCTATGGCTGGCTCCTGTGCACCTCCAGCCGCGCCTCCAGTATCCACCGACATTCCGGACCTTCCCTGCCTGGCAGGGGACCCTGCATGGGTTTGCGGAGTTCGAAATAACCTGTACAAGTTCGCCGCACTTTCGGGAATGCAGGGTGGCTCGATAGGTTTCTTCGGTCTTCGCCCGGGGACCCGATGGAATCAGGCAGTTCAACTCCCGGAGGGGATTACAAGGGGGCAATTCTCCGAAATCGCAACCGTATTCCGCCAGGAACTGAAAATCAAGGCGAATGTTGTCGTTCAGGGCAGTAGGGTCACTGGAAACGTATCCGGCAGATCGGACCTTGATGTCGCAGTTCGCGTGTCTCCTGGTACCTTTGATGCGCTGGTTGCGGCGCGATGGCCTAACGCGAACCCCGGTTCATCGAAGGCGCGAACGAGAGACCATGCGATTGCAACCGGCAAGATTACAGCCGGAGATGCGAGGCCAAAGTTGAGTGGAATCAGGGATCAGGTGCAAGCAATCCTGGGTGACGAGGTCCACCATGTAGATGTGTCGATCATCCGAATGGGGGGTGAATTCGACAATGGTCCGTTCATCGGAATCGGACGGTAGGTTCGGATTCGACCTGGATTGCAGCATCTACGTCGATTCGGAGTCCTGGGGTTCGGTTCTCGGATTCCTTTCGCGCACCCTCGGGGCCCCCAATAATTCGATGAGGATTCAATTCTCCTCACTGGAAGTGGCTGCCGCCCATAATGACTACGAGGAAGCGGGAGGCGACCCGGAAGACTTTGTTCAATGGGGGACGGTGCTGGAGTGTGAAGCTGTACCCGGATCGTCGTTGGCTCAAGCCGTCGATGCTGTCGCAGTCGTCCTGCAGTCACTGTGGGATGGGGGCTATCGTGCAGTTGCCGCTTGCGACTATGAAGATCAACT
Organism: Streptomyces sp. NPDC026092; assembly: GCF_040638605.1. NCBI lineage: Bacteria > Bacillati > Actinomycetota > Actinomycetes > Kitasatosporales > Streptomycetaceae > Streptomyces > Streptomyces sp. NPDC026092. The sequence goes on from NZ_JBEZYN010000003.1 coordinate 433,629, forward strand.
GCCGGTGTTCGGCGGCTGAAGCTGCTCCAAGGTGCATCGAGGGAGCCGCACTTTCGTACAGGCCCATTGAGCTGTGAGGCGAGATTCTGGCCTGAGTCGAAGTGGACCCTTCGGTCGTTAATTGAGAGTCACCAGAGAGGCTTTCAAAATCGCCAGGCAGGGCCCTCGCCGAGTCGGCGGGGGCCCTGCCGTTCCATTTCCTGTTTGTGTCGCGGTTCGCCGGCCGAATATGCCGTGCTGCTGCGTCTACTGGACAGCTAGGACCTGTCCGGCCGATCATGTGACTACTCCGTGCCCGAGTCGTTCCTGAGGGCATGGGGCGGGGTGATTTGAGTGATGCCGAGTGGGAACGGCTGCGGCCGTTCCTGCCGGTCAGTAACGGGTGTTGCGGTCGGTGGAAGTGGATCAGTTGCGGGCACCAAGAAGCACGCGTACGCCGACAAACTGCTGACCCGCTATCAGGGTATCTACGGATCACGCGGTCTGGTTACGGAGCAGAGCTACCTGAATGGGGTTGTCGTGCCACATGGGACTAAGGGGAGTGCCCGCCCAGACGTCTATGATCCGGCAGCGGGGATCATCTACGACTATAAGTTCCTCATGGATCCCGGTCGGGGAATCGGCCAGCGGCAGGCCAATCTGAACGCCAACCACGTGCCGGGAGCGTGGCTCACAATCGAGGTGAATCCGTGACGAAGTCCCCTCCTGCTACTGAACTTGATTGAGTGATGTCGGGGCGGTTTGCCTGACAGCGGCCTGCTCGCTCCGGTAGCTCCTGGGGAGTGAGATACGCGCAGGGCGGTGGGCTGACCGACGCCGAGAGAGACGCGCGGGAGCGAATTCGGTTGCAGGCTGTCGTCCGCTTCGAGGGCGGGGAGACGAACCGCGAGATCGCCACCGTGCTGCGGGTGAGCGAGCGGTCGGTGGAGCGGTGGCGCCGGGCCTGGCGCGAGCGCGGCGAGGCCGGGGTCCTGTCGCAGGGTTCTCCGGGGCGGTCGCGGCTCAGCGGAACGCAGATCGCCAGGCTGGAGCGGGAGTTGGAGCGTGGCCCGCTGGTCCACGGCTGGGCGGACCAGCGATGGACGCTGGCGCGGATCAAGACGTTGATCGGTCGGCTGTTCCACGTCTCCTACACCGTCGAGGGCACGTGGCGTTTGTTGAAGCGGCATGGCTGGAGCTGGCAGCAGCCGGCCCGGCGCGCCATCGAGCGGGACGACGACGCGGTCGAGGTGTGGAGGAAGGAGACCTGGCCGCGGGTAAGAGGACTGCGGCGGAGCGCGGTGCCTGGATCGTTTTCGAGGACGAGGCCGGACAGTCGATGACTCCGCCGCGTGCCAGGACCTGGGGCCGGGTCGGACAGACCCCGGTCGTGCGGGTGCGGGGCCGGGGTTCCGGGCGGGTGTCGATGGCGGGCATGGTCTGCTTCAAGCCCGGCCGGCGATCCCGGCTCATCTATGCGATCCGAGAGTACCGGGGCCGCAAGGACGAGCCGAAGGGCTTCGGCTGGCGCGACTTCCGCGACCTGGTCGTCCGCGCCCGGATCCAGCTGGGGGGCCCGATCGTGCTGGTCTGGGACAACGTCCGGCTCCACCTGACGGTCGGTATGAAGGAGTTCATCGAGGCGAACGCCGAGTGGCTGACCGTGTTCCAGCTCCCGGCCTACGCTCCTGACCTCAACCCGACCGAGGGGATCTGGGCGCTGGTGAAGCGCGACCTGGGCAACCTGGCCGCCGCGGACCTCGGCGAGATCACCAGGGCCGTGAAACGTCGGCTCAAGAAGATCCAGTACCGCCCTGACCTCGTCGACGGCTGCATCGCTGCCACCGGCCTGAGCCTGGGCGGCTGACCGGGGTCGGGAACTCGTCCGGATCACACATCCCAGTCCGGATAGTCTCCGATCGCCACGTCGTCGCAGAAGGTCTCCCAGAACCCGTTGTGCACGAGAGCGGTCTCGTCGATGCCGGAGACGAGATCGCGGAGCTCTTCCGCCACCTCCTCGAACCTCTCCTCGTCGCCCTCCACATAGAACGGGAAGCGTGAGATCGCCGCCGCGACACATCGGTTGAAGGAGTCGAGGTCCCTGTTCACGTGACTGGCAGTGGCCGACTCGACCTCGAGGATCTGCACCACGTGACCACTGGCCACATCGATGGCGATGCGTCCGAACAGGCCACTCGTCGCGATGGCGACCAGTCCCCGTTCGCCGATCCCCCCGAAGTACACCGACTGGCTCAGCGGCCGGTACTCGTATCCGATCAACCCGCCCGGGATGCCGGTCTCCCTGAGGCCGGCAGCAATCTGGGCGGGCACCTCGGGTGGCGCCTCGATGGCGATCAAGACGAAGTCGGGCTTCGGCAACTGCGGCAGGGGCTGGCTCACAGGAGGATCCTCTCCCGACGGGCTGCCCGGCAACATCCATGGGCCCGCGAGACGGGCGACTCATGCCGAGCGTCCAGCCCCGACATCACGCATTCAAGTTCAGTAGTTCAACAGTCCGCGGCGCCGGGGCTTGTGCAGAGGCTCGGGCTCGTACAAGGCGAGGAGGAGGGCCTCGGCGCGGTCCGGCGACTTCATCCCCCGCGCCTTCATGGCCCGCTTGCTTTCGACCTGGGTGTAGCCGCTCGTCGTCGACAGCAGCTTCGGCGTCGACAGCTGCGCGGTGGCCTTCTTGTCGACGTGGAGCCGTAGCCGCCCCCGGCCCGAGGACGGATCGGGCTGGAGGAGGGATCTGATGGCCAGCCACATCTCGTCGCGCTTCCGCCACGGCCGCATGACAGCTCCGCGGTCGTCCTGGCTGGGGGACTCCGACACCATGACGCCGACGATCTGCGCCCCGTGTTGCCCGGTCTCCGCCCAGCGTTCGAGCATGCTGACGACACCGTGACCGATGCCGTTCTGGTCGATCTTGACTCGGACCGGGTGCGGTGAGCCGAGAGCGTCGGCGAGCCGCTGCGCCGCGCGTATCTCCTCCAAGGCTTTCTCGGCGACGGAGACTTGGTTGTCGTTCGCCGCGCCGGCGGAGGCGTGACGGAATTCGAGTGCGTCTCCTACCGCACGGTAGCCCGTGAACTCGTCGCCGCCGTCGGCGGCCACGTCCACCCCGAGGCGGACCCACGCTCCGTCGCGGACGGTGTGCGTCGCGGTCTCGCCCTCCAGGTCGAGGTCGCAGATCCGGCGCCAGCCGTCGCCGACGGGGTCCTCGAACGCCATGGCGGACTCGACCCAGCTCGGCGGGATGACGACGTCGCCACCGCCCTTCGGGAACCGCGCGTACACCTTCGCGATCACATAGGGGTGGTCTTCGCCGTACGAGCGGATCGTGCGGTCGACCCAGTCCTGGTCGGGCATGTGGTGGGCGAGAGAGTGCCGCTCCACTCCGGCCGGACAGTCCGTGCAGTACGGGGCACGTTCCCCGGTGATCGCGGGGGAGTCGAGGGAGGAGATCGGGGTCGTAACGGTGGTCGGCTCAGCCGCGTCGTCGCCCTCGACGCACAGCTCCTCGAACCACTGGACGGATCATTCATCGCCGGGTTGCCATGGCCAACATGGCGGCGTGCCCGCCGGTCAACAAGTTGTTGGTGCCGTGCCCGATCATCGGGGCGATGCCGCCCGCCTCGTCGACGATGAGCAGCAGGTGCGGCATATGAATGCCCTGCATCGCGGCCTGATCATTGGCCGGGCCGAGAAACCGTACGCGGCGACCACGTCGTTCCCGTACGGGTCGGGCATCTTGTACCGGACGGTGTCGCAATAGCCCGGCAGGCCAGCGCGCGGGACGACCTTCCGGATGTGCGGCCAGAGCTGCCGCTGCACCTGACGGAACCGCGTGGCGGTCGTGATGCACAGCGCGGTCCCGACCGGGTACACGTTGGTGAACCAGACGGCCGCGCGGGCGGCGAGATAGGTCTTGCCGACGCCGAAGGCCGCAGGGACCGCGACTCGCTTGTGGTCGACGATCGCGTCGAGCATGGACCGCTGCTTCGACGACAGGCTCTCGCCGAGAACGTCCTCGACGAACCCGCTGGGCGAGTCCCGTCACAGGCCGTACAGAGATCCGGTGGCCCGCTCGACCTCCGTCATCACCACCGCCCGCTCTCGGGCGGTCAGGTGGTGCTTGAAGGCGTTGCGGCGCTCGGTGGGCGGCAGGCGCAGGAGGATGTCGGCGACGTTCGCCGCGTCGCGGGAGACGACGCCGGGGCGGGCGGATCGCAGCGTGGACGCCGGAGGGGCCACGGGGGTGGCTCTCGGCTGTTCAAGCTGCGTACGGGGCATGATCGGAAGGTGCCGTTCGGCAAGTTCCTACGTCGCGGTCTGGCCGGGGCCCATGCCCAGAGACCCGGCCAGACCACGCGCTTCCGGCGGTGACTACGAACCGTCCGGTGGAGTTCGCCGCGACGGGGTTCCCGGAGTCCGCACGGATCCAGCACGACGCACCCGAACGGACCGGAACGGACACCAGCGGAAGTCAGCACCAGGTCAGCACCAGCGCGTTCGCGCTCGATTTGTCTCGCGCTGTCCGCGCCTCTGACCTGCATGTTTGTGCAGGAGGGCGTCGCGTGGTAAGCGGCGCCCTCCCATTTGGAGAACATCTGGTTGCGTACCAAGCGGTACAACGCGAGCGGTGCAGTGGTCTCCGGCACAGGAGGGGTCTGTTACCTCTACTTCCCCGAGCGGCCGACATCCGCGCAGCGCAAGGCCTTGGCTGCTGTCGGCGTCCGGCGGTGAGGGTCGTACGGGCCCCGGGGCGTGACCGACGTCTCTACCCCGGGGCCGTGCCCGGCTGGCACTGTGGTCGGCATGACCGCCACCACCCACTCCGCCGCCCGCTCCCGTGCCCGCACCGGCGGCCCCAAGGAAGACGGGCCGAAGATCCTCGAGCACGTCCTCGGCTGGACCCTCGTCGTGGTCCTCGCCATGTTCGTCACGCAGGCCGGCCTGATGTGATCCCGGCCCGGCGCCCCGGGTGACCGGGCGCCGCCGAACGGGCATACTCCCCGCGCCACGGGCGCCGGGCGACCCCTGCCGCGAACCGGCGGGGGCAGCATCGGCGCAGCAGTGATCACCGGTGGCGCCGTGTGACGCGCGTGATCCGCGCGCACCGAAGCGGCGCCCCAGAGGGAGGAGTACGCCGCCATGCCCGACCGTGCCCCGCAGGGAGTGGAACGCCGGCTGCCGACCGAGGAGGCCCGGGAGCTGCTCGCCCTGGTCCGGGAGATCGCCGAGCGGGAGATCGCGCCCCGCGCCGCCGAGGAGGAGGCCGCGGGCCACTTCCCGCGCGAGGTGTTCTCGCTGCTCTCCTCCTCCGGCCTGCTGGGCCTTCCGTACGACTCCGCGTACGGCGGAGGCGACCAGCCCTACGCCGTGTACCTCCAGGTCCTCGAAGAGCTGGCCGCCGCCCGCCTCACCGTCGGGCTCGGCGTCAGCGTGCACTCGCTCTCCTGCCACGCCCTGGCGAACTTCGGTACGGACGAACAGCGCGCCGCCCACCTCCCGGCGATGCTCGGCGGCGGCCTTCTCGGCGCGTACTGCCTCTCCGAACCGACCTCCGGATCCGACGCGGCCTCGCTGCGGACGAAGGCGGAACGGGACGGGGACGACTGGGTGCTCACCGGGACCAAGGCGTGGATCACCCATGGCGGGGTCGCCGACTTCTGCACCGTCATGGCCCGCACGGGTGGCGAGGGACCCAAGGGGATCACGGCCTTCCTGGTTCCGGGGGACGCGGAGGGGCTGAGCGCGGCGCCGCCCGAGCGGAAGATGGGGATGAAGGGCTCGCCCACGGCCCAGCTCCACCTCGACGGGGTGCGGGTCCCCGACGCGCGTCGGATCGGCGCGGAGGGGCAGGGGTTCACGATCGCGCTCTCCGCCCTGGACTCGGGGCGGCTGGGGATCGCGGCGTGCGCGGTGGGCGTCGCCCAGGCGGCGCTCGACGCGGCCGTCGCGTACGCCCTGGAGCGGCGGCAGTTCGGCCGGCCGATCGCCGACTTCCAGGGGCTCCGGTTCCTGCTCGCGGACATGGCCACCCGGATCGAGGCGGGCCGTGCGCTGTACCTGGAGGCGGCGCGCCTGCGCGACGAGGGGCGGCCCTTCGGGCGCGCGGCGGCGATGGCGAAGCTGTTCTGCTCGGACGCGGCGATGCAGGTCACGACGGACGCGGTGCAGGTGCTCGGCGGCTACGGCTACACGGCGGACTTCCCCGTGGAGCGGTACATGCGCGAGGCGAAGGTGCTGCAGATCGTCGAGGGGACCAATCAGATCCAGCGGATGGTCATCGCACGCCACCTGGTCGGACCGGAGTCCCGCTGACCAGGGTCCCGCTGACCCCGCTCACGCGCACGGTCCGGTCCGCCCACACGGGGGCGGCGGTCAGCCGGTTCCACTCCTGGTCGGCCCGGCCCGGCAGGGTCCGGCCGTGGCTCGCCCACTGGGTGAGCATCGCCCGGTAGATGGGCGGGTCCGCGAGGTGCGCCGACGCCGGTGCCGGTGCCGGCGGGCGGGGAACCGATTCTTCAAAGCGGGGCTCGGCGAGGCGCCGCCGCCCGCTGCCGATGGGAGCCGTGTACAGCGTCGTCATGCCGTACCCAACGCGCCCTGCCCTGCCGGGTCACCGCCGGGCGGATTCGAGGAGGCGTTCGACGGCTACCCGGCCGCCCGGGCTCCGGCGGGCGCGGGCGATCGGGTCCCGCACGGCTCTGGCCTCCGACCGGGTTTCTGACTTACCGTCAGATCCCGCTGTCGACCAGGAGGTCACACGTGTCAGACGACCGGCCCGTCCCGCTCGACGAGTACCCCGTGCACCAGGCACCGCTCTCGATGAAGCACCACGTCAGCGGCGACCGCAACGCCTACGACCGGTGCATCTTCCACGTCTTCGACCACGAGGGCCGCGCCCTGCTCATCGCCGGACTCGGCGTGTACCCCAACGCCGGGGTCGTGGACGCCTACGCGACCCTGCGCACCGGCGACCGGCTGCACGCCGTCCGCGCCTCCGACGCCCTCGGCGACGACCGGATGAACCTCGCCGTCGGCCCGCTCCGCATCACCGTGGACGAACCCCTGAAGACGCTGAGCCTGCACTGCGACCCCGACCCGGCCGACCCCGAGGCGCTCTCCTTCGACCTCACCTGGACCGGCGACTTCCCGCCCGTCTGGGAGCCGCACCACACCCAGCGCCGCGGCGACCGGCTCACCCTGGAGGGCCGCCGCTTCGTCCAGGCCGGCCACTGCACGGGAACCGTCCGGGCGGGCGGCGAGGAGTTCGCCGTCACGGCGGGGGAGTGGACCGGCACCCGCGACCGCAGCTGGGGCGTCCGGCCCATCCCCGGCGAGGAACCCGGCCGCGCCGACGAGTTCCGGCCCGAGGGCTTCCACTGGCTCTGGATACCCATGCGCTTCGACGACCGCTTCCTCATGGTCATCGCCCAGGAGGACGCCGACGGCTACCGCACCCTCAACGAGGCCCTGCTGGTACGGAACGGGCAGCGCGACGCCCAACTCGGCTGGCCCCGCACCGACATCACGTACCGCCCGGGCACCCGCACCCCCGAGCGGGCCGTCGTCCACCTCGCCGACCCGGCAGGCAAGCCCCTGGAGGTCGAGGTCGAGATCCTCGCCTCCTCCCCGCTCGCCGTCGGCGCGGGCTACCCGCCCGCCACGGACTGGCAGCACGGCACCTGGCAGGGCCGCGAGTGGACCGACCGCAGGGTCTACGACCTCTCCGACCCGGCCGCCCACCCCATGGCCGCCTTCGGCGTCACCGACCACGCGGCCCGCTTCACCCTCGAAGGCCGCACCGGCTACGGGATCTTCGAGCACGGCTCCTTCGGCCGCCACGACCCGAGCGGCTTCGCCGACTACACCTCCACCGCCGACTGACCTCCGGCGAACGAGCCGCCCACGACAAGGAGCGCCCATGGCCACCGCCCCACGCCCGCGCACCAGCACCCGCGACCCCGAGGAGCTGGGCCGCCGGCTCAGCGACTGGCTCGAACCCCGGCTCCCGGGGGCCAGGGTCACCGGGCTCGCCGTACCCGGGTCCAACGGCATGTCCAGCGAGACCCTGCTCTTCGACATCGAGCACCCCGACGCCCCCGTGCGCGGCTGCGCCCTGCGGCTCGCCGCCGACCCCGCCGCGTACACGATCTTCCCGGTCTACGACATGGAGCGGCAGCACCGGGTCATGCGGCTGGTCGGGGAGCACACCGACATACCCGTCCCGCGCGTCCTCTGGCTGGAGAGCGACCCGGAGCCGCTCGGAGCCCCCTTCTTCGTGATGGCCCGCGCCGAGGGGCGCGTACCGCCGGACGTCATGCCCTACACGTACGAGGGGAACTGGCTGCACGCCGCCACCGACGCCGAACGCGCCGTTCTGGAGGCCGAGTCCGTCTCCGTACTGGCCCGGCTGCACGACCAGTTCCCCGCCAAGGAGGCGGAGTTCCTGCTGCCCGAGGGGGCCGGGAGCCCGCTGCGGCGCCATGTCGATGCCCAACGCGCCTACTACGCCTGGGTCGTGAAGGACCTCGCGCCGTCCCCGCTGATCGAGTCGGCCTTCGACTGGCTGGAGGCGCACTGGCCCGCCGACGAGGGGCCCGCCGTCCTCAACTGGGGCGACGCGCGCATCGGGAACATCGTCTACGACGGGTTCCGTCCCGCCGCCGTCCTCGACTGGGAGATGGCGGGGTTCGCCCCGCGCGAGGTCGACCTCGGCTGGACCGTCTACCTCCACCGCTTCTTCCAGGACCTGACGGTGAGCTTCGGCCAGCCCGGACTGCCGGGCTTCCTGCGCCGGGACGCGATCGAGCGGCGGTACGCGGCCCTCACCGGGCACGCGCCGCGCGACATGGAGTTCCACACCCTCTACGCGGCGCTGCGGCACGCGATCGTGATGCTCAGAGTCGCGTACCGCCAGGCGCACTTCGGAGAGGTCCAGGTGCCGGGGAACGGCGGAGAGGCCGACGGGCTGATCCTGCACCACGCCACGCTCGCGGCGATGGTGCGGGGAAGCTACTGGTAGGTGTCGTTACGCCGCGCGCCGCATCTGCGGCACCTTGATCGGACGCGAGCCCGGACCGCCGACGTGCGAGAAGGGCTGCGTCCGCCAGTCGAGCCCCTGGGGGAGCGTCAGCAGCAGCGCGGTGTCCTGCTCCTGGACCTCGAGCGTCTCGTCGGCGGGGCGCGCCTCCGAGGCGGCCAGGCCGGTGCCGGAGCAGACCGTCAGCACGAACGGGTTCCAGGGCGACGGGCACAGCGCGTGCTCCGGCAGCGTGTCCTCGTCCGCGAGCAGCGCGATCGGCTGGACGCAGTCCGGGCAGATCACCCGGTACATCTCGAATGTGTCGTACGCGTCGAGCTCGTCGGTCGTCTCGACCGAATCAACAGGCTCCTGCATGGAGAATCTCCCCCTCGGGTGGGTCGACCGAAGTACGTATGGCCTCGACCACAGCTAGCAATTCCCATACGGTCCGCCGCATAACCGTGAGGTCTCGATCGAGCCTTCGACAAACCTGTGGTGTTCGTCACATGCCCCTCGCAGGTGCCCCGAGGATGCGCATAGCCGTCCAAAGCGACGGCCGGTGCCGGAACGTTCCGTACCCCCGCTGTGCCGAAGGCACCCCGGGGCAATAGGTTGACCGCATGGAGGAGCTGGATCGTCAGATCGTCGAATTGCTCGTCAGAGACGGACGCATGAGCTACACCGACCTGGGCAAGGCCACCGGCCTGTCCACCTCGGCCGTACATCAGCGCGTCCGCCGACTGGAGCAGCGCGGTGTCATCCGCGGCTACGCCGCCGTCGTCGACCCGGAGGCCGTCGGTCTCCCGCTGACCGCCTTCATCTCCGTCAAACCCTTCGACCCCAGCGCCCCGGACGACACCCCCGACCGGCTCGCCGACATCCCGGAGATCGAGGCCTGCCACAGCGTCGCCGGCGAGGAGAACTACATCCTCAAGGTGCGCGTCGCGACCCCGCTGGAGCTGGAGCACCTGCTCACCCGGATCCGCACCCAGGCGGGCGTCTCCAGCCGTACGACGGTCGTCCTGTCGACCCCGTACGAAGCCAGGCCGCCGCGCGTCTAGCGTCCCCGGGTGCTGCCGTGGCCCCGGCGTGCGGCGGGGCGCCGCCGCGCCTCTAGCCTGGTCACCATGAGCGAGACCCTTGTCGACAGCGAGCACCGCACCGTCCTCCTGCGCGGTGGAGAAGTCCACAGCCCCGCCGACCCCTTCGCCACCGCCATGGTGGTGGAACGGGGACACGTCGCCTGGGTGGGCTCGGAGGGGGCCGCCGACGCCTTCGCCTCCGGCGTGGACGAGGTCGTCGACCTCGAAGGCGCGCTCGTCACCCCGGCGTTCGTCGACGCCCATGTGCACACCACCGCGACCGGTCTCGCGCTCACCGGCCTCGACCTGTCCGGCGCCGCCTCGCTCGCCGATGCCGCCGAGCTGATCCGCTCGTACGCCCGCTCCCGCCCGGCCGACCGGATCCTCATCGGCCACGGCTGGGACGCTGCGCGCTGGCCCGAGCGGCGCGCCCCGCGCCGCGAGGAGCTGGACGAACTCACCGGCGGCCGCCCGCTCTACCTCACCCGGATCGACGTCCACTCGGCCGTCGTCACCACCGCCCTGCTCGACCTCGTTCCGGGCGTCCGCGACCGCACAGGCTTCCGCGACGGCGAGCCGCTGACCGGCGACGCCCACCACGCCGTCCGCGCCGCCGCCTACGCGGCCCTCTCGCCCGCCCAGCGCACCGAGGCCCAGCGCGCGGCCCGGCAGCACGCCGCCTCGCTCGGCATCGGCACCCTGCACGAGTGCGGCGGCCCCGAGATCTCCTCCGAGGACGACTTCACCGGGCTCCTCGACCTCGCCCGCACCGAGCGCGGCCCGCGCGTGGTCGGCTACTGGGCCGACCTCGACGTCGAACGGGCCCGCGCGCTCGGCGCCGTCGGCGCGGCCGGCGACCTCTTCGCCGACGGCTCCCTCGGCTCCCACACGGCCTGCCTGCACGCCGCGTACGCCGACCACGCGGGCCACACCGGGGTCGCCCACCTCGACGCCGCCACCGTCGCGGCCCATGTCGCCGCCGCCACCGAGGCGGGCCTCCAGGCCGGCTTCCACGCCATCGGCGACGCCGCCGTCGGCGCCGTGGTCGACGGCGTCCGGGCCGCCGCCGAGAAGCTCGGCCTCGCCCGGATCCGGGCCGCCCGCCACCGCGTCGAACACGCCGAGATGCTCACCCCCGAGACGATCGCGGCCTTCGCCGAACTCGGTCTGACCGCCTCCGTCCAGCCCGCTTTCGACGCCGCCTGGGGCGGCGAGGACGGCATGTACGCCGAGCGTCTCGGCGCCGAGCGGGCCCGCACCCTCAACCCGTACGCCGCCCTGCTCCGCGCCGGTGTGCCCCTGGCCTTCGGCTCGGACAGCCCGGTCACCCCGCTCGACCCCTGGGGCACCGTCCGGGCCGCCGCCTTCCACCGCACCCCCGAGCACCGGATCTCCGTCCGCGCCGCCTTCACCGCCCACACGCGGGGCGGCTGGCGGGCCGTCGGGCGCGACGACGCCGGCACCCTCGTCCCCGGCGCCCCGGCCGACTACGCGATCTGGCGCACCGACGAACTCGTGGTGCAGGCGCCGGACGACCGGGTGGCCCGCTGGTCGACCGACCCGCGCTCCGGGACGCCCGGTCTGCCCGATCTGACCCCCGGCGGCGAGCTGCCGGTCTGCCTGCGCACGGTGGTGTGCGGACAAACTGTCTTCGTACGGCCGAACGAGTGACGTCGGGACATTTCGTACCGCCGATCGATGATCAACCGGCCGGTAGACGACCTGCGGATCTTCCCCACTGACCTGGCAGTATCGGTCATCTCCGCAGGTCAAACGAGTGTTGACAGTGTGCGGCGGGGGGCGGGTAGGTTCTCCCGCGTCCACCAAGGGACGTCCGACCGGTTTCAAACCTCAGGTTCAGCACCCGTGCCTCGGGGGCGAGGGAAGGTTTTTTCCGGCGGAGGGTGCGACCCGGGTGGGGCCCGGACGTCCAGTAGACAACGGCTCTCGGTCGACCCGCAGCCAGCGGGTTCCAGGTCGGCCCGAAGGGCGCCGGGCCCCGATCCGCACGCCCCGCGTGCCGCCGTCCCCGCTGCCCCGGAGGGGCGCCCCGACGCGCGACCAGCCCCGCCGCGACCGAGCCGCGAGACGGGCTCGCTATGGTGGGGGTTCGCGTATGTATCCGAAGGGGCAGTAGTGAACGACGGTGGCCAGAGGCGTTACGGCCCGCTCGGCAGAGCCTTGGTGATCATTCCGACCTACAACGAGGCGGAGAACATCAAGCCGATCGTCTCGCGCGTACGGGAGTCCGTACCGGAGGCGCACATCCTCGTCGCCGACGACAACAGCCCCGACGGCACGGGCAAGTTCGCCGACGAGATCGCCGCCGAGGACGACCACGTCCACGTGCTGCACCGCAAGGGCAAGGAAGGGCTCGGCGCCGCCTACCTGGCCGGCTTCCGCTGGGGCATCGAGAACGGCTACGGCGTCCTCGTCGAGATGGACGCCGACGGCTCGCACCAGCCCGAGGAGCTGCCCCGGCTGCTGACCGCCCTCAAGGGCGCCGACCTCGTGCTCGGCTCCCGCTGGGTCCCCGGCGGCCGCATCGTGAACTGGCCCAAGTCCCGCGAGTTCATCTCCCGCGGCGGCAGCCTCTACTCGCGTGTCATGCTCGACGTGCCGATCCGCGACGTCACCGGCGGCTACCGGGCCTTCCGCAAGGAGACCCTGGAGGGCCTGGGCCTGGAGGACGTGGCTTCGGCCGGTTACTGCTTCCAGGTCGACCTGGCCCGCCGCGCCGTCGCCGCCGGCTTCCATGTCGTGGAGGTCCCGATCACCTTCGTGGAGCGCGAGATCGGCGACTCCAAGATGAGCCGCAACATCGTCGTCGAGGCGCTGTGGCGGGTCACCGGCTGGGGTCTGACGGCCCGTGCGAACAAGGTCGGCAAGATCCTCGGGCGCAGGTCCGGGAGCTGAAGCCGTCGGTTTCGGCCGACGGTTCACGCTGATCCGTTCTTTACGACGTTCCGGCGGGGCGCCAGGCACACTGGGGGACATGACGACCGGCGCACCGCCTCCCCTCGCCCCCAAGCGCTCACGCGCGCGTACGTTTCTTCCGTTGGCCCTGGCCGCCTGGGCGGTCCTGGAGATCTGGCTGCTCATCGTGGTGGCGGGCGCGGCCGGCGGCCTGACGGTCTTCGGACTGCTCGTCGGCGGCGCCGTCCTCGGCGCCGTGGTGATCAAGCGCGCCGGGCGCCGCGCCTTCAAGAACCTCACCGAGACCTTCCAGCAGGCCCAGGCGGCGGCGCAGACCGGCACCCCGCCGGCGGCCGGCGAGCGGGCGGGCGCCCGCGACCGCAACGGCTTCCTGATGCTCGGCGGTCTGCTGCTCATGATCCCCGGCCTGATCTCCGACGTGGCCGGTCTGCTGCTGCTGGTACCGCCCGTCCGCTCGGTCCTCGGCCGGTACGCGGACAAGGTCGCCGAGCGCCGGATGGCCGCGGCACCGCCCGGCAGCCTCCAGGACGCCTTCCAGCAGGCCCGCATCCACCGCCCGGACGGCAAGGTCGTCCAGGGTGAGGTCATCCGCGAGGACGCCCCTCAGGGCGCGCGTGAGCCCCAGGACCCCCGCCCGCCGCTGACGCCGTAGCGCGGGAGACGTAGAAAAGACGTCCTAGAGAACGAGAAACGCCGCGGGGCCCGGTACACGAGATGTGTACCGGGCCCCGCGGCGTCGCTCGGGCCGTGCCGTCCGTCAGGCGGACTTGCGGCTGTCGCGCGGATGCACGGCGATGTTCATGGCGCCGGACCGAAGGACCGCCAGCCTCTCGGCCAGCACCTCCTCCAGCTCCTCACGGGTGCGCCGCTCCATCAGCATGTCCCAGTGCGTACGCGCCGGCTTGCCCTTCTTCTCCTCGGGGCCGTCCCCGTCCACCAGGAGTGCCTGGCTGCCGCAGACCTTGCACTCCCACTCCGGCGGAATTTCCGCTTCCACCGAGAAGGGCATCTCAAAACGATGGCCCTTCTCGCATGCGTACTCCACGGCCTGGCGCGGGGCCAGATCGATGCCGCGGTCGGTCTCGTAGCTGGTCACCACGAGGCGCGTGCCGCGAAGAGCTCGCTCACTCATGAATCGTGCCTCCCGGGCTTGTCGCCCACAGGACAGGTGTCGCTGTCGTCGTCATCCGGTCAACGTCCGGTCGGCGGTAAAGATTCCCGTTCCGGGTCATGCGTCGCCCGTCGTGCCGCCCCTTGTTCTACCCACCAGTGCCCGGTTTGTCACATCTGACAGCAGATGTCACCCAGCGTCTTCACCAAAGCAGCACGCAGTAACGGTCCGCCTGGCAGGCCAAAGGCGTACACTACCGGCCTTTCACTGCCGCGTCTAAATCCGCTCCGGAACCGGGTTGCCCGCGGCGGCCACGGCACGCCGTACCGGGACCCGCGCGAGCAGCAGAAAACCGGCCGCGAAGAAGATCACCAGGGAAATGATGGCATCCCGATAGCTGCCGGTCAGCTGATACGCGAGACCGAACACCAGTGGGCCCAGCCAGCTCAGGCCCCGGTCGCTCATCTCGTAGGCCGAGAAGTACTCCGCCTCCTTGCCGCGCGGCACCAGATGTGAGAACAGCGAACGCGACAGCGCCTGGCTCCCGCCGAGCACCAGACCGATCGCCGCCGCCAGACAGAAGAACGCCACCGGCGCGCCGGCGGGCAGGAAGTACCCGGCGGCCAGGATCAGCGTCCAGATCGCCAGCGACCCCAGGATCGTGCGCTTGGCACCGTACGAACGCGCGAGCCGCCCCATGCCGAGCGCGCCCGCGACCGCGAGCACCTGCACCAGGAGCACCGCCGTGATCAGCGTCGTCTGGTCGAGCCCCAGCTCCTTGGAGCCGTAGATCGACGCCTGCGAGATCACCGTCTGCACCCCGTCGTTGTAGACGAGATACGCGAGCAGGAAGGAGAGCGTCAGCGGGTACCGGCGCATGTCCCGCAGCGTCGCCACCAGTTGCCGCCAGCCACCGCCGACCGCGCCCTCGCCCTGCGGCTCGACCCGCCGGTCGCGCAGTCGCCGCAGTGGTACGAGGGTGAAGGCGCCCCACCACAGGCCCGCCGAGGCCAGGCAGATCCGGACCGCCTCGCCCTCGGAGAGCCCGAAGGAGTCGTGCCCCGAGTACAGGACCAGGTTGAGGACCAGGACCAGGGCGCCGGAGGTGTAGCCGAACGCCCAGCCGCGCGAGGAGACCGCGTCCCGCTCGTTCGGCTCGGCGATCTGCGGCAGATAGGCGTTGTAGAGCACCATCGAGACCGCGAGTGAGGCGTTCGCCACGATGAGCAGGAACGCGCCCAGCAGATACCGGTCCCCGCTCAGGAGGAACATGCCCGCGGTCGCCGCCGCGCCCGTGTACGCGGAGACCGCGAGGAGCGGCTTCTTGCGTCCCGTACGGTCCGCCATCGCGCCCACCAGCGGCATCACGAGCACCGCCACCACGATCGAGGCCGAGACCGCGTACGCGAAGAGGGACCCGGCGCGCACCGGGACGCCCAGGGGGTGGACGAACCCCTCCGCGTCCGCCGCCGCCTCGGCGACCGAGGTCAGATAGGGGCCGAGGAAGACCGTGATCACGCTCGTCGAGTAGACCGAGCAGGCGAAGTCGTAGAAGTACCAGCCGCGCTGCTCGCGCTTGCGGGCGCTCGGATCGGCCGGATCGGCGGCCGGCCGGTCCGGTTCGGTGGTGTCGGCAGTCAAGACCGCGGCCCCCTCGTTCGTCCCCGTGGCGGGACGCGCGCTCAGACCCACACGCCCCGCTCGGTCAGGACTGTGCGCAGCGTCTCCAGATGATCGGTCATGATGCCATCCACCCCGAGATCCAGGAGAGCGTTCATCCGCTCCGGATCGTTGACCGTCCAGACGTGCACCTGGAGCCCCCGGGCGTGGGCCTCGCGGACGAAACGGCGGTCCACGACCGGGATGCCGCTCTGGCTCTCCGGGACCTGCGCCGCGACCGCGCCCGCCCGGATCGCGGCCGGGATCCCGAACGAGCGCAGCCGCAGCCCGAGGACACCCTTCACGCCGTACGAGGTCGCGAGCCGCGGCCCCGCGAGGCGCTGCGCGCGGGCCACCCGGCTCTCGGTGAACGAGCCGACGCAGACCCGGTCCCAGGCCCCGGTCCTGCGGACCAGGTCGACCAGCGGGATCAGGGACGACTCCGCCTTGAGGTCCACGTTCCAGCGGGCCTCGGGGAACTCCTCCAGCAGCTCCTCGAAGAGCGCCAGCGGCTCCTTGCCCGCCACGCGCGCCTCACGGACGGCGTCCCAGGGGAGGTCGCGGATCCGGCCGGTGGTGTCGGTCACCCGGTCGAGCGTGGAGTCGTGGAAGGCGACCAGGGCGCCGTCCGCGGTGGTGTGCACATCGGTCTCGAAGTACCGGTATCCGGCCTCGGCCGCCCGCCGGAAGGCGGCGGCGGTGTTCTCCAGGCCGTCCGCCGTGCCGCCGCGGTGGGCGAACGGGATGGGGGACGGGTGGTCGAGATAGGGGTGGCGTACGCGAGTCACGGCCGCAGTATCGCCTGTTCCGGTGTCCCGGAGGCGACGACGGCGCTGCTCGTGTCCTGCTCGGGGATGGCGAACCGGCGCAGGAAGAACTGCGCCAGGGGGCCGATGGTCAGCGCGTACAGGACCGTGCCGACGCCGACCGAGCCGCCGAGCAGGAAGCCGGTGGCGACGACGGCCACCTCGATCGCCGTCCGTACGAGCCGGATCGAGCGGCCCGTGAGCCGGTGAAGGCCGGTCATCAGGCCGTCGCGCGGGCCGGGGCCGAAGCGGGCGGCGATGTAGAGGCCGGTCGCCACGCCGTTGAGGACGATGCCGAGCGCGAGCAGGGGGATCCGTACGGCGAGGGCCTGGACCTCCGGGACCAGGGCGAGCGTCCCGTCCATGGCCACGCCGATGACGAAGACGTTCGAGACGGTGCCCAGGCCGGGCTTCTGCCGGATCGGGATCCACAGCAGCAGGACGGCCGCCCCGACGATGATCGAGACGACTCCGATGGTCAGACCCGTCTTCTCGGCGAGACCCTGGTGGAGAACGCCCCACGGCTCCAGGCCCAGCCCGCCGCGGACGAGGAGCGCCGAACTGATCCCGTACAGCGCGAGGCCGATGTACAGCTGCGCGAGCCGACGGGGCAGATGGCGAGCGGTGAGCCGGCCGCGCAGGCCGGAGGCGATGGACAAGGTGGTGCCCCCTGTGTGGTGGTAGTGGACTGACTCATGACACTCTGTGGCGGGGGATCGGATGCCAACCATGGCCAATTCGAGGAAGGTGGACTGGATTCTATGGCTCAGTGGACCTCGGCCGTCGGGCCGGCTCAGCTCGCCCGGCAGCTCCAGGCGCAGCAGCCCCGCCCCGCCGGGCCCGGCACACGCAAGCCGCCCGCCTACCGCGCACTGGCCGACGGGATCCGCCTCCTCGTCCTGGAGGGCCGGGTGCCGGTCGCGGCCCGGCTGCCCGCCGAGCGGGAACTCGCCGTCGCGCTGACGGTGAGCCGGACGACCGTGGCCGCCGCGTACGAGGCGCTGCGCGCCGAAGGGTTCCTGGAGTCGCGGCGCGGGGCCGGCAGCTGGACCGCCGTACCGGCCGGGAACCCGCTGCCCGCGCGCGGCCTCGAACCGCTGCCGCCGGAGTCCCTCGGCTCGATGATCGACCTCGGCTGCGCGGCCCTTCCGGCGCCCGAGCCGTGGCTGACCCGGAGCGTCCAGGGCGCCCTGGAGGAACTCCCGCCGTACGCGCACACCCACGGGGACTACCCGGCCGGGCTGCCCGCGCTGCGGCAGATGCTCGCCGACCGGTACACCGAGCGCGGCATCCCGACGATGCCCGAGCAGATCATGGTCACCACCGGCGCCATGGGCGCGATGGACGCCATCTGCCATCTCTTCGCGGGGCGCGGCGAGCGGATCGCCGTCGAGTCGCCCTCGTACGCCAACATCCTCCAGCTCATGCGCGCCGCGGGCGCCCGTCTGGTCTCCGTGGCCATGGCCGAGGGCCTGGCCGGCTGGGATCTGAACCGCTGGCGCCAGGTCCTGCGGGACGCGGCGCCCCGCCTCGCGTACGTCGTCGCCGACTTCCACAACCCGACCGGCGCCCTCGCCGACGAGGACCAGCGGCGGCAGCTGGTGGACGCGGCCCGCTCGGCCGGCACGGTGCTCGTCGTCGACGAGACCATGTCCGAGCTGCACCTGGACGACGGCCTGACGATGCCTCCGCCGGTCTGCGCCTTCGACCCGTCGGGCGCCACGGTCCTCACGGTCGGCTCGGCGAGCAAGGCGTTCTGGGCCGGCATGCGGATCGGCTGGGTCCGGGCCTCGCCCGACGTGATCCGCTCCCTGGTGGCCGCGCGGGCCTACGCCGACCTCGGGACCCCGGTCCTGGAGCAGCTCGGCGTCAACTGGCTGATGCGGACCGGCGGCTGGGAGCAGGCGGTCGCCATCCGCCGCGCCCAGGCGCGCGAGAACCGCGACGCGCTGGTCGCTGCGGTCCGGGCACAGCTGCCGGAGTGGGAGTTCGACGTCCCCGCCGGTGGCCTGACGCTCTGGGTCCGCACGGGCGGGCTCTCCGGCTCGCGGATCGCGGAGGTCGGCGAGCGGGTGGGGGTCCGGGTGCCCTCGGGGCCGCGCTTCGGCGTGGACGGCGCGTTCGAGGGGTACGTGCGCCTGCCGTTCACCGTCGGCGGCCCGGTCGCGGAGGAGGCCGCGGCCCGGCTCGCGGCGGCGGCGCGCCTGGTGGAGTCGGGCGCGGGCACGGGCAACGAGCAGCCGCGGGCGTTCGTGGCATAGCTGTTGGTGGCATGGCGAAGGGCGCCCCCGGGGCGGGGGCGCCCTTCGTCGTTCGCATGGTCAGCCCTCGGCGGGGACCGGGGTGTGGCCGAGGTCCAGGGTGGGGCCGTGGGCCGGAGCCGGGTCGGGGGCCGAACCGGGGGCTGGGGGCACCGCCGTCGCCGGCGCGTCCTGCCGCTCCGGCAGCAGCGCGAGGACCGCCTGCCGGTGCGCCTCGCCCGTTCCCTCGTCGTACGGATCCGGCGTCGCCGGCACCTGGAGGCGCAGCACGGGACCCGTACCGAGGCGGGCGTAGCCGCGGCCCGGCGGGACGGCCGGGGTGGGTGTCGTGTGGGGCGCGGCGCCGAGGACCGACTCGATCTGGCCGGGCGACGCGGGGCCGAGGACGACGCGGGCGCGGGTGTGCGTCCGTACGGTCTCGCTCAGCGCGTCCATGCTGTCGAACTGCTCCGCCACCACGACCGTGACCTGCGCGGCCCGGCCGTGGCGCAGCGGCACCTGGAGGAGGTCCTGCGGGTCGGGGCGCCCGTCGGCCGCCGCCAGGTGACCGAGGATGCTCGGCCGGTCGAGGAGGATCCAGAGCGGGCGCCGGGTGTCGTCGGGCGCGGGACGGCCCGCCTGCCGGGCCCGGTTCGCGGCGATCAGCCGCCGCTCCGTCTCGTGCGCCGCCCACTCCAGGCTCGCCAGCGCGCCCGCGAGACCGCACTCGACGGCCAGGACGCCCGCACGGCCGGTCAGGCAGGCGTATTCGCCGGTGCCGCTGCCCTCGACGATCAGCACGTCGCCGTACGGCAGGGTCTGCAGGGCGATGGAGCGCAGCAGCGAGGTCGTGCCGCCGCCGGGCTGGCCGACGGCGAGCAGGTGCGGCTCGGTCGAACGCGGACCCGTCCGCCAGAGCACCGGGGGAGCGTCCTCCTCGCCTTCGGCGGTGAGGACCGGCACGGTCCGCTGGACGGCGTCCGCGTCGGTGAAGCCGAGGACCGTCTCGCCCGGCACCGTGACGAAGCGCTGGGCGGCGATCGTGGTGGGCAGCGCGGGCAGCACGCTCATGACGAGCTGGTTGCCCTCCTCGTCCCAGTCGAAGCGGTACTCGCGGCCGCGCCCGGACTTGGCGTGCAGCAGGTGCTCGATACGGGCCCGGGAGTCCGCCTCGCCGTCCGTGAAGTACGCGGGGTACCGGATGCGAAGGCGTGTGAGGCGCCCGTCGTCGTCGAAGGTGAAGTCCCCGAAGGCGCCGCTCCAGTCGCCGCCGTGGGCGAAGAGGGGAGCCGGGTCCTCGGGGACGGAGAGATACGGCACCAGTGCCTCGTAGAGGCCCTTGAGCCGCTCGACCTCGGCGTCGTCCGGCCCGGTCTTGACGACCGGGCGCTCACGGCCCGTCCACGCGGCCGCGCCCATCACCGAGACAAGGGCGAGCAGCGGACCGTACGGGACGAGCGCGACGACGAGGACGCAGGCCGCGACCAGGAGCAGCGTGGGACCGCGCCGCTCCTTCGGGGTCGCGGCCCACCTGGCACGCGCGGTCGCGGCCAGCTTCCGCAGACCACGCGAGATGGTGATCAGCGGATGGAGCACGTCGGTGGCGCTGTCGGCGGCCGTGCGAGCGATCTCTCGACTGCGAGCGATCCGGTCGCTGCCGCTGGTCAGAATGCGGGGGAGTGGTCGCCGGGCCACGTCGTACTCCTGGAGTTGTGGAAGGGGCTGTCGGGCGTCAGAACTTGATCCCGCCCAAGAGGCTGGCGAGGCTCTGGCCGCCTGCGGTGATGCTCGGGGCGATGGCGGTGCCCGCGAGGTAGAAACCGAAGAGGGCGCTGACGAGGGCGTGGGACGCCTTCATGCCGTCCTTCTTGAAGAACAGGAAGCAGATGATGCCGAGCAGGACCACGCCTGAGATGGACAGGATCATTTCGGGTTCTCCTGGTTGAGGGGACAGTCACCATGAGTCCTTCCAGGTTCACAGCAAGTATCTATGCGATTAAAGGTGCATATGGGTGAAAGTCGGGTGATTTCACTTGACTGGCCGAGGTGGGAGGCTTGCCCGGGTTGCGAGGAGGACTGTGGGTGGGGTCGAGGGCGGGGCCGGGACGGGTCGCAATCAGCTGGGGTTGAGTCAGGTTCAGCTGGGGTTGCACCAGGGTTGAGCTGCGGTGATCTTTGCCGTGGACGCCTCGCGTCATGTCGCCGGACGGGCAGTACCCTGTCGATTCACTCGTACGGCTGCGCTTGCCGTGCGCAGGCCAAGATTCACGGTTCAGGGTTCCGAGGAACGAAAGGCGGGTACGTCGGATGAGCGAGACTCCGGACCCCGAGGTCATCGAGCTGGCGAGCAAGGTCTTCGAGCTGGCTCGCACCGGGGACGCCGACGCGCTGGCCGCCTACGTCGACGCGGGCGTCCCGGCGAACCTCACCAACGACCGCGGCGACTCGCTCGTGATGCTCGCCGCCTACCACGGCCACGCCGACGCGGTCGCCGCGCTGCTGGCCCGCGGCGCCGAGCCCGACCGCGCCAACGACCGCGGCCAGACCCCGCTCGCGGGCGCCGTCTTCAAGGGCGAGGACGCCGTCGTGCGCGCGCTGCTCGCCGGCGGCGCAAATCCGGAAGCGGGGACTCCGTCTGCCGTGGATACTGCTCGGATGTTTGGGAAGGCAGAACTCCTGGAGCTGTTCGGGACCCGCTGAGGTTCTGGTCGATATCCGGGTGAACGCACGCTGAACCCCAGGTGAGAGCGGTGTCGTAAATGTGGTCGCGGTGGCGAAATGGCTGGGTCATCATGACGTCGAGCCCGCAACGGGCCACCGACGAGAGGCAGAGGAAGATGGTCACCACCAAGCGAAGGACGACGGGCGGCTCGACATGTTGCTGCGCGGCCTAGGCGATCACCAGTGCCCCGTACTTCCGGTCGTGTCGACAGCTTGATGTGAGGCGTCTTCCATGTTCGATCCAGTCATAGCGCCGAGCGGCACCCTGCTCGGCCTGCTGCAGAGGGGCCGCGGCGACGGCACCCTGCACGCGCTCGCCGCCCCCCGTGCCGAGGCCCTCGCGGCCCTGAACCACTGCGTTCTCAACGACCCCCGCCACGACTGGCAGGTCGAGAACCGGTCCCTCTACTACGCGCGGCTCTACCTCGACCTCGCCGGCGAGCTCGACGAGGTCGAGGCCCACCTCTTCGGCGCCGAGGACCACCTCGACACCGAGGAGAACCGGACCGGGCTCGCGCTCGCCGTCCTCGGCCACCTCGCCTCCTACGGACGCCAGGACGCCCTGCTGCTGCTCCGGCGGTACGCCGCGACCGGCACGAACTGGGCGTGGGCCCTCGACGAGCTCGCCCTGCGCGACGACGACACCGGCCTGCGCGCCCTCGCGCTCCCCGTCCTCGCCCGCTTCCCGGTCGGCCGCGAAGGCGACGCCGCGCTGGCGAGCGCCGTACGGGACGCCTTCGAGCCCCGCCCGTGGCGGCTGTGGGCCGAGGACCGGCGCGACGCGGTGGGCGCACGGGTCAGGGCCGCCCAGGAACAGGGCTCCTTCGACCGCTGGCAGCGCCAGATGCGACCGAGCGGGCCGAGGCCCGGATGGAGCGTCCAGGCCGTCTTCGACTGGGCCCAGGAGGGCCTGGAGCGCGGCGCCGAACTGCACGGGCCCGCCGCCCGCTGCCTCACCGCCGTCGCGGGACCCGAGGACCGGCCCCGGATCGTCGAGGCCGCCCGCAGCGGACCCGACGGGGCGCGCTGCGCCGCCCTGCACTACCTGGCCGAGTCACGGGACCCCGCCGTCCTCGACCTGATCGAGGCCGCGGCCAGTAGTGCCTCCCGTACCGTCGCCGACGTCGCCGTCGCCGCGTTCGAGCGGATGTGCGGCGAGCCGGCCGTCGACCGCGCCCGCGGCTGGGTCCACCGGCCCGACGCGCTCGGCGCCGCCGCCGGCGCCGTCCTCGCCTGCCGGGGCGGGGCCCAGGACTCCCTGCTCGTTCTCGGCGCGCTCCGCGAGACCGTCAGGGCCGAGGGCCCCGACGCCACCGCCCTCTACGCCCTGGTCGACGGCGCCGGCCGGCTCGGCATCGGCTGCGCCGCGCCCGTGCTGCGCCACGTCTACCGCGAGACCGCCTCCTCCCAGCTCCGCGGCCGCGCCGCCCGCGCCCTCGCCGCCACCGACCCGACCTTCCCGACGGGCTTCGCCGTCGAGTGCCTCTGGGACTGCGAGGAGACCACCCGCGAGGTCGCGGCCCAGCACGCCGAGGCCGGCGACGTCCGCGTTGCGGACCGGCTGCGCCGCCTGGCCGCCGACCCGGCCGAGGAGGCCGAAGTACAGACGGCGGTCCGCAACCGGATAGGCCCCGACCTCCAGGTCTGACGCCCTCCTGGTGAGGGGCTCGGCACCCGCCGGTGGACGGTGGGTGCCGAGGTGCGTGTGCGTACGGGGGAGAACCGAGGGCCTGACCCGGTCGGCGACGAGGCCGTCGATCCCGCTGCCGTCCCGGCCGTCGACCCGGGCGTCGATCCCGCTGCCATCCCGGCCGTAGACCCCGCCGTCGACCCGGCCGTCGACCCGCTTCGTACGGCCCCTCGGGACCCTGATCCGGGCCAGGGGCAAACGCTCATGGGACGTTCCCCGGGCGTCCAGATCCCCGTCGGCGGGAACACGCCGGGCGCGACGACAACACCGGTATGCGTGTCGTCATCGTCACCGAATCCTTCCCTCCCGATGTCAATGGTGTGGCGCACTGCGCCCAGCAGACCGCGCGCCACCTCGTCCGCCGCGGACACTCCCCGCTCGTCATCGCCCCGGCCGTCGCCGGAGCCACCGACACCCCGGACACCGACGCCCCGTGCCCCGTCGTGCGCGTCCCGTCCCTGCCCCTCCCCGGCTACCCCCAGGTCCGCGTCGCGCTCCCCAGCCGCCGCCTCGCGACGGCCATCGCCGCGCACCGGGCCGACGTCGTCCACCTCGCCAGCCCCTTCGTGCTCGGGGTACGCGGGATGGCGGCCGCGACCCGCCTCGGACTGCCCGCCGTGGCCGTCTACCAGACCGACCTCGCCGGCTACGCCCGTACCTACATGGGCGCCGGGGAAGGCGCCGCCTGGCGGCGGCTTCGGGCCGTCCACGGCGCCGCCGACCGCACCCTCGCGCCGTCCACGGCCGCCGCGCGCGACCTGGAGACGCACGGCATCGGCCGCGTACGGCTCTGGCGGCGCGGCGTCGACACCGTCCGCTTCCGCCCCGACCTGCGCGACGAGGCCCTGCGCCGCGAACTCGCCCCGAACGGCGAGCTCCTCGTCGGCTACATCGGCCGCCTCGCCCCCGAGAAGCACGTCGAACTGCTCTCCGGCGTCTGCGGACTGCCCGGCATACGGGTCGTGGTCGTCGGTGACGGCCCCAGCGAACCGGCCCTGCACGCCACGCTGCCCGGCGCGGTGTTCCTCGGCCGCCGCACGGGCGACGACCTGGCGGGGATCTTCGCCTCGCTGGACGTGTTCGCCCACACCGGCCCGTACGAAACCTTCTGCCAGACCGTTCAGGAGGCGATGGCGAGCGGTGTCCCGGTCGTCGCCCCCGCCGCCGGCGGGCCCCTCGACCTCGTCGACCACCGCAGGACCGGTCTCCTCGTCCCGCCGGACGACACGACCGCCCTACGGGACGCGGTGGCCTCCCTTGCCGCCGCGCCGGCCCTGCGCGCCGCCTACGGGCGGGCGGGGCGCGTCGCCGTCGAGGGCCGGACCTGGGAGGCCGTCGGCGACGAGCTGATCGGCCACTATCTGGAGGTCCTGCGCGAGCGGACGGCGGTGGCGGCATGAGAGGCCCCGGGGCAGACCGCCCGCTGCGCATCGTCCGGCTCGCCAACTTCGTCACCCCCACCTCGGGGGGCCTGCGCACCGCCCTCGAGCAGCTCGGTCGCGGCTACCTCGCCGCCGGGCACGAGCCCGTCCTCATCGTCCCCGGCGACGTGGAGAGCGACCGTGTCACCGACCAGGGGCGGATCATCACCCTGCCCGGGCCCGTGCTGCCCGGCACCGGCGGCTACCGCGTCCTCGCCGACCGGCGCCGCGTCCGCGCGCTCCTGGACGGACTCGCCCCGGACCGCATCGAGGTCTCCGACCGCACGACCCTGCGCTGGACGGGGGAGTGGGCGCGCCGGGCCAGGGTGCCCTCGGTGATGGTCTCCCACGAGACCGCCGACGGCGTCCTGCGGACCTGGGGCGTACCGGCGGCCGCCGCCGCGCGTGCCGCGGACCGGCTCAACCGCCGTACCGCGTGGGCGTACTCGCGGATCGTCTGCACGACGGAGTGGGCCGAGCGGGAGTTCGTACGGATCGGGGCCCGCAACGTCCTGCGCGCGCCGCTCGGCGTGGACCTGGAGCGGTGCCACCCGGGGCGGCACAGCGCCGCACTGCGCGCCGAACACGCGGGCGGCGAGGGGGTGCTGCTGCTGATGTGCTCGCGGCTCTCCGTGGAGAAACGTCCGGGCACCGCCCTCGACGCCCTCGCCCACCTGCGGGGCCAAGGGATCCGGGCGACGCTCGCCGTGGCCGGCGAAGGGCCGCTGCGGGGCGCGCTGGAGCGGCGGGCCCGGGAGGAACGGCTCCCCGTCCGCTTCCTGGGGTACGTGGCCGACCGCGAGGCCCTGGCCGACCTGCAGGCCTCCGCCGACCTGTGCCTGGCCCCCGGCCCGGCCGAGACCTTCGGTCTCTCGGCCCTGGAGGCCCTGGCCTGCGGCACGCCGGTGGTGGTCAGCTCCTCCTCGGCGCTCCCCGAGGTCATCGGCGACGCGGGCGCCTGCGCCACGGACGCCCCGGCCGACTTCGCGGCGGCGGTGCGCAGGCTGCTCGACCGGCCGGGGCCGATCCGCCGCGCGGCGGCACGCGCGCGTGCCGAACTCTTCGGCTGGGACCGCTCGATCGCCGCCTTCCTCGACGCGCACGACGCGGCCCCGGCCACGATCCTCGTTCCGCCGCAGGGGGTGCGGACATGACGACGACGGTTCCCGCCCCGGAGGAGGCCGTGCCGCCGGGCGGCAGCACCAGGACTTCGGATCCAATATCCAATGCGACATCGGATCCAATATCTTGGATATCGGATCCGATATGTCCTCAGAGTGCCGCCGTCCCCGGCCCCCGCCGCGCACCCGGATCCGATCCGGCGGCGCCCCCGCCGCTGCGGTTCGTCGTCCTCGGTGACTCCCTCAGCGAGGGCGTCGGCGACCGGGTCGACGGCGCCTGGCGCGGCTGGGCGGCCCTGCTCGCCGAGGGCCTCGCCGGGCCCGGGCAGCGCCTGGAGTTCCGTAACCTCGCCCTCAGCGGGGCCCAGAGCCGGGAGGTCGCCGAGTACCAGGCGCCCGTGGCCGTGGCGTTCCGGCCCGACCTCGCCTCCGTCGTCGTCGGCGTCAACGACACCCTCCGCCACACCTTCGACATCGAGCAGCTCGCCCGCCGCCTCGACCGCGTCTGCGCGGACCTCACCGCGAGCGGAGCCGTCCTCCTCACCGCCTGCCTGCCCGACCCGGGCCGGATGCTCGCCCTCCCGGTGCCGCTCGCGCGCCCGCTCGCCCGGCGCCAGAGGGCTGTGAACACCCTCGTCCACGCGCTCTCCGCCCGCTACGACGCCGTCCACCTCCACCTCGCCGACGCCACGTGGACCGACGACCGGACCCTGTGGAGCGCCGACCGGCTCCACCCCGGCGAGCGCGGCCACCGGGCGATCGCCGCGCGGTTCCACGACCTCCTGGTCGCCCGGGACCTCGCCCACGGCACGCCGCCCTCGCCCGAGCCCCGGCAGCCGCCGCCCACCCGTACGGAAGCGGTGCTGTGGCTCGCCACCGCGGGTACCGGCTGGGTCCTGCGGCGCTGCACCGACCTGCTGCCGCAGCTGCTGCACCTGGCCGGCGCCGAACTGCGCCACCGGGCCCGCGGCACCGACGACCGGCTCGACCGGAAGGCCGAACAGGCCCTGACGGCCGCGCTCGCGGCCGTGTCCCTGGACGCCCCGGTGGCCACAATGGGGGAATGACCGGGCGCTGGGAGTTCTGGATCGACCGAGGCGGCACGTTCACCGACATCGTGGGCCGGCGGCCCGACGGGCGGCTCGTCACCCGCAAGCTGCTCTCCCACGACCCCGCCCGCCCCCACGACGCGGCCGTCGCGGGCATCCGGCTCCTCCTCGGGCTCGGCCCCGACGAGCCGGTCCCCGCCGACCGGGTCTCCGTCGTCAAGATGGGCACGACCGTCGCCACCAACGCCCTCCTGGAGCGGCGCGGGGAACCGACGGTCCTCCTCGTCACCGAGGGCTTCCGGGACGCGCTGAGGATCGCGTACCAGAACCGCCCCCGGCTCTTCGACCGGCACATCGTGCTCCCCGAGGCCGTGTACGAACGCGTCGTCGAGGTCCCCGAACGGGTCGACGCCGAGGGCCGGACCGTCCGCTCCCTCGACGAGGACGCCGTCGCCGAGGAGCTGCGGGCCGCCCATCGCGACGGCTACCGCTCGGCCGCCGTCGTGCTCCTGCACGGCTACCGCAGCCCCGCCCACGAGAGCCGGGTCGCCGACCTCGCCCGCGCGCTCGGCTTCACCCAGGTCAGCTGCTCCCACGAGGTCAGCCCGCTGATCAAACTCGTCCCGCGCGGCGACACCACCGTCGTCGACGCCTACCTCTCGCCGATCCTGCGCCGGTACGTCGACGAGGTGGCCCGCGAACTCGCCGGAATCCGGCTCATGTTCATGCAGTCCAACGGCGGCCTGCGCGAGGCCGCCCACTTCCGGGGCAAGGACGCCGTCCTGTCCGGACCGGCCGGCGGTGTCGTCGGCATGGCCCGTACCTCGGAGCAGGCGGGCTTCGACCGGGTCATCGGCTTCGACATGGGCGGCACCTCCACCGATGTGTCGCACTACGCGGGCGAGTTCGAGCGTGAACTCGGTACACAGGTCGCGGGCGTCCGGATGCGCGCCCCGATGATGAACATCCACACGGTCGCGGCGGGCGGCGGCTCCGTCCTCCACTACGACGGCAGCCGCTACCGCGTCGGCCCCGACTCCGCGGGCGCCGTCCCCGGCCCCGCCTGCTACCGCAGGGGCGGGCCGCTGACGGTCACCGACGCCAACGTGATGCTCGGGCGGGTCCAGCCCGCGCACTTCCCCGCCGTCTTCGGCCCCGAGGGAGACCAGCCGCTCGACGACACCGTCGTACGGGAGGGGTTCGCCGCCCTCGCCCGGGAGATCGGAGACGGCCGAACCCCCGAGGAGGTCGCCGCCGGCTTCCTGGAGATCGCCGTCCTCAACATGGCCAACGCCGTCAAGAAGATCTCCGTCCAGCGCGGCCACGACGTCACCCGGTACGCCCTCACCAGCTTCGGCGGCGCCGGCGGCCAGCACGCCTGCGCGGTCGCCGACGCCCTGGGCGTCGACACCGTCCTCGTACCGCCGCTCGCCGGTGTCCTCTCCGCGTACGGCATCGGGCTCGCCGACGCCACCGCCATGCGCGAGCGGTCGGTGGAGGCCGAACTCGACGCGGAGGGGACCCACGCGCGCGTGACGGAGCTCTGCGCCGAACTCGCCGAGCGGACCAGGGAGGAACTGCGCGCCGACGGACTGCCCGACTCCGCGATCACCACCCACGCGCGCGTGCTCGTGCGCTACGCCGGCACCGACGCGAGCCTCCAGGTCGACCTCGCCCCCGCCGAGCGAATGCGCGAGGCCTTCGAGGGGATCCACCGGGCGCGGTACGCCTTCACCATGGAACGCCCGCTCGTCGTGGAGGCCGTGTCCGTGGAGGCCGTGGGGCTCGCCGGACCCCACGGTCCCGTGGTCGTCGACGCGGGCACCGGGACAGGCGACGCCGCGCCCCGGGCGACCGTACGGATGCACAGCGGCCACACGGCCGCCGACACCCCGCTGTACCGCCGGGAGGACCTCCGCCCCGGAGCCACCGTCACCGGGCCCGCCATCCTTGCCGAGGCAGACGCGACCACGGTCGTCGACCCCGGCTGGCAGGCCACCGTCGGCGACGGCGGCCACCTCGTCCTCACCCGTGCCACACCCCGCCCCGCGCGCGTGGCCGTCGGCACGGACGTCGACCCGGTCCTCCTGGAGGTCTTCAACAACCTCTTCATGGCGATCGCCGAGCAGATGGGCGTCCGCCTGGAGAACACGGCCCACTCCGTCAACATCAAGGAGCGACTCGACTTCTCCTGCGCCCTGTTCGACCCCGAGGGCAACCTGATCGCCAACGCCCCCCACATCCCCGTTCACCTCGGCTCCATGGGCGAGTCCATCAAGGAGGTGCTGCGGCGCGGCGGCGACGAGCTGCGCCCGGGCGACGTCTACGCCATCAACGACCCGTACCACGGCGGCACGCACCTGCCGGACGTCACCGTGGTGACCCCGGTCTTCGACGAGCCGGGCCGCGAGATGCTCTTCCTCGTCGCCTCGCGCGGCCACCACGCCGAGATCGGCGGCATCACCCCCGGCTCCATGCCCGCCTTCAGCCGGACCGTCCACGAGGAGGGCGTCCTCTTCGACAACTGGCTGCTCGTACGGGACGGCCGCCTCCGCGAGGACGAGACGCGGGCGCTGCTCCTCGGCGCCCCGTACCCCTCCCGCGACCCGGACACCAACCTCGCCGACCTCCGCGCCCAGATCGCCGCCAACGAGAAGGGGATCGAGGAACTGCGCGCCATGGTCGACCAGTTCGGCCTGGACGTCGTCCACGCCTACATGCGGCACGTCCGCGCCAACGCCGAGGAGTCCGTACGCCGGATCGTGGCAGGCCTCCGGGACGGCTCGTACCGCTACGAGACCGACGGCGGCGCGGTCGTCCAGGTGGCGGTCCGCGTCGACCGCGAACGGCGCTCCGCCGTCCTGGACTTCACCGGCACCTCGCCGCAGCTGCCCGGCAACGCCAACGCGCCCACCTCCGTCGTCATGGCCGCCGTCCTGTACGTCTTCCGGACCCTCGTCGACGACGACATCCCCCTCAACAGCGGCTGCCTGGAGCCCCTGGACGTCCGCGTCCCGCCCGGCTCGATGCTGGCGCCCGCCTACCCGGCGGCGACGGTCGCCGGGAACGTGGAGACCTCCCAGGCGGTCACGGGTGCCCTCTACGCGGCCCTCGGCGTGCAGGCCGAGGGCTCGGGCACGATGAACAACCTGACGTTCGGCAACGCGCGCGTGCAGTACTACGAGACCGTCGCGAGCGGCTCCGGCGCGGGCGACGGCTTCGACGGGGCGGACGCCGTCCAGACCCACATGACCAACTCCCGGCTCACCGACCCGGAGATCCTTGAGTGGCGCCACCCGGTCCGGGTGGACTCCTTCGCCGTACGGAAGGACAGCGGCGGGACCGGCCGCTGGCACGGCGGCGACGGCGTCGAACGCCGCATCCGCTTCCTGGAACCGATGACGGTGACCCTGCTGACCGGCCACCGCCGTGTCCCGCCGTACGGAATGGCCGGCGGGGAGCCGGGCCGGCTCGGCGAGAACCTGGTCGAACGCGCCGACGGCACGGTCGACCACCTCGACGGCGTCGACACGACCGAAGTCGCCCCGGACGACGTCCTCGTCCTGCGCACACCCGGCGGCGGGGGCTACGGCACGCGCTAGGGCAGCCGGGTGATGTTCACCGTCTGACGGAGAGGAAGAGACCGACCGCCTCAGCCCATCGGTACGAACCGCACCACCGTCCCCGGTACCGCCTGCGCCGCTGCCGCCAGGTCCGCCTCCCGCACCACAGCCACGACCGGATAGCCGCCGGTCGTCGGGTGGTCGGCGAGGAAGATCACCGGGCGGCCGTCAGGAGGCACCTGGACCGCGCCCAGGACCATGCCCTCACTGGGGAGTTCGGCCGTCACGGCCCGCTCAAGAGGCGGTCCCTCGGTGCGCAGACCGATCCGGTTGGTGGCCGGGGAGACCCGGTACGCGCGCGTGGACAGGGTGCGCAGGGCCGCCGGGGTGAACCAGTCGTGACGCGGGCCCAGCCGGACCCGGAGGACGAGTTCGTCCGTCGGACCCGGCCAGGGGGGAGAGTCGACCCACCCCCGTGCGGCCGACTCCGCTCCCAGCGGCAGCACGGCCCCGTCCGCCAGCGGCGCCGGGCCGAGCCCGGACAGCAGGTCGGTGGAGCGGCTGCCGAGGACGGGCTCGACGGCGAGCCCGCCGCCGAACCCCACGTACGCGCGCAGGCCACGGGTGGCCCGGCCGATCTCCAGGAGCGCCCCCGCCGGCACACGTACCGCCGTTCCCCAGGCGGCCGGCCTGCCGTCGACCGTGACCGGGCACGGCGCCCCGCCCACAGCCACGGTGACCGGGCAACGGGGCCGCACCGCGCACCCATTGACCGTGGTCTCCAGGACCGCCGCGTCCTCCGGGTTGCCCACGAGGCGGTTCACCAGTCGGGCCGCGCCCGGATCCAGCGCCCCGGAGCGGGGCACGCCCAGATGCGCGTACCCGGTCCGCCCGAGGTCCTGCACGGTGGTCAGCGCGCCTGCCCGGACCACCGCCAACGCACGATCGGTCACCGGCTCTCCACGACGAAGCGCACCCGGGCACCGGGCGTGAGCAGCGCTGCGGGCTCACGGCCCGCGTCCCAGAGCACCGTGTCCGTGGAACCGATCAACTGCCAGCCGCCGGGGGAGGAGCGCGGGTACACCCCCGTGTACGGTCCCGCCAGCGCGACCGACCCGGCCGGGACGGACGTGCGCGGAGTCGCCCGGCGCGGCACCTGGTACTGCTCGCCGAGCCCGGTCAGATAGCCGAAGCCCGGCGCGAACCCGCAGAACGCGACCCGGAACTCGGTGGCCGAGTGGATCCGGACCGCCGTCTCCACGGACACCCCCCAGAGCGCGGCGACCTCGGCCAGATCGGGACCGTCGTAACGGACCGGAACCTCGACGGCCCGCTCCACGCGCGCGTGGAGCGGCGGGATCGACCACTCCCGCAACTGCCCCGCCAACAGATCCGGCGTGTCGACCCCGTCGAGGAGCACCGTCCGCGCCGCCGGCACGATCTCCCGTACGGACGGCAGCACACCGCCCGCCCGCCGCCGCAGCAGCTCGGCGTGGAACGCCTCCGTCTCCGTACCGCTCCCCAACTCGACGAGCAGCGCCCGCTCGCCCACCCGGTACACCCGTCGCGCCTTCAT
Organism: Streptomyces sp. NPDC026092; assembly: GCF_040638605.1. Taxonomy (NCBI): domain Bacteria; kingdom Bacillati; phylum Actinomycetota; class Actinomycetes; order Kitasatosporales; family Streptomycetaceae; genus Streptomyces; species Streptomyces sp. NPDC026092. The sequence goes on from NZ_JBEZYN010000003.1 coordinate 465,618, forward strand.
GCGAACGCCTCCACCCTGACTCCCGTCGCCTCCAGTTCGGCGCGCACCCGCCGGGCCAGGCCCACCGCGCCCGGGGTGTCCCCGTGCAGGCAGAGCGAGCGCGCCCGTACGGCGACGGACCGGCCGCAGTGCGCGGTGACGACCCCGAACCGGGCCATGGAAACCGACCGTTCGACGACCTCGGCCGGATCGGTGACGACGGCCCCCTCCTGCCCCCGTGGCAGCAGGGAACCGTCGGCCGTGTACGCCCGGTCGCCGAACGCCTCGGTCACCACCGGCAGGCTCGCCTTCCCGGCCGCCTCGTGCAGCCGCGAACCGGGCAGCCCGAGCACGGGCAGCCCGCCGCCCGCGAGCAGCACCCCGTCGACGACCGCCGCCGCCTGCGCCTCGTCCCGGACCACCCGGTTGTACAGCGCGCCGTGCGGCTTGACGTACGCGACCCGCGACCCGGCCGCCCGCGCGAACACCTCGAGCGCCCCGATCTGGTACGCGACTTCGGCCGCCAGCTCGTCCGCGGGGACGTCCATCGAGCGCCGGCCGAAACCGGCCAGGTCCCGGTAGGAGACCTGGGCCCCGATCGTCACGCCGTTCGCCGCCGCCAGTTCGCAGACGCGGCGCATGGTGACCGCGTCCCCGGCGTGGAAGCCGCAGGCCACGTTGGCGCTGGTGACGACGGAGAGCAGCTCCTCGTCGTCGGTCAGCGTCCAGCGGCCGAAGCCCTCGCCGAGGTCGGCGTTGAGGTCGATCGAGACCCGGGTCATGGTGGTTCCTTCCGTCACGTGCGGCGGTGCGGGCGGCTCAGGCCGCGACGCGGTGCTCGGACTCGCGCACATCGGTGACCGCGCAGGTCATACCAGTTCCTTTCCGCGGGTCTCCGGCAGGCCGAGCAGCGCCAGGACCGCCAGACCGTAGCCGATCGCCCCGAAGACCAGCGCGCCGCCGACGCCCCAGCTCTCGGCGAGGAAGCCCACCAGGGTCGGGAAGATCGCGCCCACCGCGCGGCCGGTGTTGTACGTGAAGCCCTGGCCCGTGCCCCGTACCGCCGTCGGGTACAGCTCGGCGAGGAAGGAGCCGAACCCGCTGAAGATGGCCGACATGCAGAAGCCGAGCGGGAATCCGAGGACGAGGAGGAGCGTGTTCGCCCCGGGCGGGATGTTCGTGTACGCGAGGACGGACAGCGCCGAGAGGGCCGCGAAGAGCGCGATGTTCTTCTTCCGGCCGAGCCGGTCGGTGAGGTACCCGCCGGTCAGATAGCCGATGAAGGCCCCGGAGATCAGGAACGTCAGATAGCCGCCGGTGCCGACGACCGTCAGTCCCCGTTCGGTCTTCAGGAAGGTCGGCACCCAGGTGGCGAGGGTGTAGTAGCCGCCCTGGACGCCGGTCGAGAGCAGTACGGCGAAGAGCGTGGTGCGCAGCAGCGGCGGCTTGAAGATCGTGGTGAACGAACCGCGTTCGGCCGAGCCGCGCCGGATCTCGGCGGCCTGCGGGGCGTCCTCGACGTTCCGCCGGACGTACACCACGAGCAGCGCGGGCAGGGCGCCCGTCCAGAACATGATCCGCCAGGCGAGGTCGGCCTCGACGAACGCGAAGACCAGCGTGTAGACGATGACCGCGAGCGCCCAGCCGGCCGCCCACGCGCTCTGGATCGCGCCGAGCGTACGGCCCCGGTGCTTGGCGGAGGCGTACTCGGTGACCAGGATCGCCCCGACCGCCCACTCGCCGCCGAAGCCGAGGCCCTGGAGGGCGCGGAAGACCATCAGGGTCTCGTAGTTGGGCGCGAAGCCGCACAGGACGGTGAAGAGCGCGTAGGTGATGACCGTGATCATCAGCGCCTTCACCCGGCCGATGCGGTCGGCCAGGATGCCGGCGAGCGCGCCGCCGATCGCAGAGACGACCAGGGTGACCGTGGTCAGCAGACCTGTCTGGCCCTTGTCGAGGCTGAAGTAGGCGGCGATGGCCACCATCGAGAGCGGCAGGGTGAAGAAGTCGTAGGAATCCAGGGCGTATCCGCCGAACGCGCCGCCGAAGGCGCGGCGGCCGCGCGGCCCGAGGGCGCGCAGCCAGGCGAACGCGCCCGTGTCGTCGGGCCGTTCGCCCTGGGCCTGCTGCTGGGTCTGTGTCGTGCTCATCTGCACCTCGCAGAGGGGGAGGAGCGTGCCTGAGAGACGTGCTGAAGGACCGTGCGGTGTCGTCAAGGTAGGGGATCGTTGAACGATCCGACAAGAGGTATGTCGTCACGTTCTTGTTTCCGGGCACGACCTGCGATTGACTCGGCCGCGAACGACGAGAGGAACGAGGCGCGGTGGGCGGAATGGGTGGAATCGGGCAATCCGGTGAACTCGGCGAACTCGCCGACGACCGGGCCCTGCTCGGGCGGACCAGCACGGCGGAACGCGTGGCGGACATCCTCCGCACCCGGATCGCCGAGGGCTTCTTCCCGCCCGGCACCCGGCTCTCCGAGGACAGCATCGGCGGCGCGCTCGGGGTCTCCCGCAACACCCTGCGCGAGGCGTTCCGGCTGCTCACCCACGAGCGGCTGCTCGTCCACGAACTCAACCGGGGCGTCTTCGTCCGGGTGCTCGCCGTCGAGGACGTCGCCGACATCTATCGCACCCGCCGGCTCGTCGAGTGCGCCGTCGTCCACGGCCTTGGGGAGCCGCCGTTCGCCGTGGACGGTCTCGTCGCCGCTGTCGAGGAGGGCCGGGCCGCGGCCCGCGCCGAGGACTGGAAGGGCGTCTCCACCGCCAACATCCACTTCCACCGCGAACTGGTCGCCCTGGCCGGCAGCGCGCGCACGGACGAGCTGATGCGGGGCGTCCTCGCTGAACTCAGGCTCGCCTTCCACATCGTGGACGACCCGCGCGGGCTGCACGAGCCCTATCTCGTACGAAACCAGGAGATTCTGGAAGCTCTGCTCGCCGGGGAACGGAAGACGGCGGAACGGCTCCTGGCCGGCTACCTCGACGACTCCCGCACCCGGGTCGCCCAGGCGTACGCGAAGGCGGTCGACGAACCGGAGCGGGCGGAGACGTAGGGCGGAGGCGTGGGGACGGCCTCGAGACCCTGCAGGGGCGGAGGCCCGGGTGCGGCCGGGTCGTATCTGCGCCGTTTCGACCGTTGTCAGTTCGAGGACCTAATCTGTGCACCGTGACTTCGCCTGCCTCGACGGACCTCGTTCCGCCCCAGCTCAGCGCGGGGCCGCGGCCCGCGCCGGGTCCGGCCGCCGACGAAGGGCTCGCGCGGCGCCTCCGCGCGCTCGCGTGCACCGCCCCGCTGCACGACCTGGACACGCGCAAGGCGAACCTGGCCGGTGAGTACTCGGTCTACGCGATGGCCGAGGTCGCCCTCTCCGCCATCGACCTCGTCACACTCAACATGGACTTCGACACGGGCGCCGACCACGAGCAGATCGTCTCGCGCCTGCTTCCCCGTGTCGCCGCCCAGGCCCCCGCCCGCCCCGCCGCCGAGCACGAGCGGGTCGCCCGCTGGGTCCTGGAGAACCTGATCAACGTCGGCAGCGTGGACCGCGGCTTCCGCGCCGTCTACGGCACCTTCGGCGCCGACGGCGTCTACACCCGCCGCGACTACGACTTCAAGCTGATCGAAGAGGTCCCGGGCTACGGCGGCGGGGTCTACCTCCGTACCACCGACGAAGCGGTCAACGTCCTGGTCGGCGCCCTGGACACCGATGTCACCAGCGCCCAGATCGCCGCCGAGGTGAAGCTGGAGGTGCTGATCAGCCGGGGCCGGCTCGCCGACGCCCAGCTCGCCGCCGAGCAGGCGCGGTACCGCACCGTCCAGTACGCCGAGACCCTCCGCAAGACCCTGGAGGCGACCCGCAGGAACGTGCGCGCGGTGGACTGGCTCGAAGCCGTCCCGGACATGATCGCCGAGGCCCTCGACCACGTGGCCGACCGCTACCGCCACGAGAACGCGATCCTCACCAATATCCGCAAGGCCCGCGACGAGGCCGAGGACCCCGAGCACAAGCGCCGCGCCGCCGAGCTCGTCGACATCGTCAAGGACTGCATCCGCCGCCACACCCAGCTCCAGTCCCGGCTCCTGGAAGCGGGACCGCTCTTCCGCGCGGAGCAGGACCGGCAGGCCTTCGCCGCCCCGACCTCGTACACCGGGATAGACCTGTACGGGCAGCTCGTCGCGCCGATCCTGCCGCTCCCCGTCGAGCGGGCGACCCGGGTCACGGACGCGTTCTTCGCCCGGGGCACCGGTCTGCGCACCCCCGCGTCCGTGCGCGTCGGCGACCTCGTCGAGATGCTCCTCACCCCGCCCGTCGAGCGCGAGCACCTCGGCGCGGAGATGCCCGAGCCGGACCTGATCGCCACGCCCGACGACAGCCGCTTCAGCGACGGGCAGCTGGCGAGCGCGAAGGAGCTGCTCGACCTGGAGCACGACGCCCCGCGCCGCCTCTCCGGCCTGCTCGCCGAGGCCCGCCTCCGCGCCCCCGGCGACCCCGACCTCCCGTACCTGGTCGCTCTCCTCGCCGTGCACGCCGCGAGCCCGCCGGTCGGCACGGCGTACCGCCAGGGCGAGGAGCGGCTGCTCTTCGCGGTGGACGACGGCACGCAGCTCGACGACCCGGAGTTCGGCGGCGCCGACCTGATAGTCGGTACGGCGCTCCTTGACGCGCTCGGCATGGCGGCGGACCGCTCGGAGGCCTCATGACCACCGAGCAGACGGTCCCCCGGACGACTCCCGAGCCGGGTGATTCGGGCGCTTCGGGCGCGACTGCGGACGCGGCCCCGGTCGAGGCCGTCCCCGCGCCGCCCCGGCCGCCCATGGTCATGGGGGTCGTCCCCGTGCCCCCACCCGCGCCGGTTCGCCGGAGCCCCGCGCCGTACGTGCGGGCCATGCGCCTGACCGTCACGCGCCCGGTCGAGCCCGCCCCGGCGCCGCGGCGCCCCGCCGTGCGAGTCACCCCGGTCCGCCTCCCGCTGCCCCGCCCCGAACCGACCGCACCGCCGACCACCCCCACCGAGGAGCCCCAGCCGTGAGCGAACACCACGCCGAGCACGCCGACGCGTGGAGCGAGCCGGAGCCCCCGCACACCCCCGCCGCCCACCCGGCGGCACCCCACGCGCACGGCGTCACCCCCGCCGCACCCCACGCGCACACCGCCACCCCCGCCGCACCGCACGCCGTGACCCCCGCCGACGCGGCCGACGCCGCGCGGCTCGTGTCCTTCGGACTCCAGCCCAAGCTGCTGCCGGCCCGGGACGCCGAGTACACCGAGCTGCTCCGGCGCTACCGCGAGGACCCCGCCTTCGCCCGCCTCGCCGACGCCGTCGCGACCGGCCTCGGCCTCGTCGTCCTGGAGGTCTCCCCGCGCGCGGGGATGGCCGTCACCGCCGGCGAGGACTCCGTCTTCGCCGTCCGCATGGGCGACTACGCCCGCCGCGCCAACACCGACTCGGCCGACCGCTTCCTGCACGGCCTCGCCCACCTCGCCGTCGCCGCCATGGCCTTCCCCCGCCCCGAGGACCTCGCCGACGACGGCTACATCGGCCGGCTCACCGTGAACGGCGTCGACGCCTTCGTACGCCAGGCCTGCCGCCGGCTCGAAGAGCGCGCCGAGGAGCAGGGCGAGAACACCGACCCGGCCTCCGACGCCCCCGGCCTGGAGGCCGCCTGGCGGATCTACGCCCGCCGCAGCTCCACCGGCGCCACCAAGGACGCCCGCCGCCTCGCGGGCTCCACCACCGGCATCGTCGGCAAGGCCGTCGCCTTCCTCACCGAATCCGGCTTCCTCCAGCGCACCGGCGACGACGCGGGCGGCGCCTACCGCACCACCGCCCGCTACCAGCTCCAGGTCCGCGACATGGCCGGCAGCGCCGCCATGGCCGAGCTGATCGACCTCGGCGTGGTCCCCGTCAGCGACGGCACCGCGACGCTCCTCCCGCCGCCCGAGGGCGACGACCTGGAGCTCGCCGCCGACGCCGGCCTGCCCTTCCACGCCTGACCGCCAGACCGCAGAACCAGACTTCAGAAGCTTCAGAAGACGACTGAGAGCCGCGCCGCCATGTACGAGTTGTCCCGGGTCCGCCTCTACTCCATCGGTCCCGCCGGTGCGCGTTACGCCGACACCGTCCTGGACCTGCGCGGAGTCGGCGCGCCCGTGCCCCACCCCGCGCCCACCCAGGCGGAGTTCTTCGAGGAGGAGCCGGTCGGCCCGCCGCGCCGCCCCGCCCCCGCGGGCGTGCTCTTCCTGGAGAACGGTGGCGGCAAGTCCGTCCTCCTCAAGCTGATCTTCTCGGTCATGCTCCCCGGCCACCGCAACACCCTCGGCGGCGCCAGTTCCGGCGTGCTCCGCAAGTTCCTGCTCGCCGACGACTGCGGCCATGTCGCCCTGGAGTGGCAGCACACCCTCACCGGCGAGCTCGTCGTCGTCGGCAAGGCCAGCGAGTGGCGCGGACGCCAGGTCTCCAACGACCCCCGGAAGTTCGCCGAGGCCTGGTACTCCTTCCGCCCCGGACCCGGCCTCAGCCTGGACAACCTGCCCGTCGCGGAGGCCACGTCCGTACGCCCGCCCGTCGAGGGCGCCTCCGGCGCGCAGGGCCGCCGCCGCACCATGAAGGGCTTCCGGGACGCGATCACGGAGGCGGGCAAGGCGTACCCGCACCTGGAGGTCTACTGGGAGGAGATCCACGACCGCTGGAACGAACACCTCGGCGACCTGGGCCTCGACCCCGAACTCTTCCGCTACCAGCGGGAGATGAACGCCGACGAGGGCGAGGCCGCCGGCCTCTTCGCGGTCAAGAAGGACTCCGACTTCACCGACCTGCTCCTGCGGGCCGTCACCGACACCCGGGACACCGACGGCCTCGCCGACCTGGTCAGCGGCTTCGGCAACAAGCTCGGCCGGCGCGCCGAACTCACCGCCGAACGCGACTTCACCGCCGGCTCCGTCGACCTCCTCGGCCGCATCGTCGAGGCCGCCGAGACCCGGGCACGCGCGCGTGACGTCCACGCGGGGGCCGAGCGCCGCACCCGTACGCTCGCCCGCCGGCTCTCCGCCCGCGCCACCGAGGAACGCGCGCGTACGGCCGAACTCGCCCAGCAGGTCACCTCCGCCGCGCACGCCGTCTCCGAGGCCGAGACCGCCCGCGGCCGCAGCTCCCTCATCGCGGCCGAACTCGCCTTCCGGCACGCCTCCCTGGCCCTGACCGTCGCCGAGAAGGGCGCCGCCTCCCAGCGGCGCGAGCTCATCGAGGCCCGCACGCTGCACTCCGCCTGGCAGGCCGCCGAGGCCGTGCTCCGCCACCGGGCCGCGAGCGACCGCTCCGCGCGCGTGGCCGCCGCGATCCGCGAGGCCGAACGGGACGCCGCCCCCGCGCTCGCAGCCCGCGCCAAGGCCGCCGCCGACCTCGTACGGGCCCTGCACGCGGCCGCCGAGGACGGTGAGCGGCACGCCGCCGAGGAGGAGGAGCGCTCCGCCGCCCTCCAGGAGGCCGGCGAGACCGCCCACCGCGACGCGACCGTCGCCGCGACGGAGGCCCAGCGCGCCCGCAGCGAGGCCGGGCACCTGCGCCAGCGCCTGGCCGAGGTCGAGCAGGAGACGGCCGAGGCGGTACGCGCGGGCTGGCTCGACGACTCGGCCCCGGACGCCGACCCGGCCCGCGCGGCCCTCGCCGCGAGCGACGCCGAGAAGACCGCGGTCGCCGCCTGGGACGCGGCCCGCGACGCCGCCCGTGAGGCGGCCGACCGTGCCCGCGAGGCCGCCTCCGCCGAGTCCCGCGCCGAACTCGCCGCCGCCCGCGCCACGGACGCCGCCGAGGCCGCCGAGAACGCCTACGGCGCGGAGCGCCGCGCGGCCGAGTCCCTCGCCGACGACGCCCGCCTCGCCGAACTCCTCAGCCTGCCCCCGCAGGCCGCTTCCCCGCTGCCCGGTCAGCGCGCGGGGGAGGACGGCCCCGGAGCTGCCGCCCCGGACGCCCCCGAGGGAATCACCGGTCCCGAAGGGACCCCCGGCCCGCTCACCGTCACCGAGTTCGACCGCTACGCCGACGAACTGCGGAGCCTGCTCGACCAGTCCATCGCCTCCGCCGAGCGCCAGCTCTTCGACCTGCGCACCGCCGCCGCCGACGACTCCCGCATCCTCGGCGCCCTCGGCGACGGCGGGCTTCTGCCGCCCGGCCCGGACGTGCTCCACACCGTCGAGTACCTCGGCGAGCAGGGCATCCCGGCCCTCCCCGGCTGGCGCTACCTCGCCCAGGCCGTCGACCCCGCCGACCACGCCGCCGTCCTTGCCGCCCGCCCCGAGCTGGTCGACGGTGTCGTGATCACCGACCCCGTCTCGTACGCCCGCGCCCGCGAGGTGCTGAGCACGGCCGCCCTGCTGCCGCGCTCCACGGTCGCCGTCGGCACCGCCGCCGCGCTCCTGGCACCCGTGCCGAGCCCGGAATCCGGCGAGGACCAGGGCGTCTTCCTCGTCCCGCCGAACCCGGCCATGCACGACGAGCACGCGGCCGACGAGGAGCGGCACGCCCTGCGCGCCCGCGCCGCCGCGCGCGACGAGGAGATCCGTACGCTCGCCGCCCGCCTCACCGGCGACCGCTCGCTCGCCGCCCGGATCGGCTCCTGGCGCGCCGACTGCCCGCCCGGCATGCTCGCCGAGCTGGCCGCCGTCGCCACCACCGCCCGCGAGACCGCCGAGGCGGCCGCGGTCACGCTCACCGAGGCCCGTACGGTACGGGCGGAGGCCGACGAGGTCGCCGCCGACGCCGCCCGCGTACGCGACGAACGGCAGGAGGCCGCGCAGCGCGCCCGCCGCGCCGCCGACGCCCTCGCGGGCCTGGCGTTCCGGCTGCGCGAGCGCTCGGCCTGGCAGGCCAAGCTCCGCGAACTGGCCGACGACGCGACCGAGTCCGAGGCCCGCGCCCAGACCTGCCTGGAGCGCGCCAGGGCCGCCGACGAGGACCGCCGCGCCGCCCAGCGCGCCGCCGACGACGCCCACCGCACCGCCCGGGCCCTGCGCGCCGAGCGCGCCGAGATCGCCGGCGCCCCCGACCAGCTCCCCGAGGAGGACGCGGACGCCCCGCGCACCGCGCTCCCCACCCTGCGGGAGGCCTACCGCGCCGCGTCCCAGCTGTACGAGAAGGTCGGCGTCGGCGCCGACCTCCGCGCCGAACAGGCGCGCGCCGAGAGCGACGAGTCCGCCGCCCTCGCCGAACTGGACCGTCTCACCAACAAGGTCCGCGTCCGCGCCGAACAGCTCCTGGAGTCCACCGACGGCGCCGACGGCCCCTCCCGGCAGGCCGCCGCCGCCCGCGCCGAGTCCCTCGTGCAGATGCTGGAGAGCCGGGCGACCGAGGCGAGCGAGAAGCTCGGCCGGCTCCGCGGCGAGTCCGAGCGGCTGGCCCCCGAGGACGGCGAGGCGCACACCGAACTCCCCGAGGAGCTGGTCCCCGCCGACGCCGAGCACGCCCAGGCCCTGCTCCGTACCGCGACCACCGAACTCGCGGCCCGCAGCGACGCCCTGGAGGCGGCCCGCACCGCGCACACCGGTCTCCTGCGCGCCCACCGCGCCGCCGAGGACGCCGCCGGCGGCTTCGACGAGACGGCGGCCCTCCTGCGTGACCTGATGCGCGACCACACCGAGGACGAGGAGGACGGCCCGGAGCCGTACCCCGGCACGCTGGAGGAGGCACGGCAGACCGCCGCCGAGGCCCGCCGCTCGCTGCGCGGCTGCTCGGCCGACCTCTCCGGCGCCGACGCGGCCGTCCGCGAGGCGAGCGACATCCTCGTCCGGCACGCCAACTCGACCCGCTACGAGCAGGTACGTACTCCTGCACGGCAGCAGATCCGCGAACTGCCCGCCGCCGCGCTCCCCGAGCACGCCGCGAAGTGGGCCGAGGCTTTCGCGCCCCGGCTCCGCGTCCTCACCGACGAGCTGGAGCAGCTGGAGCGCAACCGCGACTCCATCGTCGACCGGCTGCGCGGGCTCGTGGAGTCCGCGCTGACCACGCTCCGTTCCGCGCAGCGTCTGTCGCGGCTGCCGGAGGGGCTCGGCGAGTGGTCGGGCCAGGAGTTCCTGCGCATCCGCTTCGAGGAGCCGGACCAGGCCACGCTCACCGAGCGGCTCGGCGAGGTCATCGACGAGGCGACCCGGGCCGCCGTAAAGAAGAACTCCGACCTGCGCCGCGACGGCATGTCCCTGCTCCTGCGGGGTGTTCAGGCGGCTCTGGAGCCGCGTGGCATCGCGGTCGAGATCCTGAAGCCGGACGCCGTGCTGAGGGCCGAGCGCGTGCCGGTCGGACAGATGGGCGACGTCTTCTCGGGCGGCCAGCTCCTCACCGCCGCCATCGCCCTCTACTGCACGATGGCCGCGCTGCGCTCCAACGACCGGGGCCGAGACAAGCACCGCCACGCGGGCACGTTGTTCCTCGACAACCCGATCGGCCGCGCCAACGCCACGTACCTGCTGGAACTCCAGCGGGCCGTCTCGGACGCTCTCGGCGTCCAGCTGCTGTACACGACCGGTCTGTTCGACACGACCGCGCTCGCCGAGTTCCCGCTGGTCATCCGGTTGCGCAACGACGCGGACCTGCGGGCGGGACTGAAGTACATCAGCGTCGAGGAGCACCTGCGGCCGGGCCTTCCGCAGCCGACCGTCGAGGACGGCGCCGTCCACGGCGAGATCACCGCGACCCGGATGTTCCGTCGTTCGCCGGAGGAGCAGCCGGAGCCCGCGCAGAGGTGACGCGGCCCGATAGCGCGTCCAACGGCGAACGGCCCGGCCCCGCAAGGGGACCGGGCCGTTCTCGTCCGTTCTTCAGGCCGTCAGGCCCTCATGCCGTCCGTTCCTCAGGCCGTCGATAGGCCGTCGATCCTTCCGGCCCTCAGGCCGCCTCGGACAGCGCCGGTGTCTCCGCGCGCCGTAGGACCGGGGCCCCGTGTCCGCCCGGGTCGCCTTCCGAGACGGTCCGAGCGGCCTTCTGCTCCCGGCGCCGCTCGCGGCGCGACGGGCGCGCCGTGCTGCTCGGTTCGGACACCACGCCGTTCCGCTGCCGCCAGACCTGGCGCGTCACCCAGACATCGAGCACGCTCCAGGTCGCCACGACCGTGCTGCCCACGGTGGACAGCAGCATCGGAAACGCCAGCCACGAACTCGTGACCGCGCAGAAGAAGGCCACCACGGCCTGTACCAGTGTGATCGACGTGATCATCACGGCTCGTACGGCGGCGGTACGCACCGGGTCCGGCATACGGCGCCGGGCCTTCTCGTCCTCCACCCACAACTGCCGCGCGGACCGCGCCTCGTGCTCCATCGCTTCGTCACTCCCCACCGCAGACGTCCTCAGGGGTGGCTGCCCGTCTTGAGCGGCTTTACTCGGACGCACCCCTCCCCACGGACAAAGACGCTCAGCGGGGGGAAAAGGTTTCCCCACCCCCATACCGGAACGAAAAATTCCAGCCATCCGTTCGACGGCCTACCGCAAGGTTCAGCCACGTGTCCTGCGCCACATTGCGGAATCTCAACTCCCCGGATAGCGGGACATCTCCAGATCAACACTCACTCAAGAGGCTGAAAATCGCCTGGATGCGCCTTCGAGTTGGCTGTGATGCAGTAGTAGGCTCGCGCCGCCAATTGTTGAAGCTGATGGTTGACGCCCTGGGTTGACGCTGTGTGTTGACGCCGCGCGTCGCACAGGAGGACCTCCGCGCCGGGCGGGGGCCTGCCGAACTGGGGGAGGCCATGCGCTTTCGCGGGAAGTCCATCCGCCGGAAGATCGTGGCGTTGCTGCTCGTACCGCTCGTCTCCCTCACCGCGCTCTGGGGCTTCGCAACCGTGCTCACCGGCCGCGAGGCCGACCAACTCCTCGACGTCGGCTACATCGTCGAGAAGGTCGGCTACCCGATCGAGGACACGGCGCGCGTCATCCAGAAGGAGCGCCGCGAGTCGCTCGTCTACCTTGCCGACCCGCGCGCCTCCGACGCACTCACCACCCTGCGCAAGCAGCGCGAGGCCACCGACCGTCAGATCGCCCTGGTCCGGCGCAACGCCGCCGACTCCGGCGTACGCGACGAGATGCGGCCCGTCGCCTCGCAGCGCCTCGACTCGCTGCTCACGGCCCTCGACGGCCTGGACGCCCTGCGCCGCTCCGTCGAGAACCGCAGCATCGGCCGAATTCAGGCGCTCGACTTCTACAACCGCCTGGTCGACCCCTGCTACAGCTTCCTCACCACCCTCCACGCCCTGGAGAACGTGGAGATGGACAAGCAGGGCCGGGCCCTCGTCGGTGTCACGCGCGGCCGCGAGATGCTCTCCCGCGAGGACGCCCTGGTCCTCTCCGCGCTCAAGTCCGAGCGCGTCACGGCCGAGGAGATCCGCGCGATCAGCGATCTCGTCGCCCAGCGCAAGCTGCTGTACGAGGTCAACCTGGAGATCCTCCCCACCGTCGAACGCGAGCGGTTCGAGCGCTACTGGGGCAGCCCCGAGACCGAGCCGCTGCGCAGCGCCGAGGAGGACCTGATCGCCGCGGGTCCCACCAAGAACCCGCGCGCCGTCACCGCCGCGCGCTGGGAGGAACGGGCCACCCCGGTCCTCGACGACCTCGCGCGGGAGAACACCGCCGCGGGCGACCGCTACCAGGACCGCGTCCAGCCCGCCGCCTACAGCGTGCTCCTCAAGGCCGGCATCGCCGGCGTCCTCGGCTTCCTCGCCCTGCTCCTCTCCGTCGTCGTCTCCGTCCGGGTCGGCCGCGACCTCGTCCGCGACCTGCGCCGGCTCCGCAAGGAGGCCCAGGAGGTCTCCGGCGTACGGCTGCCGAGCGTGATGCGCCGCCTCGCCGCCGGCGAACTCGTCGACGTCGAGACCGAGGTGCCGCACCTGCGGTACGAGGACGACGAGGTCGGCCAGGTCGGCCAGGCCCTCAACACCCTCCAGCGCGCCGCCGTCGAGGCCGCCGTCAAGCAGGCCGAACTCCGGCGCGGTGTCTCCGAGGTCTTCGTCAACCTCGCCCGCCGCAACCAGGTCCTGCTGCACCGCCAGCTGACCCTCCTCGACACCATGGAACGGCGCACCGAGGACACCGAGGAACTCGCAGACCTCTTCCGCCTCGACCACATGACCACCCGCATGCGCCGCCACGCCGAGGGCCTGGTGATCCTCTCCGGCGCCGCGCCCTCCCGTCAGTGGCGCAAGCCCGTCCAGCTCATGGACGTGGTCCGCGCGGCCGTCGCCGAGGTCGAGGACTACGAGCGGATCGAGGTACGGCGCCTGCCCCGGCTCGGCGTCGGCGGCCCCGCCGTCGCCGACCTCACCCACCTCATCGCCGAACTCCTGGAGAACGCCACGGTGTTCTCGCCCCCGCACACCGCCGTGCAGGTCCTCGGCGAGCGGGTCGCGAACGGCTTCACCCTCGAGATCCACGACCGCGGCCTCGGCATGAACCCCGACCTGCTGCTCGACGCCAACCTGCGCCTCGCGGAGACCCCCGAGTTCGAGCTCTCCGACACCGACCGCCTCGGCCTCTTCGTGGTCAGCCGACTCGCCCAGCGCCAGAACGTCCGGGTCTCGCTGCAGCCCTCGCCGTACGGAGGGACCACCGCGGTCGTCTTCATCCCGGCCGCCCTGCTCACCGACGCCCCCGAGACGGAGGGCGCCGGCTTCCGCCTGGACCGGATGTCCACGGAGCGCAGGCCCGCGCTCACCAAGGTCCCGGGCGGTGCCGCACCGGTCACCGGACCCACCCGGTCCGGCGCCCACTCGCTGCTCGACGGCGGCTCCGACGGCGGGCTCGACACGCCGTTCCGCGTGCCGCTCGACGGCCCCGTCGAGCTCGAAGCGCCCCTGGGCACGGCCGGGTTCGACGAGCTCCTCAAGCCCTCCGCGGCCGACGTGGAGGACACCGACAGCGAGCGCGGCGGCCTCTTCCGGCCCCGGGGCCACCGTCGCGGCCTCGCCCCGGCCCCCGCGCCGGACGGCGAGCAGCACCAGCAGACCCCGGACCAGTCGCCCGACAGGTCCCAGGACCGCGGCCCGGTACCGCTGCCCCGGCGCCGTCCGCCCACGCTCGTCGTGGACCGCGGCCGCCGCGTGGACGAGCCCGGCCGCGCCCACCCGATCCCCGCGCAGGACCCCGAGGCCCCGGGAACGGGCGGCACCGGCAGCGGCAAGGGCAGGGGCAGGGGAAGCGGAGGCACCCCGCCCACCCCGCCCACCCTGGTCCCCGTACCGCCCGACGGCCCGGCGCCGTTCGGCGGGCTGCCCCGCCGGGTCCGGCAGGCGAGCCTCGCGCCCCAGCTGCGCGAGACGGACGACCGTACCGACTCCACGGCCGCCACGGGCTCCACCGCCCCGGCCGGCACGGACTTCGAGCGCGACGCCGAGGAAGTGCGCGACCGCATGGCTTCGATGCAACGGGGCTGGCAGCGCGGACGACGGCAGAACGCCGAGACGACAGCACCAGGAACGACACCCGAGGGGGACGGTCGATGACCGCACCGAACGCCGCAGCAACCCACACCTCCGGAAACGGCAACGGCGAGCTGAACTGGCTCCTCGACGAGCTGGTCCAGCGGGTCGGGTCCATCCGCAAGGCACTGGTGCTCTCCAGCGACGGACTCGCCACCGGCGCCTCCGCCGACCTGACCCGGGAGGACGGCGAGCACCTGGCCGCCGTCGCCTCCGGCTTCCACAGCCTCGCCAAGGGCGTCGGACGCCACTTCGAGGCCGGCAAGGTCCGCCAGACGGTGGTGGAACTGGAGGACGCGTTCCTCTTCGTCACGGCGGCGGGCGACGGCAGCTGCCTCGCCGTGCTCGCCGAGGCCGACTCGGACGTCGGCCAGGTCGCGTACGAGATGACGTTGATGGTCAAGCGGGTCGGCATCCACCTGGGGACGGCGCCTCGCTCCGGGCTGACCGCCGGAGGGTGAGTGGGGGGACACCATGACTGACGGCACGACGGAGGGCACGGTCGGGCGCACGGCCGAGGGCGAGCGCGCCCCGGACTCGTGGGACCAGAGCGCCCAGCCGGCCCACCACTGGTTCGACGACGACGCCGGGCCGGTGGTCCGTCCGTACGCGATGACCCGCGGCCGGACCAGCACCGCCACCCGCCACCGTCTCGACCTGATCGCCCTGGTGGTGCCCGAGCTCGCCGCCGACGACCCCGGCCGGGACCAGACCCTGTCCCCGGAACACGTGGAGATCGTCGAACGCTGCTCGGACACCCCCCAGTCGATCGCCGAACTCGCCGCCGGACTCGACCTCCCCGTCGGGGTCGTCCGGGTCCTCGTCGGCGATCTCGTCGAGGACGAACTCGTCCATGTGACCCGCCCCGTTCCGCCGGCCGAGCTGCCGGACGTGAGCATTCTCCGCGAGGTGATCAATGGCCTTCGGGCGCTCTAGCCGCACCAAGCCGCTCGTCGAACCGGTGACCTTGAAGATCCTGGTCGCGGGCGGCTTCGGGGTGGGCAAGACGACGCTGGTCGGCGCCGTCAGCGAGATCAGACCCCTGCGCACCGAGGAGATCCTCAGCGAGGCCGGCCGGCCCGTCGACGATCTGCACGGCGTGGAGAACAAGTCGACGACCACGGTCGCCATGGACTTCGGCCGGATCACGCTCCGCGAGGACCTGGTGCTCTATCTGTTCGGCACGCCCGGGCAGGACCGGTTCTGGTTCCTCTGGGACGAGCTCGCACAGGGCGCGCTCGGCGCGGTCGTCCTCGCGGACACCCGGCGCCTGGAGGACAGCTTCGCGGCGATCGACTACTTCGAACGGCGCGGCATCCCTTTCACGGTCGCCGTCAACTGCTTCGAGGGCGCCCGGCGGTTCCCCACGGAGACCGTCCGGGGCGCGCTCGACCTCGACCCGGAGGTCGAGCTGCTGATGTGCGACGCGCGCGACCGCGAGTCGGTCAAGAACGTCCTCGTCGCGGTCGTCGAGCACGCCCTCGTCCTGGCCGACCAGGGCGCGCCCGTGGCCCCCTGATCGGCGGGACACCCGCTGAGTTCACCGCACCACGACGACCGCCGAACCGTGCCCGAACAGCCCCTGGTTGGCGGTGATGCCG
The DNA here is from genome assembly GCF_040638605.1 of Streptomyces sp. NPDC026092. Lineage (NCBI taxonomy): Bacteria > Bacillati > Actinomycetota > Actinomycetes > Kitasatosporales > Streptomycetaceae > Streptomyces > Streptomyces sp. NPDC026092. The sequence continues at coordinate 481,653 of NZ_JBEZYN010000003.1, forward strand.
GCACGGGCTCCCGGCACCTGCCGGTCTCCGGCCGTGCCTCGCAACTGCCAGGTCAGCTCGCAGAGCTGCGCGATGGCCTGGGCGGGCACGGCCTCGCCGAACGACCCCAGACCACCGCTGGTGTTGACCGGGACACGGCCGCCGAGGGCCGTGACCCCGTCCCGTACCAGCTTCGCGCCCTCACCGGTCCCGCAGAGGCCGATGTCCTCGTACCACTCCAGTTCCAGCGCGGTGGACAGGTCGTACACCTCCGCGAGCGACAGGTCCTCGGGCCCGAGCCCCGCCTCCTCGTACGCCGCGCGGGCGATCGACGCGCGGAAGGTGTGCGGCGCGGGGGAGACGGCGACGGCCGAGTCGGTCGCGATGTCCGGCAGGTCGAGGACGGCCTTCGGGTACGTCGGCGTGACGGTGGAGACGGCCCGGATACGGACCGGGTCCGGGTGCCCGTGGCGGCGGGCGAACTCGATGCTGGAGAGCACGAGCGCCGCGCCCCCGTCCGAGGTGGCGCAGATGTCGAGCAGCCGCAGCGGATCGGCGACGACGGCCGAGGCGGCGACCTCCTCGGCGCTGACCGTCTTGCGGTAGCGGGCCAGCGGGTTGAGCGCCCCGGCCGCCGCGTTCTTCACCTTCACCTGGGCGAAGTCGTCCACCGTGTCGCCGTACAGCGCCATCCGGCGGCGGGCGTAGAGCGCGAAGTACGCCGGGTTGGTCGCCCCGAGCACGCGGAACCGGAGCCAGTCGGGGTCGTCGGGCCGGTCCCCGCCCGCCGGGGCGAAGAACCCCTTGGGCGCCGAGTCCGCGCCGACGACGAGGACCACGTCCGCAAGGCCGGCCAGGATCTGGGCCCGCGCCGTGCCGACGGCCTGCGCGCCCGAGGCACAGGCCGCGTACACGCTGGTGACGCGCGCCCCCTGCCAGCCGAGCGCCTGGGCGAACGTCGCGCCCGCCACGTAGCCCGGGTACCCGCACCGCACGGTGTCCGCGCCGACCACCGAGCCGACGTCCCGCCAGCCGATGCCGGCGTCCGCGAGGGCCGCCCGCGCCGCCGCCGTTCCGTACTCGACGAAGCTCCGGCCCCACTTGCCCCACGGGTGCATCCCGGCACCGAGGACGGCGATGTCGTTCATGACCGCTCCCCCTCTGCCTCGCGCTCCACGCGCGCGTGGACGGGCCGCCAGTTCCACGTGGTCCAGATGTACTCGTCGTCCTCGTTGAGGACGCCCGGCACCACCTCGACCTCCATGCCGACGGCGAGGTCCGCGGTCCGCACCCCCGGCGCCGCCTGCCCGAGCACCACCATCGCCTCCGCTTCCAGTTCCACGGCGACGAGGGTGTACGGCTCCCAGGGAGCGTCCGGGTCGGAGACGTAGGGCGCGGGCGGTCGGTAGCGGCCGTCGGTGTAGGACCACACCCGGCCCCGTCGCGAGAGCGGCGTCTCGACGAGCGTTCCGCCGCCCGCGCAGCCGGGGTTGCGGCACCAGCCGTCCTCGCGCGGGAAGAAGACCGAGGCGCAGGCCGTGCAGCGGGTCCCGAGGAGCCGGAACTCGGCCTCCCCGCCCGGCCCGGCCCCGCCGCTGTCGTCCGTGAACCATCCGGCCACCACCGGCCTGCGCGTCCGTGTCACGACGGCCTCCCCGACCCCGAGATCACCTGTACCTGACGAAGCGTCAGGAAGTTTGTCATGGATGCCGCGCGCTGAGAACCGTACGGGCCTTTATCGCGTCCCTACGTACGGAACGGGCGGCCGGGGCCCACGGGGGTGGTCCCGGCCGCTCGTTCCTTCCTTCGTCCCTTCGTCGCCCCTCCGTCAGTGCCCGGCCACGGACCGCCGGGCCACCGGGAAGTCGAAGAAGGTGCTCGGGAACGGCTCCGGCTTGAAGGTGAAGTGCCACCACTCCTCGGGCAGGTTCACGAAGCCCTGCCCGGCGAGCGTCTCCTTCAGGAGCTGCCGATTCGCCCGCTGGGCCCCCTGGATCCGCGGATCGTCGGTGTGCGAGAGCGTGTCGAAGCAGTCGAAGCCCGTACCCATGTCCACGGAGTTGTCCGGAAACCGCTCGACCCGAGGCTTGGAACACTCCACCAGCGGCTCACCGGGCACGTACGGGCGCGTGGGCAGAGCCGGCAGCCGCACGATCGTCACATCGACCGTCGAGCCCCGGCTGTGCCCCGACCTCTCCGCGATGTAACCGTCCGCGAACAACCTCGACTTGTCGACGAGTGGATAGAACTCCTTCTTCATCCGCTCGTCCTCCAGGTCCTTCGCCCAGCGCACGAAGTGGTCGACGGCCCGCTGAGGCCGGTAGCAGTCGTAGACCTTCAACGTGTAGCCCCGCGCGCGCAGCTTCACCTGGGCCCGGTGCAGCGCCTCGGCGGCCGGACGGGTCAGGATGCAGAGCGGCTGCCGGTAGCCGTCGACCCGCTCACCCACGAAGTTGTGCACCGTGGTGTAGCGCATCTCCTGAAGGATCGTCCGGTCCACGGAGCTCAGCGCCACGAACTCCTTCGGCGCCTCCGGCTCCGGCCCGGCCTGCGCGGACGGCGCGGCGGCTGTGCCGGCAAGCAGCCCCGCGGCCGCGAGAACACCGAGCGTACGTAAGGCAGATGCGAATCTCGTCATGCGCACCGTCTATCAGGTTCGCGGGGTACGGGAAAGAGTGATCGCGTACGGTCCAGACGTGAAGGACACCTACTGCTCCAGCTGCGGCGCCCGCTACGCCGAACCGACCGACTGGCCCCGCACCTGCGCCGCCTGCGGCGCGGTCGCCTACCGCAACCCGCTGCCCGTCGCCATCGCCCTGCTCCCCGTCACGGACGCGCGGGGGACCGGACTTGTCGTCATCACACGCACCATCGAACCGGCGCTGGGCGGCATCGCCCTCCCCGGCGGCTTCATCGACCAATCCGAGGACTGGCGGGACGCCGTCGTCCGCGAACTGCGCGAGGAGACCTGGATCGAGGCGTCCGCGGAGGACGTACGCCTCGCCGACGCGCTCAGCTCCCCGGGCGGCCACCTGCTTCTCTTCGGCCTGCTCCCCACCCGCGCGGCGGACGAACTGCCGCCCTCCGCCCCGACGGACGAGACCAGCGGCCACCACATCCTCCGCGCCCCGACGGAACTGGCCTTCCCCCTGCACACGGAGGCGGCCCGCCGCTGGTTCGCCGGCAAGTACACCTGAGGCCCAAGGGGATCGGAGATCGGATCCAGAGATTGGATCATGGATATCGGATCATGGATCCAATATCCGATGTCCAATATCCAATCTCCGATCCTCGATCCCCCACTTCCCGCCGGGCCGCCCTACCCCTCCACCCCCCGCACCCGCACCGGCAGCTCCACCTCGGCCGCACCGTCGTCCGTCACCCGCTCCACCACCACCCGCCCGTCCACCAGGCGCGACGCGTACCGCTCGATCTCGCCGGGCTCCCACCCGTCACCGGTGTCCCGTACGACGAGTCCGCCACCGGTCCGCCCGGCGGCCGGGGCCCACACCTCCAGGGCGAGCTCCCCGTCCTCGCCCCGGACCGGAATCACCGACCCCGCCCGCGCGAGCACCGGGATACGGGACCAGGGCGCGTCCAGCAGGACCTGGCCCGGCCCGTCGTACGCCTGCCCCGTCGCCGTGTCGTACCAGCGGCCGCGGGGCAGCCGCACCGCCCGCCGGTCGGTGCCCCGGGCGAGCACAGGGGCCACGAGCAGCGCGTCGCCCACGAGGAACGCGTCGTCGCAGTCCCGCAGGGCCCGGTCCTCCGGAGCCCCCCACCACACGGGCCGGATGTACGGGGCCCCGGTCAGCCGCGCGAGCTGGGAGAGGGTCACGAAGTACGGCCGCATGCGCTCCCGTTCGGCGAGCGCCACGCGCGCGTGCTCCAGGACCTCGGGGCCGAACTCCCACGGCTCGCGGCGCCCGGCCTCGATCGCCGCGTGCGTACGGAACAGCGGCATCCACGCCCCGAGCTGGTACCAGCGCAGGAACAGCTCCGGCGAGGGGCTTCCGTCGAAGCCGCCCACGTCAGGACCCGAGTACGGCACCCCGCACAGCCCGAGCCCCAGGACCAGCGACAGGGACGCCCGGAGCCCCGGCCACCCGGTCGCCACATCGCCAGACCAGGTCCCCCCGTACCGCTGCATGCCCGCCCACCCCGAGCGGGAGAAGAGGAACGGCCGTTCGTCCGGCCGCAGCCGGCGCAGCCCCTCGTAGCCGGCCCGCGCCATCGTCAGCCCGTAGACGTTGTGGCCCTCGCGGTGGTCCCCGCCGCGCCCATCGAGGGCGTGCCGGGCCGAGCGCGGCAGCGTCTGGTCGCCGAACGGGGAGAAGGAGACCGGCTCGTTCATGTCGTGCCAGACCCCGGAGAAGCCCTGCGCGAGTCGCTCCTCGTACAGACCGCCCCACCACTCCCGTACCGCCGCGTCCGTGAAGTCCGGATAGGCACACTCGCCGGGCCACACGACCCCGTGGACCTCGTTGCCCCGCCCGTCGCGGACGAAGGCCCCGGCCGCCGTCCCGGAGTCGTAGACGGCGTTCCCCGGCTCCGCCTTCACCGCGGGGTCGACGATCGACACCAGCCGTACGCCCTGCTCCCGCAGCTCGTCCGCGAGCCCCGGCAGATCGGGGAACCGCTCGCGGTCCACCGTGAACACCTGATGCGCGTCGTAGTGGTCGATGTCCAGGTGGAGCACGGACAACGGCAGCCCCCGCTCGCGGTAGCCCGCCACCACGCGCCGTACCTCCCGCTCGCTGCCGAACCCCCACCGCGCGTGCTGCGGCCCCAGGGCCCAGGACGGCGGCAGCGCCGGCGCACCCGTGAGCGCCGCCCAGCCGTGGAGCACGCGCGCGGGGGTCCCGACGACCACCCAGCAGCGCAGCGGCCCCCCGCTCATCCGGACCTCGCTGGTCCCCGGCCGGTCGTGCCCCGAACCGGCCCCCTCCTCACCTTCGGTGAGGGTGACCTGCCCGTCCCAGGTGCTGTCGTGGAACGCCAGATGGGTGCCCGCGTCGGCGACGACGAACTGCACCGGCATCGTGATGTACAGCGGATCGTCGCCGGGGGAGAAGCGTCCCTTCGGGTCGGTGTTCCAGAGGCGGTACGTGCCGTCCCGCAGCCGCGGCCCCGAGGCCCGCCCGCCGAGCCCGAAGAACCGCGCGTCCGCGGGCACCTCGCTGCGCTGCACCCACCGCGCGGGGCCGCCCGCCACCGGCTCCCACCAGCGCGGCGGCAGATCCCGGCGCAGGACCACCCCACCGGGTGTACGGAGCTCCACCGCCCCGTGCCGGGAGACCGCGACCGTCACCCGTTCGGAGACGACCCGCCAGCCGCCGTCGGTGTCCGGTTCGAGCCGGGCCCGCGGATCCGGCTCCGGAGCCTGACCGGCCAGCGCGTACGACGGCAGCTGCTCGGCCCCGTCCCAGCCCCAGAACACCGTGCCCCCCGCCGAGACGCTGATCCGCAGCTCCGAGCGGGCGAAACTGACGATCCCGCCGCCCGGCAGCGGCTCCGCCTCGCCCACCGGACCCGGCACCCGCGCCCGCTCCTCACCCCTCGGCGGCAACCCCCACGCGTCCGTCCTGCGCTGCCGCCACGCCGAACGCACCGCCCGCAATCCCCGCACCGAACCGAACACCCTCACCGAACGCACCAGCTCACGACCGTCCATGCTGCTCAGCCTGCCACTGGGCCTGGGCCTGGCGGGGTTCGTTCAACTGCCGTTCACCCGTGGTGAGAGCACATATTCAGCAGCCCGACCATGGGCGGGGAACCCTGGTGCGAACGCCGCTCCCATGGCATCGTCCCTGTCAGCCGCGTCACGCGCACACCCCAGCACGTGCGCGGGACACACGCAGACCCCGCGTACGCCCAGGGAGCCACCCCACATGACATCAGCGCACACCGAACCGCTCTGGCAGCCGGACGAGGCGCACATCGCCGCCGCCGCGGTCACCCGCTTCCAGGCCTGGGCCGCCGAACACCACGGAGCCCCGGCCACGGGCGGCTACCCGGCCCTGCACCGCTGGTCGGTCGAGGACCTGGAGTCCTTCTGGCGGGCCGTCGCCGAGTGGTTCGACGTCCGCTTCTCCACCCCGTACGAGCGGGTCCTCGGCGACCGTTCGATGCCCGGCGCCGAGTGGTTCCCGGGAGCCGCCCTCAACTACGCCGAGCACGCCCTGCGCGCCGCCACCGAGCGCCCCCACGACACGGCCCTGCTCCATGTGGACGAAACACATGAGCCGCGTCCGATCACCTGGGCTGAGCTGCGCCGCCAGGTCGGCTCCCTCTCCGCCGAACTCCGAGCCCTCGGCGTGCGCCCCGGCGACCGCGTCAGCGGCTACCTGCCCAACATCCCCGAGGCGGTCGTGGCCCTGCTCGCCGCCGCCGCCGTCGGCGCCGTATGGACCTCCTGCGCGCCCGACTTCGGCGCCCGCAGCGTCCTCGACCGCTTCCAGCAGGTCGAGCCGGTCGTCCTGTTCACCGTGGACGGCTACCGCTACGGCGGCAAGGAGCACGACCGCCGCGAGACGGTCGCCGAACTCCGCGCCGAACTCCCCACCCTCCGTGCCGTGGTCCACATCCCGGTCCTGGGCACCGAGCCCCCCGAGGGAGCGCTCGCCTGGTCGGCGCTCACGGCGGCCGACACGGAACCGACCTTCGAGCAGGTCCCGTTCGACCACCCCCTCTGGGTCCTGTACTCCTCCGGTACGACGGGCCTGCCCAAGGCCATCGTGCAGTCCCAGGGCGGCATCCTGATCGAGCACCTGAAGCAGCTCGGCCTGCACTGCGACCTGGGCCCCGAGGACGTGTTCTTCTGGTACACGTCCACGGGCTGGATGATGTGGAACTTCCTGGTCTCGGGCCTCCTCACGGGCACCACGGTCGTCCTCTACGACGGCAGCCCCGGCTACCCCGACACGGGCGCCCAGTGGCGCGTGGCCGAACGGACCGGGGCCACCCTGTACGGCACCTCCGCCGCATACGTCATGGCCTGCGCGAAGGCGGACGTCCACCCCGGCAGGGACTTCGACCTCTCCGCGATCAAGTGCGTCGCGACCACGGGCTCCCCGCTCCCGCCGGACGGCTTCCGCTGGCTGCACGACGAGGTACGGGCAGACCTCTGGATCGCCTCGGTCAGCGGCGGCACGGACGTCTGCTCCTGCTTCGCAGGAGCAGTACCCACGCTCCCCGTCCACATCGGCGAACTGCAGGCGGCCGGCCTCGGTACGGACCTCCAGTCCTGGGACCCGTCCGGCAAGCCGCTGATCGGCGAGGTCGGCGAGCTGGTCGTCACCAACCCGATGCCGTCCATGCCGATCCGCTTCTGGAACGATCCGGACGGCAGCCGCTACCGCGACAGCTACTTCGAGATGTTCCCGGGCGTCTGGCGCCACGGCGACTGGATCACGATCACCGACCACGGCTCGGTCGTCATCCACGGCCGCTCCGACTCCACCCTGAACCGCCAGGGCGTCCGCATGGGCAGCGCGGACATCTACGAGGCCGTCGAACGCCTCCCGGAGATCCGCGAATCCCTCGTGATCGGCCTCGAAGAGCCGGACGGCGGCTACTGGATGCCGCTCTTCGTCCACCTCGCGGACGGCGCGACCCTGGACGAGGCGCTGATCGCCCGCATCAAGCAGACGATCCGCACCGAACTCTCCCCGCGCCACGTCCCCGACGAGATCATCGAGATCCCCGCCGTCCCCCACACCCTCACCGGCAAGCGCATCGAGGTCCCCATCAAACGCCTCCTCCAGGGCACCCCCCTGTCGAAGGCCGTCAACCCAGGCTCGGTGGACAACCTGGACCTCCTCCACTTCTACGAATCCCTGGCCCAAACCCGGAACAAGTAACTCCCAGCGCGCCCCTCCCAGCCCCGCACCGCGAGGGCTGGGAGGCGACCCCGAACTCCGGCCCGCGCGCTGTGGACGGGCCGCCCCACACCCAGAGCTCGGGTCCCCGCCGCGCCCCGCGCCCGTGTGCGGAGCCCACCCCCACCCGACCTCCGGCCCCCGGCCGCCAACCCACCCCGCGGCGCGGAGCTGCCGCGTCGCGGGGGTTCGGGGGCGCAGCCCCCGGTCTCGTCAGAGTTTCGGGAAGGGGTGGGATGGGGGAGACCCCCCTACCCCCCGTACGTCGCCTGCGCCTCACCCAACACATCGGCGAAGTCCGACGCCAACCGCCCCGCCTCCGCCACACCCAGCGTCGCCGTAGTGATCCGCACGGCCGTAGGCGACGCGATCCGGAACCGCGCCCCCGCCGCCACCCACCACCCCCTCGTCCGCAGCCCGTTCACCACCGCCGACTCGTCCCGTACAGGCACCCACACATTGAGCCCGCTCGCGGAGCCGCCCCCGCTCACCCCCACGCCGTACGAACCGAGCGCGCCGACAAGGGCCGCCCGCCGCTCCGCGTACGCCGCCTCGCCCGCCGCCGCAAGACGGGCGACCGCCGGGTCGGAGAACAGCCCGACGACCGTCTCCTGAAGGACGTGGCTGACCCAGCCGGACGTCATCAGCATCCGCCCGTCGTGCCGCGCGAGCGTCACCGGATCCCCGGTGACCCCGGCCCACCGCAGGTCGACGCCCAACCGCTTCGAGACCGTCCGCACCTGCGCCCACCGCTCCAGCCCCACCGCGGCCAGCGTCGGCGCCACCGGACCCGCGAGCTCCACGTTGTAGTCGTCCTCGACGACCAGCACCTCCGGGAACTCCCGCAGCATCGCCGCCAGTTCGTCCCGCCGCCCGGCCGTGAACGACGCCCCCGTCGGGCTCTGGGCCCGCGGACTGCACACCATCGCCCGCACCCCCGTACGCAGCGCGGCCCCCAGCGCCTCCGGCGTCATTCCCTCGCCGTCCACCGCCACCGGCACCATCCGCAGGCCCAAGGCCGGCACCAGGTCCAGGAGATGGTGGAACCCGGGATCCTCCACCGCCACCGCGTCCCCCGGCCGCAGCTCCACGGAGAGCAGCCGCGCGACGCAGTCGAGCGCCCCGTGCGCGAACGTCACCCGCTCCGCCGGCACGCCGTCCCGAGCGAACCACGCGCGCGTGAGCTCCTCCAGGGAGGCGAGCCGGGGCACGGCACGGTGCGAGCCGTACACCGGCCGGACCTCGGCCGGCGGCCGCAGGACGGGCAGAAAGGCCGGATCGGGAAGCCCGCTGGCCAGGTCCACAAGCCCCGGCGGCACGCGCGGCGGCCGCCGCGACGCGACCGAAGGCGCCTCCGCGACCACCGTGCCGCCCCGCCCACGCGTCACCACCAGACCGCGCCGCCGCAGCTCCTTGTACGCCGTCGCGACCGTACCGGGGCTGATCCCCAACTCGTCCGCGAGCCGCCGCACCGGAGGCAGCGCGTCCCCCGGCGCGAGCTCGCCCTCGGTCACACCGCGCTCGACGGACGCGGCAATCCCCTTGGCCGTCGTCCCCTGGATCGAATATTGTGTTGCCACGTTCCAAACTATGTATCAATACAATACTCAGGTCAAGGGGGAACCGAGTGAGCCGCCCGACTCCGTGGCCCAGCACCGTCCTCAACCGCATACCCGGCGGTCGCGACGGCCGCCGCATGCTCGTCGTCAGCATCATCGACAAGACCGGCACCGGCCTCTGGGCCGGCTGCACCGTCCTCTACTTCACCTACGTCTCCGGCCTCGGCCTCGGCCAGGTCGGCCTCCTCATGACCGTCTCCGGCGGAGTCGGCATCGCCGGCGCGCCACTCGCCGGCCGCCTCGCCGACCGCTTCCCCCTCGTCAAGATCATCGTCGGCGCCCAACTCCTGCGCGGCGCCGCCCTTTTGCTCCTCCTCACCACCGACCACCTGCTCCTCCTCACGCTTTACTCCGCCCTCGGCGCCCTCCCCGACCGAGCCGGCAGCGTCCTCATCAAGCTCTACGCCGCCCGCCTCGCCGGCCCCGACCGCGTCCGCTACCAGGCCATCCAGCGCACCACCGTCAACATCGGCTGGTCCATCGGCGGCCTCGGCGCCGCCGCCGCGCTCGCCACCGGCAGCACCCGCGCGTACGCACTGCTCCTCATCGGCAACGTCGTCACCTACCTCGTCATCGCCGCACTCACCCTCCGCTGCGCCGAACCCCCGGCCCCCGCCCGCATCGCCGCCACATCCGCCGGAGCGGACGACCGTACGCCCACCCCACCGACCTCCCCGTGGCGCGACCGCACCTTCCTCGGCTACACCGCCACCGACGCCGTCCTCTTCCTCGACGACACGATCCTCCAGGTCGCCGTCCCCCTCTGGATCGTCCACGCCACCACCGCACCCGTCGGACTCGCCCCGCTCCTGCTCGTCCTCAACACCGTCCTCGTCGTCCTCTTCCAGGTCCCGCTCGCCCGCTTCGGAGCCACCACGAGAGCCGCCCGCCGACTCCTCGTCCCCCTCACCGCCCTCTTCCTCGTCGGCACCCTCGCCCTCGCCGCCTCGGCCGCAGGCGGCACCGCCGTCGCCGTCACGGCCCTGGTCGTCGCGGTCGTAGCCCTCACCTTCGCCGAGATCATCCACGCGACGGCCTCCTGGGAACTCTCCGTCGCCCTGGCTCCCGCCCACGCGCAGGGCTCCTACCTCGGAGTCCACGGACTCGCCCAGTCCACCCAGCGATTCGCCGGCCCCCTCCTCGTCACCGGCGTCATGTCCGCCGGCCCGCTCGCCTGGCCCCTGCTCGGCCTCGGCCTGGTCGCAGCGGGCGCCGCACAGCACCGGCTGATCCGCGACCGCCTCACCAAACCATCACTGTCAGTGCCGAAGGTTACGGTGAGTGAGCACTGATCGACAGCGCCCAGGGGGAGACATGACACGACCCGGCACCACCACATCGATGCGCCGCGCCCTGCGCCGCGAAGTCCCCAGTACCGTCGGCCTCCTCGCCGACGAGGACGACTTCACGGCCATGCGCCGGTACGCCACCTTCGCCTTCGACGACCACCCCGCCTACCTCCAGCAGATCGAAGGCCTCCTCAAGTCCCTCGCCACCCAAGGCGGCCACACCACCGTCGCCCTCTTCGACCCCGAGGAGTACGAGGAGTTCTGCGAGAAGACCGGCCTCGACCCCGACCGCCCCGCCAGCCGCAGCCGCTACACCGCCGAACTGGCCGCCACCGGAGCCCTCGTCGCCTACACCGGACAACCCATGACCACCCTCGTCCCCACCCTCATCGACACCGCCGTCCGCCACGCCACCTGGGAGTACGCCACGACACTCCTCTCCGGTGTCGGCGACTGCGCCACCTGCGGACAGGACATCGGCCGCGAGGCCTTCGCCCACGCCTCACGCCAGCTCACCCGACTCCTCGAAGCAGCCGGCCCCGGCACCCACCACCTCGTCTGCAGCGTCCCCGCCGACGACGAACACCTCCTCGCCGTCCTCCAGGCGACCCGCGACGACAACGGCCCCGCCTACCTCGACCGCGACGAAGCAGCCGAGTTCGCCACCGTCCTCGCCGTCGGCATCGCCCTCGACACCCCCGGGGGAGTCGTCCTGCGCACCACCACCCCAGGAACCCGCGACCGCCTCCACGGCTGGCGCCTCACCGCCGGAAACCTGCACCCCCTCACCGAAGCCGAAGTCTTCAGCGCCTACTGCACCGACGCCCGCACCGGAGAACCCATCGCCCCCGAACCGGGCGTCGACCACCGGGCCGGCTTCCCCCTCGCCCCCGACGAGGACGACTGGCCCACCCACCACTGACGGGCGCCACACACGCCGAAGGGGCTCTCCGTCACACCAGTGACGGAGAGCCCCTCCAAGACACCCACTAACGCACGGGGATCACTCCCCGGACAGCACCGCCTGCGCGGCGACCCGCGCCTCCTCGGCCGTGTCGGCGGCCCGAGCCGCGGCAGCGGCCCGCTCGCACTGCGCCAGCGTGTACTTCGCCAGCGTCGCCCGCACATAAGGAATGGACGCGGCACCCATCGACAGAGAGGTGACACCCAGACCCGTCAGCACACAGGCCAGCAGCGGATCCGCTGCGGCCTCACCACAGACACCACAGCTCTTGCCCTCGGCCTTGGCCGCCTCGGCGGACAGCGCCACCAGGTCGAGCAGCGCCGGCTGCCACGGATCCTGCAGCCGCGACACCGCACCGACCTGACGGTCGGCGGCGAAGGTGTACTGCGCCAGGTCGTTGGTGCCCAGAGACAGGAACTCCACCTCCTGCAGGATCGAACGAGCCCGCAGCGCGGCGGAGGGGATCTCCACCATCGCACCGAACTTGGCCTGCAGCCCCGCCTCACGGCACGCGTCGGCGAACGCCTTCGCGTCCGTACGGTCCGCCACCATCGGAGCCATGACTTCCAGGTACACCGGCAGACCCTCGACGGCCTTCGCCAGCGCGGTCAGCTGCGTCCGCAGCACCTCCGGGTGATCGAGCAGCGAACGCAGCCCGCGTACACCCAGAGCCGGGTTCGGCTCGTCCGCCGGCGTAAGGAAGTCGAGCGGCTTGTCCGCACCGGCGTCAAGCACACGCACGACCACACGACCCTCGGGGAAGGCCTCGAGCACCTTGCGGTACGCCTCGACCTGCTTCTCCTCGGTCGGCGCCTTCTTACTGTCGTCCAGGAAGAGGAACTCCGTACGGAACAGACCGACACCCTCGGCACCGGCCTCCACCGCGGCCGGCACGTCCGCCGGACCACCGACGTTGGCGAGCAGCGGCACCTTGTGCCCGTCCGAGGTCGCACCCGGACCACTGGACGCGGCGAGCGCCGCCTTGCGCTCGGCGGCGGCCGCCGTGAGCACCGCCTTCTTCTCGTCGCTCGGTTCCACGAAGATCTCACCGGTGGAACCGTCCACCGCGATGACCGTGCCCTCGCCGATCTCACCCGCGCCCGGCAGCGCCACCACGGCAGGCACACCCAGCGCCCGCGCGAGGATCGCGCTGTGGCTGGTCGGCCCGCCCTCCTCGGTCACGAAGCCGAGGACCAGCGTCGGGTCGAGCAGCGCCGTGTCGGCGGGAGCCAGGTCCCGCGCGATCAGTACGTACGGCTCGTCACTGTCCGGCACGCCCGGCATCGGCACTCCGAGCAGCCGCGCGACGATACGGTTCCGCACGTCGTCGAGGTCGGCCACCCGCCCGGCCATGTACTCACCCGCGCCCGCGAGCAGCTCGCGGTAGTGGGAGAACGCGTCGTAGATACCGCGCTCGGCCGTGCTGCCGACCGCGATCCGGCGGTCGACGTCCGCGATGAGCTCGGGGTCCTGGGCGATCATCGCCTGGGCCTCCAGCACATGCTGGGCCTCGCCACCGGCCAGATTGCCGCGCGCAATCAGGTCGGCAGCCACAGCCTCCACGGCCTGACGGGCGCGCCCCTGTTCGCGCTCCGCCTCCTCGGCCGGAATCTGCTTGGCCGGGGGCTCGAGAACCGCCGTACCCATGTGCCGGACCTCGCCGATCGCCACTCCGTGGCTGACGCCGACGCCTCGCAGCGTTGTCTCCATCTCACCGTCTCCGATAGAGCGGCGGCATCCGGCCGCCGCGATGAATGTCGAACCGTGGTCGTCCCGAGGACGACGCAGTCGTCAGCGCCAGCCGAAGAGCGCGTCGCCGGACTTCACGTCGCCGCTCTCGACGACATCGGAGAGGGAGTCGGCCGTGGCCTCCAGGGCCACGACGGGACAGATGGGGGACTTGCCGGCGGCCTCGACGGCGGCCGGGTCCCAGCGGACGACGGCCTGTCCGCGCTGCACGGTGTCGCCCTTGTTGACGAGCAGCTCGAAGCCCTCGCCATTGAGCTGAACGGTGTCGATACCGAGGTGCGTCAGCACACCGTGACCCTCGCCGTCGACGACGACGAACGCGTGCGGGTGCAGAGAGACGATGACGCCGTCGACCGGAGACACGGCCTCCGACGGCTCACGTACGGGGTCGATGGCGGTGCCGGGACCGACCATCGCGCCGGAGAAGACCGGGTCGGGTACAGCGGCGAGACCGATGGCGTTTCCGGCAAGCGGCGACGTCACGGATGTCATGGGAAGCCTCCCAGGGGCGGAGATTGTGTGGCGCCGTCACTGCCTGTCCTGGACGGCGTACTGTTCAGAAGCCTAAGTCATAGGAAGTCCCGGTTCCGCACGAGACGTACCAGTTGGCGGACCTAGGGACTACCCGGAAACGATTTGCCTCAGCTGACGGTGGGATGTACTGTCGTACTCCTGCCTGACCCCAACGCGGCTTTGAGTCGTGGGTCGGCAGCACCTATCGAGCCAGATCCTAACCCCAGTGGTCTACACCTCTGCATGCCTGCGGAGGGGTGGTCAGGGGGACTGAAAAAGCCTGGTAGTGTTTGACCCCGCCGCAAGGGAAAGCGCGAAAAGCTAATTCCGAAAACGGCAGCCCGCTCCAGCGGGTGGCAGAAACGAGAAATCGGGTCTGCTAAGCTGGAAACACGAAAGACCGAAGGGAAAGCCCGGAGGAAAGCCCGAGAGGGTGAGTACAAAGGAAGCGTCCGTTCCTTGAGAACTCAACAGCGTGCCAAAAATCAACGCCAGATTAGTTG